>DASZRW010000015.1:0-89678 GCA_035549015.1 Kapaibacterium sp. (SeqCode)
CCTCCTGTGTTGGGATTCCTTTTTGGCCATTGAAATCTACCAACGATCGCAGCGAGCATCGCCATGCTCTATTTATCGACCTCTACCGACATCCTCGGTCACGGCGTTGTCAATGTTTCAACTAGAGGCGGGACATCCCCCATAACTGCAACTTCAATCTTCATCATCGGATCTTCTTGGGGGTGCTGTAATGCCGGCAAATTTCGAGCAGGCTTTCTCTCTAAACAGACCGAACAGATTGGTGGGTTCAGGCGGCGAGGTGGTGGTCAAGGGCGTCTCGAATGCGAATACGCCGCCGATGCGCCTTGACGTTGGTGATCGGCTGATTGGGATCGGAGTGACCCACCTTGTGGAAGATCTTGGCCGGCCTCCAGGGCTTGACACGTTCGTTGCAATGAATGCTGCCAACCCGGTTGCAGTGAAATCCGCCTTACGTGCGTTTGAGGTGGCCACGAAAACCGAATCGTCCAACGGGTTCGACTTTACGTTCAAGCCGCTCTCGTCACAGGACTACAGCGATACGCTTGCGTTCGTGTCTCAGGGCAAGGTGATAATCCCGGCTGAAAGCATCCCGCGGGAACGGTCATCATGAGTTTTGTCGATTCTGATCCAGCGTATACCTTGCAAACGGTTGAAGGATCTCCGGGTGAGAACTGGATGCGCGCAACCAAGGGTCTGCGGCATTGGAATGCAGGCATCGCGAACGACTCTGATTTCTGGGCGGCGAGTTTCCCATCCGACGATATGAGTCTCCTTCCAGGGATTCCAAACTCGATGAAGGTTGGATCGATTCGATTCGGACTGTCGCTTCTATCGGGAGGCGGTGCCGGGATCGACTTCAGATTGGTGCCGTGTATCAATCCATCGGGCTCTACTACGTATCAGCAGTTTTGCTTGTCAGGCTATGCCACTGGTACGGGCGGGCTTGATACCCCGTTCCCGATTGGCCTCCGAACAGAGATCCTCTTCCATCCACTGGCGGCCGATACATAGATTCCAGGCTGTACGATCAATCATGGAAAGCATAATGGATGAACATAGCGATGCCGCGGCGGCAATTAACGGCCCCCTCTCCGGCGCCCGCATGAGCTATCTCTTCATTATGGTGCACGGATTCCAGGAGATGCTGACGTTCTACCGCGATCGTCTCGGCCTGCAGGTTGTCTATCTGGAGGAAGGGGTCTGCGCATTCCTTGTGCTGCCGAATGGCGGTCCGCAGATCGCGCTCTACACCGGGCGCGAGCAGGTTGGCAGCGCGGGCAATCACTGGTTCTTCGCGCTCGACGTAAGCCGCCTCGATACCATGGTCTTCGAACTGCAGCGGCGAGGCCTTTCCGTGGGGCCGATCGAAGATGTTCCGTACGGCCGCGCCGCCAAACTGAGCGACCTGGAAGGGAATGTGATCGAGCTGCATGAGGCAGAGGGGTGAGGGGGTGCGATTGTGTGTGAATATCGGCATCCGTAACGTTCTGGGCTTCGTAGTAGGCCGATGGCTTTGACGCTAACTATATCGCGACTTTGGGGTTAGACGACGTAATAGTTACCGGCGTGAACATATCGTACTGTACCTCAATGATTCGTCCGCTTTTATATGCTGTAATTCTCTCGACGATTCTTCTTCGATGCATCGCCCTCTCAGCACAACAACACGATACACGACTCTCGATCGAGCTCCCCGAGCCGGTACTCCCTGTTGATGCACGCATACAGAGCGCGGCAACGATTGGTGGCAGAACGCTCGTGGTATGGGGGAGTACGACTGATCAAACGGGAGGAGGTACGCGAAATGTGCTTTATGCGCAGTTCGTAGCGTCAGCCACAGCTATCGGCTCACCGATATTGCTTACAGGTTCGGGTGCAGATCCGTCGGATCTGTTGCGAATCGATGCCGCTCGCGGCGTATTCTTTGTCTTTTGGAACGATAGGCGGAGCGGGTCGCTGCAAGGCTACGTGCTATGTCTGGACACTTTTGGGGTGTTTGGCACCGAGCACCTCATTGATGAGGCGGGGTTTGGTTCTCCCGGGCCGTTCGCATACACAACCACTACAGGTGTCCTTCTCCTCTGGAATACTACTCTTGCAAGCACGTCAATCATGGCAATGGATTGCGACAGCCTCGGCAATCCGTTCGGAGCACGACGCATTGTCGCCATGGGGCCGTTATCCGGTTTGAACCGTGTCGCGAGCAATCCGCGCCGTGCCATCATCGATCGGGACGCCAGCCCTCCCATCCTCCTGGATGAGCACGGAGCTTTGGTCCCGCTTGGAATAAACGCCGCAGCCCTGAATGGGGCATATCACATCGCACCGGATGGGACCGTCGTTACAGTCCAGGATTCCTCTATCAGTTATTATCACTCGCTTCTCGACTCGCTTCCGTATAAGACGGTTTCAGTGAGTCTTCCAACTGATCGCTTCAGAGGGTCGGAGTTCGTTACCGCGGACAGCAACGGGCGGACAGTTCTGGGATATTGTGCATTTCATGTATCGGATATCACAGGCTCAAACTATTATTACCTGGACGTTCTGCTGAGACCGGAAAGCGATGATGGTACTTTTGGCCCTCCAGTGGAGCATCTGGTTGGATTCTGGAGGAGCTTCCATCATTGCTACGATTACAATTACGTGATCCTCGATGTGGAGCGAATCAGGAGGTGTACAGCGCTCTACGATATTGCAGTTCGCATTCATGTCAGTGCGATTTGGGGTTGCCCATCACTTCCGGGAACGAACTATTCGCGCAATGATACTATGAGGATAGTAGGGGCCGGGACATATACCGGTGCCTACAATTCCATCGCTGTGTCATGCCCGGCACAGACTCTGGTCGAGGTACAACGTCTCACTGACGGCTATAAGAGCAGTGTTGAGGTGTTTGTCCAAGAGGGAGCTGTTCGCCTACGTGCTCCGGTTGCCACCCACCTTCAGAACGTACCGCAATTATACCCGGCGTTCGTCGTGTCGAATGGCTCAGTGGGGCTGTCATGGCTCTCCGGGGGGCAACATGTGGTTGCGCCGCTTGTTGCTTGGGATGTGGCATCGGGGAAAGTGCAGGGGGCAATCACTGAGCTTTCGATCGATTCGATTGTACCGGGCATTGATTTCTCTCGCGTTCAGTTGCGGCCCACAATGTCGACAAGCGGGAACAGATTTCTTCTCACGACGAAACGCACATGGCAAGTTACCGATGACTCAGGGCGCTTTGCCGACAGTAGCGAGTTCCGTTTCTATGTGCCAGTCGGAACGGAGTGGCGGTTGATCAGGACAATCGCTATTGCCGGTGGGCTCGACCGATTAAGGTCGCTTCGCTTTGCATCGGTACCGGATCAGCCGAATGATCTGATCGGTTACCAGTGGGTGGCTGCGGACGGGACGCGTGGGCGTGTGGCCGTTGATGCGGTGGACGCCAATGGAATACTTGTCCGGACTATCGACACGCTGGTTACGTCAGCAGTGGATCCCTATCTCGTTCAGGTTGGGCCGCGTGAGCTTCTCCTGTTGCAAGGCGGATCTTATCGGTATTTCGACGGTGACAGCCTGCATCCCTCATTCCCTCTGTCCGGCATGAGCAATCCGCTGTATGCACCGATGCTTGGCTCTCAATTTCTTCGCTGGTCCGCCTATCATAGTGTCGCCTTCATCCTGTATGATCGTAATGGCATTTCCCACCATATTGCCAACGATATTCTGTTGCAGTATGATTCGCCTGAGTTCACGCTGGTACAGAATTCGGTCGATTCCGGTTTTGCTTTCGTGTACGGAGGGACAGGCGGCGTGCATATGATCGTTGTCGATAAAAACATGAATGTAATGGCGGAGAACGTTGTTGTAAGCGAGACGCATGACAGTGTGGGCCATCCAGTTGCGGTGTATGTGAATGATACTCTCTATGTCGCATGGGAAGATTATCGCAATGGCTTTGCCGATATCTATGGCCGCGCTATTCCGTTCAACATGCGGGCCGGCGCCCCGCATTCTGTCACTGCCTATCGTTCCGATCAAGCCGGACCTGTTGTTTTGATAGAACCGAATCCAGCGAGCAATGAATTCACCATAAGGCTGCGCGATGCACTTTCTTCGGACGCTGTCGCAGATGTCGTCGATGTCTATGGGGTGAATGTCGCCTCACGACGGATCAAGCGAGGGGAAGACGTTGTAACCGTCGATGCTCGCACATTTTCTACCGGGAGCTATTTCGTAGTTGTACACACCGATCGCTCCCGCGGTTATGCGCATCTGGAAGTTGTGCGCTGATTAGCCGGTTCCATAACGAACGGCAAGGGAGGCGAACGAGCGATGCACTTGCACACGTGCCGCCCCTGAGCGTATGTTCGCACTGTTCAGAATAACACTGCTCCCCCTCTCTCCTCTCCCTGACACAACCTTGCTCCGTTGCGGTCGAGTCTGATTCGACGGCATGGACTGTTTCTTCCATGCACAATCGTATCCGTGCCGGGCCGATCCGGCGCGCACCTCTGTGGAGCGATGTCGCAACCACGGATCGCACTTCGCGCCGCGTCCGGTTGTGACGAATGCCCATGACCCGGTACGGGTCCGGTTCCGGGCCGACAGCCGCCGGCAGCGGAAGGAGCGCCGGTGAACCGGGATCGTACATCACTGTTTTTCATTTCAAGGATATACACATGGCTACTGTTCAAAGCGGATGGTGTGCACAACCACTGCAACTCAACGGAATCCTCGACGCGGCGCGTTGGGGCGGTGCCGGTTCGATGGACGTTCCGAACCTGGGCTCGATACTGGTTCAGAACGATGCCCAGTTTCTCTATGTGGGTCTGGACATGGTGAAGGACACGGGGAACGATGCGGGGACCGGCGATTATTTCTGGCTGAGCTTCGATGTCGATAAGAACAAGGCGATCACACCCAACGTGGATGTGAACTACGGGCTGTATCCGAACCAGCAGAACCACATCGGCAAGCAGTTGTACCTGGGGCCGGGGAAGTGGACCGGGCTGCTGCAGAATTCCGGTGCGTGCGAATGCCACGCCGGTTTCGGCGCCAGCCTGAAGTCCGGGGTCGCTCACCGCATGTGGGAGATCAAGGTTCCGCTGGCCGACATCGGCGGGACATTGAACGCCACTCCGGCACATGTGTTCACGGGGCTGCGGGTCAACTCCAAGACTCCGGCCCTGACGGTGGATGTGCCGCCTGGGTTCAGCGGGAATTTCTCCGCGCTGACGGAGGTGCTGCTGATGAAGGATCCGGCCGTTCAGCTCAACCAGATTCTGCAGGCCAATCCGCAGGTGGCCGCGGCAATCCAGTGGCAGGCGACGCCGGGGAGCCAGTCCGATGCCTACGCCCCTCCGACGCCCGCGAACATGGTGGCCTATGCCAACTGGACCGCACAGCAGAAGGCGGATCTGCTGAAGGCCTTCCAGGTGGCGCTGCAGTGGATTCTGCAGGGGGCGCCCTCCGTGCCCCCGAACAGCGACGGGCTCACGGATGCGCCGACAAACGTGCATCCGAATATCAACAACGACAACGTGAGCGTGCTGCAGGCGGTCTCGGCGAGCTACATGTGGAGTCTGTATGTGAATCACGTTGCGTTCAGTCTGGTGCACATGGCGAGCGGGGTGAATGCCGGCGGCTTCCCGCTTGCCGGCCTGAACGCCGAGGAGCTCCGCTGGCTGCTCAGCAGCGCAACGATGGCGTGGAACACACTGGGGCAGTACTACGGCATGGGGACGTACTACGTCAACCTGCCGGCTCTGCGGGCGAACAATCGGCCGTCCACGCCGTTCGCTCCTCCGCGCTGGGTCTACAGCTGGCTCAGGGACAACCAGCTTCTCGGCGCGACGCGGAAGGAGACCATCTACCATGTGCTGGATTGGATGCGCCACAACATGTGGCACTTCTTCGGAGCGGCCACGTTCGGCAACTGCCAGGCCATCTGGCAGTACCGCGGCTATCCGCCCCTTTCCAGGATCGTCACCGGAACGATCGACGCCAACAACCAGGGATTCGGCCAGCAGCATTGGACGATGGGATGCCACGGCAGCCTTGGATTCCTGAATGCCATCCTTCGGGTGCTGAACATCCCGGTGCTTCCGGTCTGGGTCTGCGGCCATGAGCTGGCATACTTCCCGACGGAGGGGCTGTATATGGATCATGGTGACGATCCCTACAACCAGAACGTGAAGAACTCCCAGAAGCCGATCTCGCTGGTGCTCATCGATGCGGCCACGTACGCGACACGGTTCTCGCAGGACGCAACGGTGAATCTTCCCGGACCCGGCCCGGAATGTTCCAATGTCGGGTTGACGGCGCAGACGTTCCCGCAGTAGGCCGGGCAACCGGCCCGGAGTTCCTGAGAAGGCCGGCGGGCTCCGGTGGCACGCCACCGGTGGCCCGGCTCGCCGGCGTGATTCCCGATGCGCATTGTGCCCGCAACATGCCCGCCATGGCATCCGGTGTCGTGGCGGGTGTGAGCTGTGCCGTCGAGTTCCGCCCTTCACCGTTACCCCCTCAACACGTTCCCAATCATCGGTCCGACGCTGCCCGCGAGCAATGCGGCCTTCGCGCCGCACGCGAGCGCGTCCTGCGGACCATCCGGAATATCGCCGCCATTGCTGCAACGTCTGTTGCGGGAGCGATCGGCCTCAGCGCCACGCCGGCGTGGGCCTGGCGTAGGGGTCGCGTCGCGTGCATCGATGGGGGAGTGGCGCGGCAGCTCGAAACGGGGAGGGGTGGTGAAATCATGAAGGCCGCGATAGTCCGGAATCACACGCCGCCAGGCAGAGATGGTGAGCTTCGCGATGAATGCACGATTGACAAAAAGCGGAATGTTCATTTCGCGTTCGCAGTCCCGGCGTTCTCCAACCCGGCCGGTATCGCCATCGAAGTGCGGTGTCTGCTCTCCAGCCGGATGGACATTGGAGGGCGTGCGTAGCAGCGAGTGAGAAGGATTCAGATATGAGGCTCATACCATGATCAACCGATGTGCGCCTTGCCCGGGTGACTATGTGCGGTGTATCCAGAAGAGGGAATACGCGGACCGGGTTCGACCATGACGATGCGTTTACGCCGACGATTATTCTGATCGATGCCGAGGTCTCGCAGGTGATCGACACCTTCCAGGAGTTCCCGGCAAATATCGCCCTGCCTGCCGTGCATCGGCTATCCAAAGGGGTTCCGGGCCGGACCCCGAATGAAATGTCGCGGGGCGATAGGTGCGTCGCCTCCCGTGCCGGTACACAATCATGTACTGTGCGCCGGGATGTACCGGATCTAGTTTTGCTCCATCGCTTCATCGCCGTCTCTCATTGAGATTCGACGGTGCACGTTACCTCCACCCGACCGACCGGCAACCGTTCAGGCATCGTTCACACACGGTGGTGCTCCGATACGGCGTGACACACGCACAGCCGGCACAACTCACAACGCAGTACATGGAGGACATGATGAGTGAAACAGGAAGATCACATCGCACCGGAGCACGGTTAGTATCGGGAGTGCTTCTGGTGAGCATGGTTGCGTTTGCCGACGCGCGCGCTCAACGTTTCGAACGCCTCTTCGGCGGCACCTGCAGCGAAGAGGCACACAACGGTGTGCAGCCGGTGAGCGAAGGGGGATACGTTGCCGTCGGCCAGACGAACAGCACAACCGGATGCGGCGCAACGGACGTCTACGTTGTACGAACGAAGGATGACGGCTCGCTCCTCTGGTCGCGCACCTATCATATCGGCAGCTGGAGCGTGGGGAACGATATCGAGGAGGTGAAGACGGCGGCCGGCGCCGGTGACGGCTTCATCATCACGGGCGCCACGCAGGACCCCAATGGATGCAACGGCGTGAATCAGGATCTGCTTGTGCTTCGCATCGACCGCTGCGGAAGCCTGAGATGGGTTCGCACCGTGGACGACAATCACGGCTATGAAACGGGTTGGGATGTGAAGGTGGCGGCCAACACCGACTTCATCATCGCCGGCCAGACGATATCGGATGGCTTCCTGGTGCGATTCACTGCCGCGGGGACGTTCCTCTGGGGGAGGAGGTACGATGGATCGCAGCACGGCGTGGATTACTTCTATGCGGTGGACGAAGCCGCCAACGGGGACATCATCGCCGCGGGAGGAACCCACAGCGTTGTCAACAACGGCCTCGATGGCTGGATCGTGCGTGTGTCGAGCACCGGTACCTTCACATCCACATTGCATAATGCGCTCGCGTACGGTGGGTCGGCATCGGTGGACGATTTTCGTTCCGTGCAGGAGTTGAAGATGGGCCCCACCAGCGGCGACATCGTTGCCGTCGGCAGGACGGATTCCTTGAATGCGGGCGCACCCGACGTTGCTCTGGTGGAGGTGAGCCCCGATCTCTGTAGCCGCCAGACAGCGCAGAAGTATGGCGACAACGGTGCCGATGAAGGGTTCTGCGTGCGTGAGATCGCGCCGGCCACCAGCGGCGATACCAGCAATCTGATCGTCACCGGCTATCTCACACCACCGACCACGGTCACCCACGGCGGCCAGGATGCGTTCCTGAAGGAGTTCCGGAGCGGCACATTGGCCCAGCTCCCCGGCGCCACCGGTGCCATCTACGGGAGCTCCAGCAACGACATGGGATGGTCGCTCTCGCCGGTGACCTCGGTGGCCGGGTTCGTTACCGACGGCTATATCGTGGCGGGGCGTGGATACGGCACTGCCGCCAACCCACAGCAACTCTACCTGTTCAAGACGAACCTGGCACTCAGCGACAGTTGCACCCAATACTACTACAGCGCAAGCAGCTCTTCACCCGGCTTCAATCCTGAATGCGACACGAGCGCGCAGGATGCGGGCTCGGCGTGCACGCCGGAGATCGACTCGAGCTGCAATCACTGGCAGGACTCGATCTGCGTGACGAGCGACGGCATGGCCGTTCGCGATATCTCCTCCTGCCCGACCTGCAGCGGCCTGAAGCGGGTGGCGAATCCGGACCTGACCGAAGGGGAGACCGATATGAACGAGTCCGCCCTCCGTATCTATCCCAGCCCGATACAGCGCAATGCGGCGCTCACGCTGGAGTATACCATGGGGGCCGAGGGGCGCATGGAGATCGCTGTCAGCGACATCACCGGGAAGCTCCGATACCAGCGTGGTGAGGACGCCGGTGCCGGAACGCGGCGCACGTCGATCGGCACCGAAGGCTGGCCCAGCGGCACATACGTTGTGCGTGTGACGATCAACGATCGTGTCTACACGCGGCATGTCGTCGTACTGGCGCGATAGCGATACGAGGGCACGTATGAGCGTATGGAATCGTCAAGCTCCTTTTGTTGTGCCCTTCCCCTCACCGACAACGCGGGGTACTGTATTGCCGGTGAGTCCGGTATATACCTGCCGGTACGAAGCTGTTGTGGATTGTCCACGAGAAGCGTTGCAGGAGATGGAGTTCGGCCCCGGGCATCCCCGGGGCCGAACAGGAGATGCGTCGCCGGCAATGAGTCGCTCCCCTCCACACAGGGGCGCACCGCCCCGATGTTACATCCCGCGGCATCGAGCGTAGTTATCATGTGCATCCGAATGCTGATGCCCGGATAACGAAACCCGTCCCGATCGAAGAGGAACATCATGGGGAAGACCATCGCTCTCACTGTGCTCGACAATATCGAGATCGCAACTCCCTGCACCGCGAGCTGGGAGGAGATGACCGGCAACGACCAGACCCGCTACTGTTCACACTGCAGTCTCAATGTCTACAACCTGTCCGCGATGACGCGTGAGGAGGCAACCGGCATCATCGCCGGTGCCGAGGGGCGCGTCTGCGTCCGGCTCTATCGCAGAACCGACGGCACGGTGCTGACGCAGGACTGCCCCACCGGCCTTCGCGCGGCGCGCCAGCGCGTCTCCCGTTCGGTCCGCAACATCGCCGCCACCGCCGCAACACTCGTGGCCGGGATGTTCGGCCTCGGCACCCGGCAGGCGTGGGCCCAGGGGGGAGTATCGGCGCGCGTCGTGATGGGAGGAGTGGGGAGATCCGTACATGTGGAGCCGGAGGAATCGAAGACGAAGCGCGATACTCTCCAGGCGACGAAGGACACGAACGCGGTCGACAACTCACGCACGATGATCATGGGGGAGATGGCGATCAGGCCTGTCGATACCGCGTCCGCGCCGATGAAGGCGGAGCCGCTGAAGGTTGAACCGGTGAAGGTTGAACCGGTGAAGGTTGAACCGGCAGTGACGAGGCCCGTGACGATTGAGCCCACGCTCGAGGAACCGGTTGTGATCGAGCCGTTGAGACCCAGGCTGTTGAGGACCGAGCCCGAGGTTTCTGAGCCGGTTCTCGTGATGGGCGGGATGGTTGTAGCAGGCGGGCCGGATGCGGAATCGAAGGATCAGACGGAGGAGCCGGCGTGCGATTCGGGTGAGCCAGTTGTGGATGATATCATCGGGCCGGACATCCGATAGCCTGCGCGCACCGCGGCGATAACTGCATCCGGCGGAACAATGCCACTCCGCGTGGGCGAGTCAGTGTGCATGATTGGCTTCTTCTGCCAGCCGACTGTGTTCCAGCCCCCAACGCTCCGCGCGTACCGGGCGCTGCAGCTTGCCGCTCCGACTTCGCCGATGATCGTTTTCCTCGACGCCGAAGCGTGCGCCCGGAGGATTGGCGCCGTTCGCGGAACGTATCGTACTGCGAGGTATATGAAGGTGCAACGGCGGGAGATACAGAGATCCCGCCGTTGCCGTTGCGCGTTCTTGCATCACGTGGCGCAGCGCCATATGTTCGGCCGTGCCGGTTGCGCACACGGGTCCCTCCCCTCCTCTTCAATCCAACCAAGGCTGCCATGACTCCAGCGATTACCAATGTGGTTGTTGTGATGTTCGAGAACCGCTCGTACGACAACGTGCTCGGCATGCTCTACAATTCGAGCTACCCGGCGCCATACAACCAGGCGCCCTCCGGGCAGGCCGATCTCCAGGGCCTTAGCGGATCGGAGTCGAATCCCAATCCGAACGGGAACCCGATCACCGTTGCGCCCGCGGTGAACAACCCGAACGCGAAACCGCCGGTGCTTGCCACCGCCATCCCAACGGCCGATCCCGGGGAGCCGTTCATGGACATGGCACAGCAGATTCTGGGGCTCGAGAATCGGCCGACCGATGGGAACCCCTACGCGGCGGGCGCCGGAACGTACGGCATGATGGGCGGGTTCGTGGCGAACTACCTGCTGCAGGGGAACAATCCGGTTCCCGAGGAGATCATGATGTACATGACCCCGGAGCTAATGCCGGTGACCGCCTTCCTGGCGAACAACTACATGGTCTGCGACGAGTGGTTCGGATCGATTCCAACGCAGACCTTCGCCAACCGGCTCTATTCGCTCTGCGCCGATTCCGGGACGTGGGCAACGGATCTCTTCGATCATACCTACAGCTACATCAACGACTCCGAGTATTTGGGTGTGCCAAGCACCGATCCGCTCTACAAGGCGAAGGCGGTCTACAACGACAAACCGCCCGCGCTTACCGCTCCCTCGCAGATGCTCGATCTTCCAAGCGTATTCGCGCAGCTGGATGCCGTGCTTGGCGTTACGCAGCAATCGGGGAGCGGGCCGGACTTCCCAAGTTGGAAAGTATACTTCCATGATTACTCCCTCACGGCCAACCTGCTCCAGTATGTCAAGACACAGTTCCTCAGCAGCACCAGCCTGAACATCGGCCAGTACGACAACTCGGACTACACTTCCAGCACCACGCATCTTGCCAACAGGAACTTCACCACGTTCGCGGAGGATCTGGCCGCCGGGACGCTGGCATCGTTCACGCTGATCGAGCCGCGCTACAGCAACAACTACTCGGGTGCGGCCACAGGCAACCAGGGGAACAGCAATCATCCCGGCCTGCAGGGATATCCTCCGCTTACAGCCGGGACGGGGCAGATCGACACATACTACGGCGAGCTGCTGCTGCTGGATATCTATACGCAGCTTCGCAACAGCTCCTACTGGCCGGGAACGCTCCTCATCGTCACCTACGACGAGCATGGAGGCTGCTACGATCACGTCCCGCCGGTCATGGGGATGGTGCCTCCGTCGCCGAGCACACCGAATACCTTCACCGGCTTCGACTTCACCGTCTCCGGCCCGCGCGTTCCCACGCTGGTGATCTCGCCGTTTGCTCAGGCCGGCAGCGCGCTCCGCGCTCCCTCCGGTTCAACGTTCGATCATACCTCCATCATCAGGACGCTGTGGGATTGCTTCAACCTTGGGTGCAACGGGACTGTGAGCATCACCGCCCGCGATGCCGCCGCCGCATCCATCGTTCCTGCGCTCAGCTCCAGCGCGGTGAACAGCACGGGAGTTCCGCCAACGCCTTCGCATCCGTAGGGGAGCCACCTCGAACTTGAAGTGGGAGCCGTTCAGGATTGCCGGGAATCTCTACTACGTTGGGAGCAGAGGACTTGCAAACTATCCGATCGCTACTCCGAGCGATCAAATCCCGATCAGCCGTAGGCGGGTACTTGTTGCGTTGGCCGGGAGTTGTACTCCCGGCCCTTCCAGAACCGAATCATTCCAACGTTCGACACTCCGGTACTTCCAGAACATGGCTGGGCGCCGGGGTGTTTTTTGTTTCGGCGTGCCGCGGCATTCGGTAGTGCCGGCGGGCGGCGGTATCGGAGCACGGCCGAATCTGGTTGAGATACAGGAAGCGGAGAGCATGGGGAACCGCGGCCGGGCATGTATGTTGCGCCGCCCCGTGCAGGAGAGTTGTACACGGTACGTTGCAGGTTGGTATGTGGTCGAGTCTTGAAGGAGAGCAGCCGATGAGCATCGAGGTACGTGGGGTTTGTGCATTGCTGCAGGTGTTCGACATGCCGGCATCGGTCTGCTTCTATCGAGACGTGCTCGGATTTGCGATCGTCTCCACGTCACCGCGTGACGGGGATCAATTCGATTGGGGATTGCTTCGATTGGGAGAGGCGGAGCTCATGCTCAACACCGCGTATGAACAACCTGATCGTCCTGCCGGGCCGGATGCAGATCGGGCAGCCGCGCACGCGGACACGACGCTCTACTTCGGCTGTCCGGACGTCGATGCGGCGTATCGTCATCTGAAATCTCATGGGATCGATGTGAAGCCACCGACAGTCGCCCCCTACGGCATGAAGCAGGTATATGTCAGCGATCCCGACGGATACGTTCTCTGCTTTCAATGGCAGGTGGAATGACAACGGCATGCAGGCGCCCGGCCTGGTTGCGGCTGCACATCCGGACGAATGAGCGCGCAGAGCATGGCACGCGCGCCGGGGAGAACGAGTACCCACGGGGAGGGGTGCACCGACATGTACTGTCGCATCGCACTCCGATTCATCACCTTGCACCTCGATAACACAACCCTCCGCAACGGCCGCCGTGCACACGATGGCGGCTTCACTGAGTTGCTTCATCATATCCGGAGGATACCATGAATGCATCCACCATTCTTCGGCGGCATCTGTATGCCGCGTTGTTTCTCGCAGTCGCGCTCGCATGGACGCAACCTGCGGCCCATGCGCAGCAGTTCCTGCCATGTGTCTGCAATTACTTCACGCAGGAGGTGGAGCGGTGAATTGTCGTGCATGTTGAACGGCCCCGGGCACGCCCGGGGCTGTACGTTATCGGGATCTTCACTTCCACCTCTTCACTTGCCGGAACAACCGCACACGGTTATGTTGCCGCCCCATCCCCTACCCCCTCGGCGAAACATCCAAACCAACAGAGAGGAACACAATGTCCAGTACCCGTATCGCGCTCTACATCGGCAATGAGATGTATCCCGGCTCCGGCTCCGATCCCGCCTCCACCGTCACAACACTGCAGGGGAGCCCGCTCACCAGCCCCATTCTCAGCCTCCTGAATCAAAGCGCCCAGAACCCGAGCCAACTGGTCTACAACGATGCGTCGAATCCGGTTTTCGATACCTCCGGCAACTACATCGGCAGCAGCGATTGGGCCGGCTATATCTCCGACCTGCGGAACGGAGGGAGCGTCCAGGAGATCTATCTCTCCTTCTCCACCAACGGCACGGAGTACATGGCCGATCTGATCGGGAGCAACCCGGGCGCTGCCGCCAGCATCCTTTCGTACATCAGGAAGGACCTCGGGTTCGACGGCGTCGATCTCGATTATGAGGGGGGCGACTTCTCCTCCTCCTCTCCGATGTACACCCTCGCCAAGGCGGCGGTCTCGGCAGGGCTGAACGTTACCGCCGCTCCGTATTACGACATGTCCGGCTGGGCCTCCTGGGTCACCTATGTGCAGGGCCTTGGCGGCACCGTCGCCTGGCTGAACCTGCAGTGTTACGCCGGGGGAAAGTCCAACAACCCCGGGACCTGGCTGGGCATGGGGAACCCGAACGTCCCGATCGTCGCCGGCAGTTGCAAGAGCTGCGGCGGCCCGCAGACCACCTGCTCACCGGACGACATGCAGAAGCTCTTCACGCTCTGGCGGACGGGACAGGGATCGGTCTCGCAGATGTGCTGGGACGGCACGCCGAACACGCAGCCGCAGGCGATTGGCGGCGGGTTCATCTGGGCCTACTCCAGCATTGCAGGAGCGCAGTTCATGGACTATATGAACGCCATGGCGACGGGATTGGGAGTGTAGAAGCTTCCACCATGAATCGCTGCACGGCCTGCAGGCAAAGGATTGCCGGCCGTTGTTGATCGACGCTGCGGTGGTGAGGTTATCGAAGATGGAGTACGTCGCCACGAGGCGACGTACTCCATGAATGCGCGCTGCCCTCCGGCGACAACCGCCCTTCCCGGGCACCATGGATACCGTAGGTGTGCGCGGAGCCGCACTCCCTGCATACCACTGCCGGAAGGCGGTATGCTCGAAGACGACGGAAGCGTACCCGCACTACGCCGGTGCTGATGCCGTCACTGTTGCTCTCGCTCGCATGCTCCGCTTGGAAATCATTGGCTCCGTGGAGCGGCACGCGCGGCGAGGTATATTCGCCGCACGTGACGTTCGCTCGCGTGGAGCTCCGGAACCGCATCGATGTTCTATGTTGAGGCGTGCCGTGCGGGAGTTGCGCGCGGTATAGCGCAGGTTACTACGTAGGCAGGCGGAGACCGAAAACAAAGGAGATACACAGATGGCCAAAGTGACACCGTTCCTGATGTTCAACGACCAGCTCGAAGCTGCCATAGCATTCTACACCGCGACGTTCCCGGACTCTGAGATCAAGAACGTCGCTCGCACCGGCAAGGACGGCCCAATCACTTCCGCCGAATTCATTATCGGTGGTCAGTTCTTCATGGGCTACAATGGCGGCCCGTATTTCAAGTTCTCCGAAGGTATCTCGCTCTTTGTGGACTGTAAAGACCAGGAAGAAGTTGACGAGTACTGGAACAAACTCATCAGCGCCGGCGCAACCCCATCGCAGTGCGGCTGGATCACCGATCAGTTCGGCATCACGTGGCAGATCGTTCCGAGACGTTTCATGGAGCTCATCGGCGACAAGAACCAACAGAAGGTACAGGCGGTGATGGAAGCGATGATGAAGATGGTCAAGCTCGACGTGGCGGCACTGGAAAAAGCATACGATGACGCATAGCAGACCAAGGCGGTGCTTGCCGGCTGCCCCGCCCGACAACGGCATGCAGCGGACGGCGCTTCGCGCTGCTATTGATGCCGGGCGTTGGGCCGTACGCACGCTTCACGGCCGCCGTCAATTTCCAGGAGGAGTACCATGGCCAAATACCTGATCTCTTTTCCAAGCGCGGCAATGGTTGTGCCTGATAGCGAATGGGATGCGGTAGGGCGCGACGCGCATGCGGTGATTGATGAGGCAAAAGCCGCCGGTGTCTACGTCTTCGGCGGCGGAATCGACGAAGGCGTACCCCCCGTGCTTGTCTCGGCTGACGGCACGGTTGCAATGGGTGGCTATCCTTGGGCGCCCACGCTCGACGGCGGCTTCACCGTGTTGGAGCTCCCTTCGCGCGACGAGGCCGTTGCGTGGGCGGCGCGTATCGCCAGGGCCTGTCGGTGCGACCAAGAACTGCGCGTCTTCGGGTTCGACCCACAATCCTAAGGGCGACACTGAAATGGCGCGGCAAGTGCGGCCTAACAATTCATTCAAGCAGATGCCGCTTCGCGGCGCAGCTCCACCGTTGGGCAGACGATACACATCACACATGATGTCGAGACCCGGGTATCGACACTCCGGAACATGGAGCCTCACATGAGAACGCTCACGATCATCGAACACATCTTGCCGGCATGAGGGATGTGACCAAGACGATCGAGGCCGTTTGGAGGATCGAGTCCACCCGGCTCATCGCCGCGATTGCGCGTGTCACCCGCGACATCGGCATTGCCGAGGAGCTGTCCCAGGACGCCTTCGTGACCGCGCTGGAACTCTGGCCCGAGGAGGGGATCCCCGAGAATCCCGGAGCATGGCTCATGAAGGCGGCGAAGCGGCGCGCCATCGACTGGCTGCGGCGCGGCCGCATGCTCGTGCAGAAGCACGAAGAAATTGCCCGCGAACTGGAATGGCAACAGCAGCAGCTTGGCGACGCGTTGGAGCAGTCGCTGGATCAGGTGATCGATGATGATGTGCTGCGGCTCATGTTCACCGCATGCCATCCGGTGCTTGCGGTGGAAGGACGCATCGCGCTCACGCTGCGGCTGCTCGGCGGCCTCACTACGGCGGAGATCGCCCGCGCCTGGCTTGTGCCCGAGAAGACGATGGGGCAGCGGATCTTTCGCGCCAAGAAGAAGCTCTCGGAAGCCAACATCCCCTTCGAGACGCCGTCCGGAGACGAGCTGCGCCGCAGGGTGGAGTCGGTGTTACTGGTCGTCTATCTGATTTTCAATGAGGGGTACGCCGCGACGTCGGGAGAGGAGTGGATGCGGGCTGCACTTTCTGACGAGGCGCTACGGCTTGGCCGCATGCTGGCGCAGCTGCTCCCCGACCAATCCGAAGTTCACGCGCTTCTTGCGTTGATGGAGTTGCAGGCATCGCGCACTGCTGCGCGTCGGGGAAAAGAGGGCGAAGCAGTTCTGTTGCCGCACCAGGACCGATCCCGGTGGGACTACATGCAGATCCGGCGGGGGATGAGCGCGCTCGAACAGGCGCAGGAACTGGGCGGCGGCGAGAAACCCTACGCGTTGCAGGCAGCCATTGCCGCATGTCACATGCGCGCCCGCACCGCCGAAGAGACGGACTGGGGCCGCATCGTCCTGCTCTACGATGCCCTGCTGCAACTCACTCCATCGCCGATCGTGGCACTCAATCGCGCGGTCGCCGTCGGCATGGTCCACGGCCCGGCCGCGGGACTCGATGCACTCGACGCAGCCGCGGCCCTTGCCGGCAACTCCGCGCGAGCCGGCTACCATCTCTTTCCCAGCGTTCGCGGAGACCTGCTGATGAAGCTGGGCAGGCTTTCCGAGGCGCGTGAAGAAATCCAACGCGCCATCGCGATGACCAGGAATCTGCGGGAACGGGAACTGCTCGAGAACAGACTGAAGCAGTTGGAGATTCCCGACAACAAAAATTTCCCCGGTGGCTTGTAGAATTCCGGTCCGGCCGTTCGTTGTGTAGTGACGGCGGGTAGGGAACCCGCCGGAAGGATTACTACAGGAGAAAACATGCCGCATTATCTGATCTCGGGTCATCTCCCCGACAACTTCGATCCATCCACCATAACTGAAGCAATGGTCAGCGACATCCACGCGCTCAACGCAGAGATGGATGCCGCCGGTATCAGGCTCTTCGCCGGCGGATTGGAGCCCGCCGGCATGGCGAAGACGCTCCGCGTGCAGGCCGATGGCGAAGTGATCGTCACCGACGGCCCATACCTCGAGGCCAGGGAGCACGTCGGCGGGCTCACGGTGATCGAAGCTGCCGACATGGAGGAGGCGCTTGCGTGGGCACGTAAGGCCGTCGCTTCCAGCCGAATGCCGGCCGAGGTGCGAGGAATCTTCTACGTCCCGCGCCCTGGTCTCGAGGCGTAGATGGGGCGAACCTGCCGGGAGAACGCTCAGGATCATCCAACATATCTCGCTGGACGGCCCGATGCAGGTCTCCGGTTGCGACAACAATGTGCCGAAGGCGATTGAGGCCGTGTGGAAGATCGAGTCCACACGGCCCATCGCCGCTTGGCGCCTCCCCATGGCGCTCGGCGGCTGAATGCCTGTACGTTATCCACTTGAGGAGAACATAATGCGACCCCTTCGGTATTCCATCAACGTCACATTGGACGGCTGCTGCGATCATCGCGTGATGGTCCCGGACGAAGAGATGCATCGTCACGCGGCCGGGAACATCGCCCGGGCCGATGCCCTCCTCCTTGGCCGGGTGACATACGAAATGATGGAGGCAGCGTGGCGCTCCCCGCGGAGCGGAGCGATGCCGGAGTGGACCGAACCGTTCGCCCGGACGATCGACGCTGCACGGAAGTACGTCGTATCGAGCACCCTGGAACGGGCCGACTGGAATGCGGAACTCGTGCGTGGGGATCTGGAGGAAACCGTTCAGCAGCTCAAGCAGGAGCCGGGTAACGGGCTGTTCACCGGAGGCGTGAAGCTCCCGCTGGCATTGGCGGAGCTGGGGTTGATCGATGAGTACGAGTTCATCGTGCATCCCAGGCTGGTGGGGCATGGGCCGACGTTGTTCGCGGGGCTATCGAAGTATGTGGACCTGAAGCTCGTGAGCCGGCTGGAGTTCGGCTCCGGGGCGGTGGCGATGCGGTATGAGCCGCGGAGGTAGCCGGCTGACGTGCAGCCCGGATCCGGCGCGGGGTGCGCGCCGGCTCTCCTGAAGGCGATCCGCCTGATGACGCGTTCGCACCGGCCGCGTGCACCTGCCGTGCGTTCGGGCTTCGTTGCGCGGCGGCGAGTAGTACGACCTGGTGAAGTATATTCGCGGCAATTGATGCCGGCTCCCGCCCAGCAGACGTCTGCCCCTCAGGCTACAACAACAAGAATGTTCACTACCTCTGCCGGATTTATTCGCGAACGGTAAAAGTATCTGGAGATGGCCTGGATACATTACGACTGCTTCATCAGCAGTTTCCCGGATAACCCCAACGTGTCTGGTCGTGTGGACAGTCTCGAGCGTGTGGAGATTTTTGACGACAGGCAATCCACACTGATGCATTTCGCCAGGCGTATTTACAGATGTATTGCGCGGGCGGACGTTAATGACGGTTCATATCTTTGTGTTCAGAAACTGAGGGTGCTGCCTGATGATGGGCGCGGCCAGCCTGGCCATCGTGCTCCGATTGCAACCCACGCCTCCAGTTTCTGGACCGCTGAGCCTGGGTATCGACCCCGGTTCGTATACTGACAACACAACAGCTATGACTCCCAAGGAAATCCTCGCACAGCTCGAAGCGCTCGGCGACGAGAAGGTCCGTACACAGAACAGAAGGAAGGGCGCCGGCGATAATCAGTTCGGCGTCAAGCTCGGCGACATCCGGAAAGTGGCCGCGAAGATCAAGGCGGACCAGGCGCTGGCCCGTGCTCTCTGGGAAACCGGGAACCTCGATGCCCGGCTCCTGGCAATACTTCTGATGGATCCAGGGAAGCTGTCGGAGGACGAGTTGGATCGGATGGTGCGCTCCGTCGGGTCCGCGAACGAGGCGGACTGGCTGGACTCCTACGTGGTACGGAAGCACCCGGAGAAGGAGGCTCTCCGCCAACGATGGATGGTTGATCGCGACCCATGGGCTGCGCGCGCCGGTTGGAGCCTGACCTCCGAGCGGATCGGCAAGAGTCCCGACGGGCTGGACCTGCCGGCGCTTCTGGACCGCATCGAGTCCGAAATGGGGGCGGCCGCTCCGGAGGCGCAGTGGACGATGAACTTCTGCCTGGCGGGGATCGGCATCCACTTCCCGAAGTATCGCAAGCGCGCGCTCGCCATCGGAGAAACGTTGGGGATCTATCGCGACTATCCCGTTGCGAAGGGATGCACGTCACCCTTCGCTCCGATCTGGATCAACGAGATGGTGAGCCGGAAGGAAGGAGAAACTGCATGATGCAGATCTGGACGATCATCGGAGTAGCCGATGTGCCCGGCAGCTTCACATGGTACCAGTCGCTGCTTGGCCTGCCTCGGACTGCTCCCGCCCATGACTACTTCGGCCAGATCGTGGACTCCGATGGAACGGTTCTCCTCTGCCTCCACGAGTGGGGCGCCCATGAGCATCCTTCGCTGATGAGTCCCGAACAGGCGGCGCCCGGCAACGGCCTCCTCCTCTTCTTCCGTGTCGATGATTTCGGCATGGCCCTGCAACGGGCGCGGTCTCTCGTGGCCCGGCTCGAAGAGGAGCCCCACGTGAACCCGAACACCGGGACTATGGAGTTCTCACTCCGCGATCCGGACGGATACTACGTTACGATCAGTGTGCTCTCCGCGGTCTGATGATTCATTCATGCCGGCGCCACCTGCGTCGCAGCTTACCTCAGGCGTTAAAGGACTCGTATGTCGCATTCCTTGCATGTTGGCGGCTTGGTGGCCGTGGGTTTCGACCCGAGCGGGAACTATATGCTCACGGTCTCGCACACTGGTCGTGGTGTTTTCGAAGTCGGCACCTGGGGGAGAGTTGCGAGGGATATCGGGCTCGCTTACCCTGACACCGGTTATGCCATGGGAATCGGACCAATTGAGGGCGTGTGCATTCCTATCACCGAACTGAAGCACGAGACAGGGAAGTTGAGCTGGGACAACCCTGACGGAACTCTTCACTTCGAGTACGAGTCAGGCACCATCAGCATTTCGAGTCGTGAATACCGGACCTCGGAATTGGAGTGATGTCATGAACGATGGTATGATCGATGCGTTCCATCATAATGTGTGGGCAACCAGGATGCTCATCGAAGCCTTCCGGAATCTCTCCGCCGAACATTTGGCGCGCCCTGCACGAGGCTTCGGCAGCATTCTCGAAACGTTCAATCACATTGTTTCGTCGGATGCCGCCTATGCGGCGCAGCTTGGCGGCGTGCGGCCTGCGTGGGCGAGCGATGGAAACGAGGCCCCCGATCTCGATCAACTTGCAGTGCGCGTCGATGAGACCGGGCACATGTGGGCAGAGCTTCTGAGCGTGCCGGTTGATGCGGAGCGGCTGCCGGTCCTCGAAGAGGGCGCCTACGAGGTCCACGCGGGTGTGGTCGTAGCGCAGGCACTGCATCATGCAAACGTCCATCGCGAACAGATCCGATCGAGTCTCGCGGACCTTGGCTATACGGCCGCCCGACCTGCAGCCCTGGGCATATGCCGATGCAATGGGGCGGAGGTATTGGCTGAGTGCTGGGAAGTGACTCTGCGTCCGGCGGTGCGGGTTGATTGATTTTTGACCGGCCTCACGAAAAGAGCGAACAACCTGTGGCCGGCAATCAATCAGCAGTATGGCTTCGGCAAGGATATGGTTCGGTTGCGCTGGGCCTGTTCTTGAAAACTCTGCCGAAATCCTATGCGATCCGTGCAGTCCGCCAGAAAGGCTATCGGAGCATATCGCGTTGCGATAGGAGGACAACATCACAGCTCCGGGAAAACTCATGCCCATTGGTACTATTATCGAAGAGAGCTTCAGTCGATCGTTCGCTCTGTATCGCGACTTGATCGACTCCATTGACGAGTCCGCCCTGAGTTCCAAACTGCCCCAACTTCCCTCGAATACGCTGGGGCTGCAATTGTGGTGTGTGGTTGGTGCGCGGGAAAGCTACGGCAGGGCGATCGAGGCAGACCAATGGTCCGGCTTCTCCTGCTCGCTGAAATCACCCACGGACAAATCCTCGGTTGCCGATGCCCTTCACCGTTCCGCGAACGCCCTCCTGGAGATCCTGAAGACCATCGACGCATACACCGATGTTCAATACCGGCTTGTCATCGATCTGCTCGAACATGAAGCTGCTCATCATGGGCAGCTGATTCGGTACATGTTCGGCTTGAAGCTGCCGATTCCGGAGAGTTGGAAGTCGAGGTTCGCTCTGTAGGTGGGATGACAAGACCGGAGGTGGCCGGGCAACCGTGAACGTTCCGACAACTATCGGCGGCCACAGGAATGCCGAGTAGCCCTATGCGCTATCGTATCGAACAAACCAATGCGGAGGCGATTCCTAGCGCCGTCATCCGAGGCGGCGTGCCATCGAACGAGCTGTCGACATTCGTTCCCGCTGCGTGCGGCGAAGTTTGGTCGTTCATTCGCTTCGCCGGCCTCCCGCGCCCGAGGCGTCACGTGGCCCTGTATTTGGATGGACAGGGATCCGTTGAGGTTGGAGCGGAGGTGTCGGAACCATTTGTCGGCAATCACCGGGTTCATCGTTCATGGTTGCCTGCCGGCCGCGTGGCCACTACCGCTCACTTCGGTCCGTGTGCAGGTCTGGGGCAGGCCTATTCCGAGATTCGCCGAACACGGATATCGGCCTTCGAATATCTGCTGGGAGATTTATTGGCACTGGGATGAACGTTGGAACGTCGATCCACCGAAGATCCGCACCGATGTTTTCTTCCTGCTCGAAGAGCTCGAAGATGAGACGGACCGACAACGCGCCTGAGCGACCGGGCGCGTTCTGCGTACCGGTGCCGAGCCTGGGCAATCATTGCTCCAGGCATGATCAGTGCAGGCGGTGGGAAGGAATGACTGATTGAGGCCCTCCGAAGCCGTGAGATGCGTGCGAGTGGAGCAAGGGTGGCGGGATGAGAATGGTTATCTCATTGACCCGGAATCTATGGACTCCGGCGGTGGATAGTGTGAAGCGGCGGAGTCGTAGATTCGTAGCGTAACGGACCATTGTGGAATACCGTTGACGAAAGCAAAGCATTTGCGGTGCGCCGTCCGGTTCACCCGGTTTCACGAACGCGTTTCGAGGGCATGCATGGCAACATCCGAGCAGATCAAGGCACTGGTGCGTGCGCATTGGAGCGACGATCCCGAGCGGTTCCGCACCGTAGCGCTCCAGGTTGCGGCACATGAGGCAACGCAGGGGCACGGGATTTTCGCCCATGAACTCCGTGCAATCGTCGACAATGCTCTGCGCAAAGAGCACCGCGCCGTCATAGTGCAGTATCCGCCGGAGTTGCAGGGGTTGGTGCGAACGGAGGAGCCGGGCACTCCATTAGCCGCTTTAGTGCTTCCGAACGGGTTGACTGACCGTATTCATCGTGTCATCGAGGAGTATGTCCAGCGGGACAAGCTCCGGGCGCATGGGCTGGGGCCGCGTCGAAAACTCCTGCTTGCGGGTTTGCCGGGCACCGGCAAAACTCTTACGGCGCGTATTCTGGCGCATGAACTGCGGCTTCCTCTCAGTGTGGTCCAGCTCGATATGCTGGTCACAAAATTCATGGGCGAATCGCCTGCCCGGCTCCGGCAGATTTTCGATCTGATTGCCCGCAGCCCCGCCGTTTATCTCTTCGATGAATTCGATGCAATCGGTGGTGGACGTACGTTGGGCGACGATGTCGGCGAGATGCGCCGTGTGTTGAACGCCTTTCTGCAGTTCATCGAGCAGGATAGGTCCGACAGCCTCATCGTGGCTGCCACCAACAGTCCCGAGTTGCTGGACCATGCGCTTTTCCGTCGCTTCGACGATCTACTCGAGTATCCGTTGCCAGGCCCGGAGGAACGTCGGCGTCTTGTGTCGAATGCTCTCGGTGTGTTTCTGGACAAGCGGTTCGGCTTTGCGACGGTGATCAAGGCCAGCACAGGACTCAGCGGCGCCGAGATCGTTCTGGCCTGCTGTGATGCCATGAAGGCGGCCATCCTTTCCGACAGTCCCCACGTTGCCGCACGCGCCCTTGAGCCGTTCCTTCGCGAGCGTCACGAGGTGCGCCGCCGATAGATTGACGACGTCCGCGAGTAGCGTCCGGCTCGGAACATGCGGCGCGGCCATAGGTATTCGATCTCTTCGTTCAATAATGTTGATTGCCTACAATGCCGACCGAACTCTTCCCGCACATCTTTCTCCCGTCCCCACCACAGGTCACTGGGTTTACCTCGATTCTTAGTGGCGGCGGTAAGCCGAGGAACCAGAACCGGGATCGCAACGCTCACGCGGAGTACCTGCGTGCCGGCCTGGATGCCGCATGGCAACAGGCTCGGGCGCGGACAGCCGCAGTGCATGCGGAACGCCAGGGTTATTATCTGGAGTTCGTCGTCGCTGAAGGCTGCGAACAGGCGATCAAGAGCCTGGAATCCAGACAATCAGGCATTCGGCTTCTCAACGTTCGGCGTAGTGACGACCAATCCAGACCCTCCTACGCTACCGTCTACGTTCCGACGCGTCAAAGCGCGTACTTCCTTCGGAAGATCGATGCGTACCAGACCATGGAAACAGAGAACGGCAGGCCGAAGAACGAGAACCTGATCCAGAGCATCGATGACATTCGCAGCGCTGTTGTCGAGGCATTCTGGACCGACGATCCCGAACGGCTTCCTGACGAACATCCCCGTTGGGTGGAAGTGTGGCTTCGTACAGAGAACGGCGATGAATCGGCGATCGAGCGATTCCGGGAATCTGCCGCTCGATTGGAACTACGCGAACATGAAGGCCGGCCGGTTCTGCGATTCCCGGAACGGGCGGTGGTGCTTGTGACAGCGAATCGATCGCAACTCGAACAGTTGATGGATCATGCCGACGACCTTGCAGAATTGCGGGGTGCCTCGGAGCCTCCGACGTTCTTTACCGAGTTACGGAACAGCGGCCAGGCTGAGTGGGCTCGTAGTCTGCTGGAGCGACTCGAGGTGCCTGAGAAGTCCGAGGTCAGCATCTGTGTGCTCGATACCGGAATCAACAGGGGGCATGCACTTCTGGAGCCGTTGATTGCCGAGACCGATATGCACACCGTCCGTGAACGGTGGGGAACGTACGATCACGACGGTCACGGAACAGGAATGGCGGGGCTTGCCGCTTTCGGTGATCTTCAGCATGCCTTGACCTCGAGTGATCCTGTGCGGGTTCCGCACTGCATCGAATCGGCGAAGATCATGCCGCCGTTGCCGGAAGAGAATCCGCAAGAGCTGTGGGGACATGTGACCGCTCAGGGAATTGCGCACGCGGAGATTCAGGAGCCGGACCGAAGGCGCATTGTCTGTATGGCGGTTACGTCTGAAACGACGCGCGAGCGAGGGCGCCCGAGTTCCTGGTCCGGGGAAATCGATCAGCTTGCTGCTGGAGTTGATGACGGCCGGCAACGGCTGATCATCGTGAGCGCAGGCAACATCAGGGAGCCGGCTGAATGGAGCGATTATCCGGAAAGTAATCTCACCAACGAGGTACACGACCCGGCACAGGCCTGGAATGCGCTTACAGTCGGCGCCTATACACGCAAGGGTCATATCGAGAATGATCCATACCTGACCGGGTATGAACCTGTCGCGGAGCCGGGAGGGCTCTCGCCGTTCAGCACCACGTCGCGCACGTGGCCGCATCGTCAATGGCCGATCAAGCCCGAAGTGGTGTTGGAGGGTGGCAATGTTCTGCGGTCACCATCGGGCGCAATGTTTGATGCCGAAGCTCTGAAGTTGCTCACTACCTGCCATGAACCAAGTGACACACTGTTCACGACGTTTGATGGCACAAGCGCGGCCGCCGCTCAGGCAGCATCCATGGCCGCGCGGATCGCGGCGGAGTACCCGTCGGCCTGGCCGGAGACCATTCGGGGGCTCATCGTTCATTCCGCGGACTGGACCGGCACGATGCGCAAACAATACCCGGTTCAATCCGGCAAGGGTGACTACGAGACGCTTTTGCGCACATGCGGCTACGGTGTACCGAATCTTGAGCGCGCGCAATACTGTCTGCGGAATTCGCTTACTCTGATCGCGCAACACAGCCTGCAGCCGTACTATAGAAAGGAAGACAGATCGCTTGCCACGAATGAAATGCACCTCTTCGATTTGCCGTGGCCGCGGGACGTTCTTCTGGATAATCAGGATCTCCCGGTGACAATGCGGGTCACACTTTCCTATTTCGTGGAGCCGGGGCCGGGGGAGATCGGATGGAAGGATCGATATCGCTATCCCTCGCATGGCCTGCGATTCCAGTTGAACGCACCGGGTGAGGACGTCGATCACTTCACACGCCGGATCAACAAGCAGGCGCGCGAGAATCCAAAGGAAGGCTCGGGCACTTCTGCTCCGACCGACCATTGGAGGCTTGGCGAGCAACGGGACGTGGGATCGATTCACTCGGACGTGTGGAGCGGCACGGCGGCGGAACTGGCCGGCTCGAACCTGATCGCCGTGCATCCGACGATTGGATGGTGGCGCGAGCGCCATCACCTGGGCCGCTTCGAGAGCCAATGCCGGTATTCGCTGATCGTGTCGATAGAAACACCAACGCAGGAGATCGACATCTACACGCCGGTTGCGTTACGCATCGGTATTCCGACGCCGGTACCCATCGAGATTCGTTCTTGACCGCTCGTTCCTATGCTGCGTTTCATGCGCATGCTGCGTCCCTGCACGTTGCGGTAAAGTTGAGACGGAAGCAGCCGGCTACACGATGCCTGCCCGTATGAAGCCGCGAACCGCGATATTGCACCACCTTCATCCCATCAGGTCCCTGTCCGGAAACAACCGGCCGTCCGTTGGTGCGAGCATCGATGCCGCCGGCCGAAACACGCGCTCATGACGATGGCATCACGATCATCCCAGACATCCCGCGAGATGCTTCTGCGCGCGCAGGAGATTCGCGAGCTGATCCGCGACGCACGCGGAGGCTCGGTGCCGGACTATGTTGCCCGGGCTCTTCGCTATCGCTATATGGAGCCGTACGAGGAGGATGCGGTGGA
This sequence comes from Kapaibacterium sp. (SeqCode), assembly GCA_035549015.1. Classification (GTDB taxonomy): domain Bacteria; phylum Bacteroidota; class Ignavibacteria; order OLB7; family OLB7; genus JAFDZV01. Next base: position 26,730 of record DASZRW010000015.1, read on the forward strand.
GATCGCCGAGCTGCTCGGCGATCTGGTAGAGACGGCGCGCATGCGGATCGAGGAGAACGGCATCGAGCCGCTGCACGATGAGCATGGCCGGCCGCCGAAGCTGCCGAAGCGGGAACGTCAGAGCGTGGCGAACCTTGCGATGCTGATGGCCACGCGCTCGGCGGCGCTTCTCTTCGCGGAGCGCCGGGAGGAGGCGCTCGAGGTTGCGCGGGAAGGGCTGGCGTGGGGGAGAACGGCGCAGGATCATGAGCAACTGGCGCTTGGACTGATAGCCCTCTACGCCATCTACGAACGCCTGGGCAGATGGGGCGAGCAGCGTGAGGCAATCATGCAGGCGTACGACGAGGCACGTGCCTCCGGGAATGCGAAGATGATCATCGACTCTCTGCTGCCGTTGATCTCCTACCTGATCGAGGCAATGGAGCTGGATGAATCGGAGCGTCTGAACAACGAGGTGCAGAGGATTCTGCGGGATGATCTTCCCCTCGAGGACCGTCATCCCTCGTATGCGGTCTCGCTATCGCATGAAGCGCGGATCGCGCGTTATCGCGGCCACGAGGCGGAGAGCATCCATGGATTTCGCGAAGCGCTTCGCTGGGCCGATGCGGCATTGTATCCGCTGACGCGATGCAGCATCCTTTCGCATCTCGGCTCCAGCTACGTCATGCTCAATCAACACCGCCAGTGCATCGAATGCCAGCGCGAGCTTGTGGAGATTGCCGATACGATCGGGATAGACAAGCTCAGGAGCCTGGCATACATGAACCTCGCCGAGACACACCAGCGGCTGGAGGAACATGAACAGGCAATGGAACTGCTGGATCATGCCGAACGGTGCGGCGCGGCCGGTTCGTGGGACCACATCTCACTGATCATGTTGCGACGGGCCGAACTGTTGACCACGCTCCAGCGCCTGGAGGAAGCGGCCGTACTCTGCCGGCGGATTGTCGAGAGTACCAACGAGGTGCGACGGGCGCGACGGCTGTATGTGGCATTGTGCATGCTCGGGCAGATCGAGGAGCAGTGTCTGCGATACGAAAGTGCCCTGGAGTATTACAACCAGGCCTGTGCCATTACCGGAAACGACACGGCAAAGTATTTCGTTGCGGCGCAGCTCGGGATTGCACGGATGTTCCATGCGTTGGAACGGTACGACGAAGCTCTTGCCATGCTCGATACCATCGTCTTTCGCGACGCGACTCCCCCTGCGCGCGAGGTGCAGGCGTTGCGTCTGCGCGCTGCGATCGCGGAGGATCGTGGTGACCTGAGAACAGTGATCGAGTGCGAACGCAGGGCGGCCGTCATGGAACAGGAGCTGCTGGCGCGCAAGTCCGAACAATCGTTGCACAGTGCGCGCATCATGATGGAGACCGACCTGCTGGAGCGGGAGGCGGAGCTGGAACGGGAGCGGCGGCGGCGGCTGGAGCGGGAGCTTGCCAGTGCCGTGGTGGCGCTTGGCGACACTCGCCATGCGGTAGCGGCGGAGAAGTGTCTTCTGGATGCGATCGAACAGAGCGCCGGCAATTCCGGGCATGCCATGACCGCCGCCGTACGCGACGTTCTTCATGCGTTCCGTTCAGGAGCGCATTCGCAGGAGACGGTGTACCACTATTTGTCGAAGGTGGAGAGTGATTTCCTGCTCCGTCTGCGAGGGCGCTACCCGGGCATCACGCGCAGTCAGGAACGATTGTGCGGGCTGATCCGCGCGGGTCTCGATTTCAAGGTGATCGGATCGCTGCTCGGCCTGCAGCCCGAGGGATTGAAGGCCCTGCGCAAGCGGCTGCGCAGGCAGCTCGGTTTGGAACCGGAGACCACGCTCGAGAAGTTCCTCGCGGAATTCTGATTGAGTAGTGGCCGGGTATCAGGCGCTCCGCCCCGCCCGCTCTCATTGCCCGCAGTCTCCGGTGCAAGTGCGCCGGAAGCGAACGTTCAACGACGGGAGACATCATGAACATTCTCTTGGACAGCATGGGAGCCCGGGTACAGGTCCGGAACGAGACCTCCAATCGTCTCAACACGCTCTACGTGGCGCTGGGCGCGGCCGGGTATCCCTACCCATCCCCCAGCTATACTCAGCCTGTCTCGTCGCAACTCGATGGCGTGGATGTGTGCGTGATTCTCACGCACCAGCGGGCCAACACGCCCGGCTATCCGCCGGCAATTCCATCCGGCACGTCGTTCCGGTTTCCGTCCGCCGACCTGCAGGGCATCCCGGAGTGGGCGAGCGGCGGCGGGGGCCTGCTCCCTATCAGCAATCATGGACTTCTGGGGCACATGCCGGATTGCCGGCCGCTCAATGACATCCCGCTGGCGGCTGCGATGGGAAGCACCATCGTGGCCGCCTCCTGCTCCGACAGCAACGAACTGCAGAACCCGCTCGTGATGACGCCCGCATCCACGGCACCCCCGCAATCGCCGACGGCGTAAGCAACGTGCAGGTGTGGGACTCCTGCGGCATCGGCGCACCGAACGGCGAGGTGATTCTTCCGATCCCGCTGGATTGCTACGATGCCGGCGGGAATAACTACAACCCCGCCGACTATGCCTTCGCGGTTGCCTCTGCGTATGGATCGGGGAACGTGATCGTTGCCGGGCACTCCGGCATCGCGGGTGATGACAACGGGGTCACCTGTGCTTCGCCGGGGGAGATCGGATGTGGAAGCAATCTCACCTTCCTGATGAACTGCATCGGCTATCTCGGGAGCTGAGGATGAATGCCGAAGGAGGTGTGGCCGCCGGTGAGAAGCTTTCGTTGCCAACTGCATGATCCCCGATGCGGAGGCGTGGAAGGATCGGGAAAGGAACTGCATCGATACCACGGACGAACCGAATGAATGATATTCCGACATCGGTACCAGTCGTTGAAAAGACCATCGAGATTTCCGCGCCCCCGAGTGCAGTGTGGCGTGCGCTCACGGAGCCGGAGCAGATAGAGCAATGGATGGGGGGCTCACGCATGGAGTCCGCATGGGAGCCCGGAGCCGCTATCAGGTTCACCGGCAAACTGCACGAGAAGATGAATCGCGATCGTGCCACCGTGCTTGCGGTGGATCACGAAAGGTTGCTGAGGTACAGCTACTGGACGGAGGTCTCGGAGTTTCCCGACCTGCCGGAACATCGGACAGTGATCACGCTCAGCCTGGAGGGCACCGGCAACGAGACCCGCCTTTCGGTTCGTCACGAGAACTTCCACGATGACGTGGCATACAAACATGGCAACTTCTTCTGGGGAGGTGCGCTCGCCGGGGTGAAGAAGCTGGTGGAGCGGCAGCACGGGGAAGGCGGGATCGCACTTCGAAGGCACGAACATTCATGAGCACAACCCCCGAGCCGATCTCCTGGTTGTTGGAGGGCGATCCCGCCATCCGCTGGCAGACGATGCGCGATCTGCAGCATGCATCAGTGCGGCGCTGGCAGGCGGAGCGCCGCCGCACATTGATCGAGGGGTGGGGCGCGCAGTTGTTGATGCGGCAGGCGCCCGATGGAAGCTGGGGCGGAGGTATCTACTCGCCGAAGTGGATCTCCACTACCTACACGCTCCTCGCGCTGCGCGACATCGGCATTCCGCGCGACCACCGGCCGGCTCATCGTGCAGCGGGGCTGGTGCTGGAGAGGCAACTGGGCGGCGCGCGCGACGACGCGTTCATGCAGAATCTGGCCGCCTGCGACCGCTGCATCGTCGGCATGGATCTCTCGATCGCGGCATGCTTCGGCATCCGCGACGAGCGGGTTGATGCCATCGTCGAGAACCTGCTTTCGGAGATGATGCCGGACGGTGCATGGAACTGCCGCCGCGCGCGCAGGCCGAAGCCGCATCACAGTTCGTTCCACACAACGTTCAACGTGCTCGAAGGTCTGCGCGAGTGGTTGGATGCCACGCCGGAGCATGCGCTGCGAAACGACGTGCTCGAAGCCGAACGCAGTGCGCTGGAGTTCATGCTCCAGCATCGCCTCTTCAAGTCGGACAGGACCGGCAACATCATCAACTCCAGATTCACCACGCTCTCCTACCCGCATCGCTGGTACTACAACGTGTTGCGCGGCCTGGAGTACTTCGCCCGCGTGAACGCTCCACGCGATGAACGATTGCAGGACGCCATGGAATGGCTTGTTGGCCGTCGCAGCACGGACGGCACCTGGCCGGTGCAGTATGCATATCCCGGCAAAACGTTCTTCACGATGGAGAAGGTGGGGAGGCCCAGCCGCTGGAATACATTGCGTGCGCTGCGGGTACTGCAATGGTGGGAGAGGTGAAATGCTGCGGTGCTTCAACGGAGTGAGTGCAATTGCGTTTCGCCTCCCGCCGGTACCGATTCCAGAGCGAAGGCCTGTTGGTGGAACAGGCGGAGCGGCTGCCGTGCCGGTACGGCAACACTCTGCGCGAAGAGGTTCGCGAACTGCGGCCTCTGCGAGGCGAGTGGGCGGGGGGGAGTGAACGCAATGCATGGAGACCGATTCCCCCGCCGCCCACCTGCCGCTTCCCCTATCGTCCAATCACCACGCGATATCCCATCGCTCCTTCCCCTGTCCGCAATACAATCAGGTAGTTGCCGTGCGCAAGATCTTCAACGTTGAACCTGATCGGGCTTCCATGTTCGAGGGTGTTCACCGGCCGGCTCACGCACTCGCCGAGCAGCGAATAGATTGCCGCGTCCGTCACGGTCGGAGCCTGGGCCGCTGGCAGCAGCAGGAGCTGGTGATCATGCTCCGCAATCGTGAACGGAGAACCGGCTCCGCCGTGATCGGCCGCGAGACCCACGCCGCTGGTCGAGGCGATCTTCGCGATGAAGATGTCGTCCCCCACGATTGCCGTGTCCGAGCTTCCGAAGCTGGTGACTGTCCGGCTGCCGAGCCGCAGTGCTCCGCTGAAGTGCCCGGCTACAATGACGGTGTGCGCCGAGTCGATCGAGACCGGCCCGCCATCGGCGCTGCTCAGGCCGCCAACGGCGGCATTGGTCGTCTGCCAGACTTCGCTGCCGGCGGGCGAAAGCTTCGTGAGGAAGAACGTTCCCTGCGGAAGCAATTGCGAATAGCCACTGACGAAAATGCTCCCGTCCGTATCGATCGCAAGCCCCTCGATGAGTTGCAGAAAGTCCCCGCCATACTGGGTTGTCCAGATCTCCGTGCCGTCGGCTCGATACTTGACCACCAGCGCGTCGGCTTCCGATACGGACTGCATGACATCGCGGCCGATGGTGATGCTGTCGAGATAGGAGATCGCCAGATAGATATTCCCATCGCGATCCAGCTTCAACAGCAGCGGCATCGGTATGAACGGCTGGGCCGGCGAGAACGATGGTCCGCCGTCCGCATGTGCCCAGGCGGTTGTGCCGTCGGCGTGATAGCGTACGAGAAAGAAGTTGGTGCCGCCGGTTGCGGTGATGCTGCGATCGCCGAAGGTTGCCGTGCCACGGAACTGCCCCAGCATTACGATGTCGCCATTCCGATCGGCCGCAATCTTCTCGCATTCCTCGGTTGCGCTTCCGCCCCCGCGTACCGCCTCGAGGAATGTGCCGTTGCTGTCCGCCATGGCGAGATAGACATCGCCCCTCCCCGCGCTCGCAAGGTGAGTGCCGCCGAAGTCCACCGTGCCGGTGAAATCGCCGCCGATCCAGACGCCTCCCGACGTTGCGGCCATGGTCGCCACGTGAATCGAGTCGCTGCCGGAGAGAGTCTTCTGCCAGAGAAGCCGTCCGGCAGCGTTGTACCTGGCGAACATGATGTTCTTGTCGCTCGTGGCATTGAGCGTATCCAGGTGTCCTCCGGCATCGATGTACGCCGTGTTACCATAGAACGACGCCGCCACATAGACGTTGCCGGCGGGGTCCACGCCCATTGCTGCGCGCCTGCTCAGCGCGCCGGTAAGGATGGAGCGTGTCCATCGCATGGTTCCGTCAGGCGAGGAACAGGTGAGAAACTGCCTGACCATGTTGGCGGGATCATCCGCGGTGAAGTCCAGCAGGTACGTGGTTACATAGATGTTGCCGGCGGCATCGAGAGCGGCCTCCGTGGGTTGTTCGTTCCCCGACATCGGGAAGGACCAGAGGTTGGACCACGTCGGGGTCTGCGCCTGCATCGATGCGGCGAAGAGAAGGGGGGCCAGTACGATCGTGAGGGTACGGATACGCATGGTTGTATGAAGGATGTGATTACGAAATGCGGGAGAGAGAATGCTTCGGTCTGCAGCCGAACATATCCGGGGTGCGTTGCGCATGACGAACGGATGTTCGGGCGGTTCTAAAGATTCCAATGGCGGTTGTGGGCTGCTTCGGCCGGCGAGAACGATCGCAACAGGGGGCTGGGAGAGGGCGGCGCGGGATGCATGGATGGTGTGGTGCCGGGGATTTCGGCATCGGAAGCGCCTGCGTTGCCGGCCGATGGCGGCATGCATGCCATGCGGCATGCAACGAACCGATGTTGGCCTGCTACTTAAGATTCCAACTTCATACCGGAGTCCGTCGGCTCACGATTGAGTAGTGATGGAGCAGTGGCGCGCGCACTCCTGCGCGGATATTGCCTGCGGTTCAGGGTCGATGTCTGCCGGCATGGGACAGTTGCCTGCGCTCGAGAATCGTACGTCCGGGCGGGCAAAGTCTGCTCTCGTCGACACGGGCGCTCTCCACGCTATCGGGGGGGGGGCGTGGATCGGCGTGCCGTAGGACGCATTGCCCGTGCGTGGCGGCACGGTCGCGTCGGTCGCGGTTCATCGTTCCTCACACGTGCTGATCCAGCAGAATCGTATTCCCGTCCGGATCGACGGCGATGAGGCTGGCGGGGCCGGTTGTGTTCTCGTCCGCCTCGGTCATCAACTCCACCCCGCTCGCCTTCAGCCGGCGCTGCAGTTCGCGCACGTCCGTGAACTCGGGAAGCTGCTGCGCGTTGCTGTCCCAGCCGGGATTGAAGGTGAGGATGTTCTTCTCGAACATGCCCTGGAACAGGCCGATCACGTGATCGCCGTTCTTCATGATCAGCCAGTTCTGTGCGGGATTGCCGGCGAATGCCGTGAAGCCGAACTTCTCGTAGAACTCCCTGGAGGCCGCGAGATCCTTTACCGCCAGGCTGACTGAAAATGCGCCGAGTTGCATACGGTACTCCTGTAGTTGTTGCGAACGAGTGCAGTGTTGCGTGCAGTCGAGAGGGGATGATGTCCGCCGTTGGTCCGGAGGCCCGGTGTGAATCGGCCGGAAGCGATCCGGCACCACGCGAACGCAGCAAGATAGGGAGCGAAGGAGGATATGCATGAGCCTCTCTGTTCTTCGATTGCCAGTCGTCGAGCCGTACCCCGCACACTTACGCGGGAGGGAATGGCGGATCTGCGAACCACACTATCTGTAGAACCGCTCCCGCCCCTTCCATTCCGCTCCGTCAGGAGCGGCCTCTCTGTTCTTCGACCCTTCCGGACCGTCTACCGCTGAAATGCTCGCCGCGCCGAACAAATGGCGATCGTCTTCACCGATGCGAAGAGCGCGTTCCCTTGAATGATTGATCTCCAAGAACAACCTATATTTGCTCCCGGCGAAGCACACTCAACGCTCTCTTCTCCCCGCAAACCTCCACACGGCCCCTCACAAGGATGTACTATCATGGCACATACCTTTACCCAACTCTATATCCATCTCGTCTTTGCCGTACAGGGGCGCCAAAGCTTGATTCAAAATTCTTTCAAGAGCGAACTATGCAAATACATCACCGGCATAGTGCAGCGCCCGGACCGTGGCCACAAGCTGATTGCAATCAACGGCCCTGCCAACCACATTCACATCCTCATCGGATTGAACCCGGATCAGACGATCGCGGATCTCGTCCGTGATATCAAGATCTCGTCATCCAAGCTCATCAACAGCAGAGGTTGGACACGGGGTCGATTCCGATGGCAGGAAGGGTATGGTGCCTTCTCAAACTCTCGCAGCCAATTGCAGGCTGTTGCGCGATATATCGAGCGTCAGGAGGAGCTTCATAAGCGGTTCACATTCCATGAAGAATATCTGGGTTTGTTGGACAGATATGCCGTGCTTTACGATCGGCGATATCTATTCGAGTGGGTTGACGATGACGTCCCGGAGGAATAGGCCGCTCCCTGCGGGGAGCGGGCAACGGAGGGAGGGGGACGGCCGGGCTACAGATAGGACGATCATTCCATGCCAACCGGCTCCGCACGTCATGACGCCTGCGCACAACATTATCGCGCGCATCCGATTCGCCCCACATGCCGAATCGGTTGATTGTGATGAGGCAGACATCCCATCATCGAACGATGCACGACCACACGATTATGCTGTTGGGAATGGCGGCTAATGCCGCGGACATCCGATCATCGAGCCGTACCCCGCACGCTTACGCGGGAGGGAATAGCGGATCTGCGAACCACACTATCTGTAGAACCGCTCCCGCCCCTTCCATTCCGCTCCGTCAGGAGCGCCGGTGATTTCACCCGTACGTAACAACCGCCGGTGCAACGCATGCAAGAATCGCCCGGGCCTCGAGAGATATCGGTTCAAGACCCGGGCGATCGAATGTCTTCGAGATGCCGTGCGTTGCCCGCTCAGGCCAACGTCATGGCCTGCGGCAGGAACACCTCGTGCGCTGCGTGGAACGTGACATGCGGCTCCACATTGATGCCGAGCTTCGCCATTGCCGGTCCAAGCCGGTCGTTGCCGAACGCGGCGAAGGCGGCCTCGCTCTCCCATGCGTCCACGTTGTGACAGTCTTCCCCGACCTACCAGGTCAGGTGCGCCATGCCGCCGTCCGGTGCGCGTTCCAGCCAGCCGGCTTCCGCCCTGATGCTGTCGTACTGTTCGGATGATACGCCATTGAGAACAACGTGTACTACAACCGCCATGGGATTGCTCCGATTGATGTGAATAATTGCCTGCGGCATGATGCCGCTGCGCCGCCATGAGCGCGGGGAATGTGTATGTGCTGGTACGGAAGAAAGGCGAAGTTGGATGTTCATGCATTCCAGGGTGCGCGCTCGCGATATGGAACGCCGGGGAAGCGGCCCCATGAACATCCGGACGGTCATAATCCGGCAGCAGAATTGTTTGGGTATGATACGTTGTGGTTCCTCCAACCACTGACGGGAAACAACTGACGAGAGAGAGAAACATGCGACACCTGATGCGTGCGGTTCCGATGCTGGCAGCATCGTTGATGATCCACCTGCTCACTGCCGGCCATGCGGCCGCGCAGCGCGACCCCGCCTGGACGGAGGCCTACAGGCCGTTTCGCATCGTGGGGAATCTCTATTACGTGGGGAGCAGGGGGCTTGCGAACTATCTGATTGCGACGCCCGAGGGACACATCCTGATCAACAGCGATCAGGATGCCAACGTGCCGTTGATCCAGGCAAGCATGAAGGAACTCGGGTTCAGCTTCAACGATGTGAAGATCCTCCTGATCAGCCATGCGCACTTCGACCACTGCGGCGGCAGCGCGTTGATCAAGGAGCGTACCGGCGCGCAGTACATGGTGATGGATGCGGACGTGCCGGTGGTGAGGTCCGGTGGCGCGGAGGATTTCCAGTACGGTGCGGATTCATCAGCCCGCTACCGGCCGGCGTCGGTGGATCGGACGCTGCACGATGGAGATACCGTACGCCTTGGCGATGCAGTGCTCATCGCGCATCGCACGCCCGGGCACACCAAGGGGTGCACAACGTGGACGATGCGGGTAATGGAGAACGGCCGGCCGTACGACGTGGTGATCGTTGGGGGCTGCGGCGTGAACCCGGGCTACAGACTGGTGGGCAACCCGCTCTATCCGGGGATCGCGCGCGACTACGAGCGCACGTTCCGCGTGCTGAAGCGGCTGCCGTGTGATTACTTCCTTGGCGCCCATGGCTCCTACTTCGACATGGAGGCCAAGGTCGGGCGGTTGAATCACGAAACCGTCTCTCCCTTCATCGATCCCAGGGGCTACCGAAGCTTCGTGCTCGGGAAGGAGCGTGAGTTCCGCGCGGAGCTTGCCCGCCAGCGCGCCGCGAAGCGCCGGCGCCCGCGCGCGGCGCGGTGATGCGCGGTGATGATTGGTCAGGGCCGTCGTCGCGAGAAACTCAACCCCGACAGTGTCGGGGTATCCCTCTGCACCGACCCACCGGTGGTCGCTCCGCCGATCGCGCAATCTCCTCGCGGCGACAATCGTGGATATGGTTGCCGCATCGGCCGGAGTGCAACTCCGGCCGAACACGGAGGCGAAGGCGGCTGCACGACATCCGCCGGCGCCTGGTTGCATGGATGCGCGGCGTTGCCGGACTCCAGTTGGATGATGGAGTGCCGAATGCCGCCTCCGGCACAACGAATCCCAGGTTCAACCCGATGCCGATCCTCAAGGGCCGGCCGTAGTGGGCGGAGCCGTGGCCGGCCGGGCCTCGAGGAGGCGCGTGCGAATGGTTGTGCGAATGATTGTGTGAGCCTGCCATGATCTCTCAGTCGTCGTGTTCCTCGAGTTCTCCCTTCTGCCGGGCGGACTTCAGATAGAACAATCCGCTCACGGCGATACGATCGCCTTCCGCCAGACCCGCCGTCACGATGGTTCGCTCGCCGGCTGCGTCGCCGATCTGCACCGGTACGCGCCGGAATGTGTTCGGCTCCTGCTCGCGGTAGACGTACCAGCCGGATCCCTCGCGCTCGATCGCATCGCGAGGTGCCGCCAGCGCGTATCCGCTCACCGGCCGTTCGAACTCCACGGTCACGAACAACTCCGGACGCAGATGCATTTCGGGGTTCGCGACCTCCGTGCGCACCGTCACCGTTCGCGTCCCGGGGTCCACGGTGGGGGAGATGAATGCGATTCTCCCCGCAAGCCGGCGGTCCTCACGGTCGCGAACGAAACCGGCCGCTCCCACGTGAAGCGTTGCGGCAACCTCGGGCGGAAGCTGCGCGTCGATCCAGACGGTTCCGATGTTCACCACCTCGAAGGCATCCCTGCTCGGTTCCAGATATTCGCCCAGCGCCACCCTGCGCCGTGCAACGATACCAGTGATAGGTGAACGCAGGATGATGCGGGAACTGAACCCCATCTCCTCCACGCTCGCCGGGTTGATGCCGGCGGCGCGAAGCTTCGCCTCCACGGCATGCAGCGCCGCCGCGGTCTCGAGACTGGCGGTGCGTGCTTCCTCCAGCGTCCGCCCCGCTCCGATCCCCTCCGCCCCAAGCTTCTCCTGGCGCGCAAGTGCCAGCCGTGCCTGTTCCGCGCCGGCGCGTGCCCTCATCAGTTCTCCCTTCAACTCTCCGATATCGAACGCCTCGATCTCCGCAAGTCCCTCTCCTCGTGCAACGTGCGATCCCTCGGACACGAGAAGCCGCGCCACGCGTCCCGGCACAACCGTTCCCACGTGCGCAATCCCGTTCTGCGTCGGCACTACGCGCCCCGGCGCGCGTACCACCGCACGTACCGGCTGCCGTGCCAGCGGCTCAACGGTGATTCCCGCCTCCTTCATCATCGCAGGCGTCATGCGGATCTCCTCTGCATGCTCCGTCTCCCGGCTCTGTGCGCTCTCCGCACCAGCCGGTGCCTCGCGCGCGTTGGCGGCAGCCGGATCGTGAGGGGAGCCGTTCCCGCCGCATGCGCACAACAGCGCGGCACAGAGGAGCGGCATCGGCAGCATGCTCCATGCCGGCCACCGAAGGTTCGGGCGTGCGGGCCTTGTCGCCGGCAGGATCGTCTCTATCTCGTACTTCAGATTATCGATGGTCATGGCAGGTCTCCTCCAACGAAATACTCCAGTTCCGTGCGAACGCGCTCCGCCTGATGGAGCGCATCGATATATCCCGACTCGGTTTCGATCAACGATGACTGCGCGGCAAGCACCTCGAGGTAGCTCGCGCTCCCTTCCTGAAACAATCGCAGAGCGATGCGTGCTCCCTCCGTGGCCTGCGGGATCAGATGCTCCGTGTACTCCGCAACGGCGCCGCGCGCCGTCTGATAGGATGCATACCGCGCCCGGAGCAGCGCGAGAAGGTGCAGGCTGTCGCGCGCCAGCTCCGCCGAACGCAGTTCCGTCTCCGAACGCGCAACCCGGTCCGGTCCGTCGGAGAACCATCGCCAGAGCGGAACGCCGAGCCTGATGGAGCCGCCGAAGTATCCCGGCGAGCCGGCCACCGTCTGCCGCGAGTATTCCAGCGTTGCGGAGGGAAGGCGTTCCAGGCGAACGGATCGCTCGTGCGCGCGAGCCGCCTCCACGCCAAGGCGGCGGGCCTCCAGCAGCGGGTGATCGCCCCGGAGGCGATCCTCCAGGTCGGTGAGCGATGCCGTGAACGCCTCCGGCGACAGCCGCTCGCGAACGGTGATCTCCTCACCGTGGGGAATGCCCATCAACGCGCCGAGAGCGGCGGCGGCCTGCCGAAGTTCTCCGCGCGCAAGTGTCTGCCGCCGTCGTGCATTCGCAAGCGCAACCGATGCCTGCAGCGGCTCCAGAGCGCCGGACTCGCCAAGCGCGCGGCGGCGTTCGGTGAGCTGTGCGAACTGTTCGGTGAGAGCCACCGCGGAGTCCGCGAGATCGAGCAGCGTGCGCGCGGTGACCAGGTCGGTATAGGCCTGCGACGCGCGGAGCAGCGTCTCGCGACGCGCGGCATCGCGCTCGCTCTCCGATTGCCGGATCTCGAGCTCGGCCGCCTCCGCCCGCGCGCTGTAGAGCGGAGGGAGATCGAACGACTGTGCGATGCCGAGCGATGTGTTGGATCGTCCGGTGAGCGATGCCGACGGAGCCTCATCCACCGTGAAGAAGATCTCCGGGTTCGGAAGGATGCCGATTGCCGATCGTGCCGCTCTGTGCGCCTGGACGGCGGCGTCGCTTCGTTTCAGTTCCGGTCCGTTCGCAAGCGCCTGCCGGCGCGCGCTCTCCAGCGTCACCACGGTCTGCGCGCGGAGGGAGGGGGCGCCTGCGAGCGCGACCGTTCCCAGAAGCAGCGCGAGAACCAGAGCCGCTCCACCGGCGGACCCGCTCTCCGTGCGGCGTGCAGGCCGGGTCTCCTCGCGTGCACTCTCCTCCGGAGTCTCCTCCTGTCCCTCCACGTATCTGCCGCCGAACCGGTCGTAGATGATCGGCAGAAGAACCAGTGTGAGGAAGGTGGAGGAGATAAGGCCGCCGATGATCACCGTGGCGAGCGGGCGCTGCACCTCCGCCCCCGACCCGCGCGCGAGAAGCATCGGAAGGAATCCCAGCCCTGCAAGTGCGGCCGTCGTGATCACCGGGCGGAGGCGTTCATCGGCTCCCCTCAGCACCGCATCGCGGCGCGCCATTCCTTCTCCCTGATACTTCCGGATGGCGGCCATCATCACGATGCCGTTCAGCACGGCGATGCCGAAGAGCGCGATGAAGCCGATCCCCGCCGAGATGGAGAAGGGGAGTCCGCCGATCGCCAGGGCCGCCACGCCGCCGATCACCGACATCGGCACGCAGAGGAAGATCATCACGCCCAGCCGCACGGAGCGGAACGTCTGGAAGAGGAGCAGGAAGATGAGGGCGAGCGCAATCGGCACCACGATCGCAAGCCGGCGCGATGCCGCCTGCAGGTTCCCGAACTGTCCGCCGTAGACGATGCCGTAGCCTGCCGGCAGCTTCACCGATGCCGCGATCCTTCGCTGCACCTCCTCCATGTAGCTCTGGATGTCGCGATCGCGCACGTTCGCCTGCACCATCACGAAGCGGGATCCATCCTCGCGCGAAACCTGCGCGGGCCCTTCCTCGATGCCGACATGCGCAAGCGAGGAGAGCGGGATGCGCCCGCCCCCGGGCGCGGCCACCATGATGTTGCCGATGGCATCGGCGCTGTTGCGTGCGTCGGACCGATAGCGCACCACCACATCGAAGCGCTTCTCCCCCTCCGATACCTCGCCGGCCTTTGCGCCGCCGATTGCCGTTCGCACGATCTCGTTGATTGTCTCCACCGTCAGCCCGTAGCGCGCAATCGCCGCACGGTCCGGGCGTACAACCAGTTGCGGCTGGCCGGATGTCTGCTCCAGCGTCACATCCTCGCCTCCCGGCGTCGCGCGGAGTATCGCCGCGATCCGCTGCGCCGTCGGGCTCAGGATGTCGTAGTCCTCACCCACCACCTTCACCGCAACGTCACCCTTCGCGCCGGCGATCAGCTCGTTGAAGCGCATCTCGATCGGCTGAAGAAACTGCACGCCGATTCCCGGTACGTTCTTCAACCGCTCGGATATCGCCTCGATCAACTCCTCCTTGCTTCGCCCGCTCTTCCACTCCTCTCTCGGCTTCAGCATGATGAAGACGTCGGCGATCTCGAAGCCCATCGGATCGGTGGAGATCTCCGCGCGTCCGGTGTGCGACACCACCCGCTTCACTTCCGGGAAGCGCACGATCTCCTGCTCCACGCGCGTCGCAAGCCGCTGTGACTCCGTCAGGGAGACCGAGGGGAGGCGGATCAGCGTCATGGAGATGTCCCCTTCATCGAGTCGCGGAATGAACTCGCTCCCGAGCCGTGTGAACAGAAGCACCGTGCCCGCCAGCAGCAGAGCGGTTGCCGCAGCGATTGCCTTCCGATGGTTGAGCGCGCCCCGCAGGAAGGGGATGTAGCGGCGATGCAGAACGATGATGAGCGGTGAGTGACGGATCGTTCCCTTCTTCTTCATCAACAGCGAGAGCATCATCGGCACGTAGGTGAGCGAGAGAAGGAGCGCGCCGATCAGAGCGTACGACACGGTAAGCGCCATCGGCCGGAAGAGCTTCCCCTCGATCCCCTGCAGCGTCAGGATCGGCAGATAGACAACGATGATGATCACCACGCCGAACGTCGCGGACTTCCGCATCTCCACGGAGCCCTGGTAGATCACGTCGCGCATCGCCGTGCCGCTGAGGGGCTCGCCGCTGCCGTAGCGCCGTTCGAGAAGGCGAAGGCAGTTCTCCACGATGATCAGCGAGCCGTCCACAACCAGGCCGAAGTCGATGGCGCCGAGCGACATGAGATTGCCGGACTGCCCGGTAAGCACCATCATGATGCCGGCGAACATCATCGCCAGCGGAATCACCGATGCCAGAATGAGTCCCGAGCGGAGATTGGCGAGGAAGAGAAGAAGCACGCCGATCACCAGCAGTGCACCCTCGATCAGGTTGGAGACCACCGTATGAATGGTGCGATCCACCAGATCCTCGCGATCGTAGTACGGCTCGATCACCACGCCGTGCGGAAGCGAGGGCCTGATCTGCTCGATCCGCTCCTTCACGGCGTTGACGGTTACGCGCGCGTTGGCTCCCTTCAACTGCATCGCGATGCCGACGACAACCTCACCCGTGCCGTTCTCCGAGGCCGAGCCGAAGCGGAGCGCCGGACCGGTCTGGACCGTGGCGACGTCGGCCAGTGTGATCGGCGTGCCGGCCGGGCCTGCCCGGATAACCGTGCTCTTCAGATCGTCGATGCCGGTGGCAAGCCCAACGGAGCGGACCGAATACTGTTCCGGCCCCGTCTCGATGTAGCCGGCGCCGGCGTTGCCGCTGGTTTGCGCCACCGCATCGAACACGTCGCGAAGCGTGAGGTTGTATGCAACCAGTGCGTCCGGATCTATCAGAACGTGATACTGCTTTGCGTAGCCGCCGAGCGAGTTTACCTCGGCGATTCCGGGCGTGCCGAGCAGTCCGCGCCGCACGATCCAGTCCTGAACGATTCGCAGATCCATCGGGGAGAGCGTGCCGGTGGTATCACGAACCACGTAGCGGAAGATCTCTCCGAGCCCGGTGGATACCGGCGCCAGTTCCGGGCGTCCTGCGCCGGCCGGCATCTGCTCTTCGGCCTCGCGAAGCTTCTCGAGGATCTGCTGCCGTGCGAAGTAGATGTCCACGTTCTCCTCGAAGACAACGGTCACCACCGAAAGCCCGGGGTGCGAGAGCGAACGAAGCTCCACGACGTTCGGAATCGACTTCAGGGCGATCTCCACGGGGAACGTGACGAACCGCTCCACCTCCAGCGAGGAGAGGGCGGGAGCCTGGGTGAGAATCTGAACCTGATTATTGGTGATGTCCGGGACGGCATCGATCGGGAGTCGTGCAAACGCCCAGATGCCGCCGCCGACGAGCGCCAGGACCAGCAGGGCGATGAACCCGCGCTGCCGGAGCGAGAACGCGATGATCGCGTTGAACATGAAATTGTCCCTCCAGTCTGTGAAGGATGCGCATGTGAATAGCGGCGGCGGGCTGCCGGAACGAATGTTCAGGCAACAGCAGTGGCATCCATGCGGCAATGCAGCCGCAACAGTGGAGTCAGACTAACGGGATGTGGTCGGGTGGGTTGATGGCGGCCGTCGGCGGATTGCATGCGAGCGGCATGTAGCGGACGGTGGAGGAGCGCCCGATGAAGGCGATCCGGTATTGCGTTACGAGCGCGGGCGTGTGGCAGGCGCATGCGCAGTGATCGCAGCAGTGCTGCGGCTGTGATCCGCTCTGCGAGTCGTGAGCGTGCCGGCCGTTCTGCCGATCGATGGCGTTGGCCGCGTCCGGAACGCATCCGGCATCGGCTGCACGGGCGGCCCGGCAATCCTCATCGACGCATGGCAGCCCCGGCTCCACGGCATAGAGTGCCGAGAGGAGGAGACAGAAGACGATATGAAGGATCGATCCGCGCATCGGAAGGGCAAAGATAGCCGTGACGTTCGGGTCATGCAATTGCGGGATGTGCGGTCCGACGATTCTGCCGGCGATCATGATCGGGACAGCATCGAGTATTCACTTGTGAATGACATCGCCGCTGCTATGTTTGCCGCTTCCCTGCGGCACAACAATCTCATTCACCCGATCTTCAAGGAGAATGTGCATGTCCTCCGTGGAACCGCTCGCCGATCTCGAGCCCGATGATGCCGATGTCCTCGAAAAGAACGGCGGTACCCTTGCCGCGCCCGCCCCGCAGGGTGCGGCCGGCGATTTGCCCATCACACCCTCGCAGGGTCTCACAGTCCTCAAGGAGATGTGGGGCGCAGGCAACAGGTTTGCGGCGTTGCAGCGTGAGTATGCCGGCAGGAAGATCCCGATCGAGAAGATCTTCGGCGCATTGCTCGGGTTCGGCGACAAGCCCGATCCGCTTGCCGACGTGAAGCGTGCGCTGGACGAAATCAACGCCAAGCTGGACCGTGTGCTCGCGGGGATTCAGGAGATCCAGAAGGGGCTGCTCGGCGTCAGCCTGCTGGCGGTCTACCTGGATATCGCGGACTCCGTGTTCCTGATCGAGAAGTACTCCGAGGCGCTCCCCAATTACCTTGGGGGTGATCCTGGCGTGACCGATGCGGATCGCAGGGATTTTGCCGACAAGCTGCTCGGCGCTCGAAGTGAACGCGATGGCGTCTCCTTCTGCGCGCAGAAGATCATCAAGCTCGGGCCGCACGGCACACCGATGCTTTTCGATCTTCTATACCCTTACATCAGCGACGGTGTGAAGTCCGATACGGCGTATGCCTGCTATCTGCGAGGCGCATATGCATTCCGATTCATAGCCGATGTGCTGATGAAGGGAATGCTCCTCGAGATCTTCGTTGCCACCGCCACCGGCGATCAGGCGAAGATGAGCGAGCGGACGGAGAGGGTGACCAGGAAGTATCGTGCCTGGATGCGGACGATGATCGACAACAGCTTCCTGCCGTTTGCCGAGCGGCTTGCAACGCTCAATTTTGCGGACGAGTATGCGGGACGCAACGGCATCTGGCGCGATTCGAATCTTCCGATGGAAACGTGGAAGCGGCCATCGCAGTCGATCCTGGAGAGTGCCGATATGCTGGTTGCGCGGCTGATGGGATACTCCAAGGCGGTCACGCTGCGTGTGATCCCGAACGCTCCGCCGATCGCGCCGATCGTGCCGGCGTCGCCGCCGCCGAACGTCGTTGCGTCCGGCCACTTTCAATGGGAGCCCGGCAAGACATCGGAATCCACCCGTCCCGATACGACCAAGGTTACCAGGAGCATGGTGCTCGAGACTCTTCGCAACAGCTCGCCTCCGTTTTTCTCGGTGAGGGTACGGGGCAGCGGCGATCTCACGGCGTTGCATGTAAGCCAGGCGGATATCTCGTTCGCGAATGGGGCATCGCCGCCGCCGGGATTCAATGCGGCGAGCTTCACCTTCCTCCGCTACGAGTACGATCTGAGCGGCTTGCCGGACAGGACGCAGTTCTCGGTGATCCTGGGCAATCCGCAGATTGCAATGCGTTCGTTCCCCATCATGACCACTCCATGGACACGCGTGCATATCGAGGAGGGGCAGCGCTTTCCCGAACGAACGCCGAGAAGCGTCACCAACGTGGTGCTCGATACCAGGGCCGGTGAGTTCGATCTGCCGTTGGAGGGACAGTTGAGCCCTGTGCTCATCACGTTTGCGTACGACATGTTCGGCCAGCGCCCCGGGCCGCGGTAGCGGCACCGTGCACGCGGCACCTTCATGATGAGCAGTGGCGTGCGCCTCCAACGGGGCGCACGTCCAGCAACAGCTCCGCAAACACAAACACAATCGACATCAGCGATCATGCCAGCAGAGTCAGCACTGGTTGTGCTTGTACCCGAGGCCGAGGGACTGGTTCGCAGCTTTCGCGATCGTCACGATCCGGCTGCGGCTGCAGGGGTGCCGGCGCACATCACCATTCTCTATCCGTTCAAGGAGCCTCGCGAGCTGACCCCGGAGGTGCTTCGCGACCTTGCCGATCTGTTTGCCCATGTCCCGGGCTTCGATGTGAGCCTGCGCGAGTGCCGGCATTTCCCCGGTGTGCTCTATCTGGCACCGGAGCCGGCGGAGCCGGTATGCCATCTCACCGAGATCGTGGCGGCACACTACCCGGAGAACCCGCCCTATGGCGGCCGGTTCGCCGAGATCATCCCGCATCTTACCGTGGCACATGAAGAGGATGAACTGCGGATGGCGGAGATCACGGCGCAGTTGCATCATGCAGCCCTGGATTATTTCCCGATTCACGCACCTGTTCGTACCGTTACGTTGATGGAGAGCCGGGATGGACACTGGCGGATAAGCCGCCGGTTCCCGCTGGCGGAGTGACGCATCGATGTAACGGCCGCGATCTCTACCTTTGCACCCATTGCAACTGCGCATGCCCGAAGGGAGTGCCGGCCGGCAGCGAGATCGAACCATCGCGGGGCCGGTTGAAGTGATCGCCGAATATCGCGATCGGGATATCGGTTGAGTAATTCCGGAGAACATGTTGCCGTGCGGGCGGCGGCGGTGGAGGTGCGATCATGAATGTCTGGAATATTGGAATAATTCATCCCGGGCAGATGGGGATATCGGTTGCTGCGGCGGCGCTGCACGGCGGGCATACGGTCTGGTGGGCGGCCGAGGGGCGCAGTGAGGAAACCCGGCAGCGCGCGGAGGCGCACGGGCTGAAGAATTCCGGATCGTTCGCGAACCTCTGCACCATCTGCGATCTCATCATCAGTGTCTGTCCGCCGCATGCTGCCGACGCCGTGGCGGAGGAGGCCATTGCCTGCGGCTTCAGGGGGCTCTACCTGGATGCCAACGCGATCGCGCCGGAGCGTGCCGTCGCCATGGGGAAGGCGGTGAACCTTGCGGGGGGCACCTTCGTTGACGGCGGCATCATCGGCGGCCCGGCGTGGACGCCCGGCACCATCCTCTATCTTGCCGGCCCGCGCGCCGATGAGATCGCCGCATGCTTCGAGGGGAGCCCGTTGGCGGTGCGTCTGCTCGGTGCGGAAGTGGGGAAGGCATCGGCGCTCAAGATGTGCTATGCCGCGTACAGCAAGGGAACCACGGCGCTCCTGGCAGCCATCCTCGCCTGCGCGGAACGCCTGGGTGTGCGAACGGATCTTGCGCGGCAATGGAATGAGGATGATCCCGGCTTTGCCGATCGGGCGGAGGCGCGTGCACGAATGGTGACCGCGAAGGCGTGGCGGTTCGTGGGGGAGATGGAGGAGATCGCCTCCACCTTCCGTGGTGCCGGTCTCCCGGGCGGGTTCCACGAGGCGGCCGCGGATCTGTATCGCCGGCTGGAGCATTTCAAGGCGGAGGCTCCGGAGAATATCGATGATGTGCTGGCGGCGTTGTTGCGAGGGCATGTTGCGGAGTG
This sequence comes from Kapaibacterium sp. (SeqCode), assembly GCA_035549015.1. Classification (GTDB taxonomy): domain Bacteria; phylum Bacteroidota; class Ignavibacteria; order OLB7; family OLB7; genus JAFDZV01. The sequence goes on from DASZRW010000015.1 coordinate 46,755, forward strand.
AGCGCATTGATCGGCACGTTGCCGGATAAATTTCCCGTGAAGCGAAATGGAAAGAGGCGGGAGATGATGGGATGTCTGCCTCCTCACAATCAACCGATTCGGCATGTGGGGCGAATCGGACGTGCGGGATAACGTTGTGCGCAGGCGTCATGACGTGCAGAGCCGGTCGGCATGGAATGATCGTCCTATCTGTAGCCCGGCCGCCTGCCTTTCTCCATTCCCCGCTCCCCGCAGGGAGCGATTCTACAGATAGCACGCTTCGCAGATCCGCCATTCCCTCCCGCGTAAGCGTGCGGGGTACGGCTCGATGATCGGATGTCCGCGGCATTAGCCGCCATTCCCAACAGCACAATCGTGTGGTCGTGCATCGTTCGACGATGGGATGTCTGCCTCATCACAATCAACCGATTCGGCATGTGCGGCGAATCGGATGCGCGGGATAATGTTGTGCGCAGGCGTCATGACGTGCAGAGGCGTTTGGCATGGAATGATCGTCCTATCTGTAGCCCGGCCGTCCCTCTCCCTCCATTCCCCGCTCCCCGCAGGGAGCGGCCTGTTCTTCTCTTCGGTGCGCATCATGCCGGTGCAATCGTTGCTTGTGGAGGCGTTGTTTCCGGGCTGCCTCGAGCCACGTTCTTCCGGGAGAAATTGCCGGAGCATCAATGAGGCAACGCCGTTGTATATTCGCCGGCGATCACCCCTCGTTCCCATTGTTTATCCGTTGATTGTCGAACTCCATGAACCTCCATGAGCTGATAGCCCGCCTTCATGCAAACGATCCCGATGCGCCGGACCTGCAGTTCCAGGCGGCGATCGAACTCGGGCGTATTGCCGGCGAGAGCGATGAGAGCGATCGGGAAACGATCGTCCTGGAATTGATGTCGGCGCTGGAGAGCAACCATCAGGCGCTTACGCGCGCGCATGCCGCTCAGGAGCTTGGGAAGTTGAAATCCGTTGCGGCGGTCGATCGCCTGCTCGATGCACTGAAGGATCCCTATCAGCTCGTGCGCTCGTACGCCGCGCAGGCGCTCAGGAAGATCGGCGCCATCGAGGCTCTTCCGGCGCTCGTCCAGCTGCTTGGGAACGACCCCTTCTTCGGCGCGCGTGCGGAGGCCGCGGAGGCGATCGGCGTTCTGGTTCACGGCTTTCCGGACGACTATCGATCCGTGCAGGCACAGGCCGTCCTGAACGAATACGAGGCGAAGGAGAAACAGCGGCAGGAGGAAAACAGCAGGCGCGTGCTGCGCGAATTGTTCGTTGCGCTGGATGGCGATGCCCGCGAGATCGCCGATGTGGCGGCGGAGCTTCAGCAGGAGCTTGCAACGCAGCTTCAGGAGGCGAACGTCAACAGGGCCCGTCTGAAGTGGGCCCTGGAGAAGGCGGAGATCATCGAGGCGCGGATGAACTCCGTCGCAAAAATGGTGGAGCCGGTAAAGCCGTCGTTCTGATCATTGAATGCCACCCGGGAATATCATGCCGAACACCCTGCCGGATTCCGAACATGTGGTACAGCTTGTCGAGCTTGCTCTGAACGACAGGTCCGTTGGCGATGCGCTTCTGGACGGGAGCGCCACGAAGGTGCTTCTCGAGCAGCATCATCTCGAGATCGACAGCGCGGGAATATCGTTTACCATCGCGATACTCGCGGCGGTCGAGAAGTGCTGGAGCGTACGCGAGACGGCGGTGCCGGTGAATGTGCAGGAGGACGCCGATGAGCGCAGGATCCGGTTGGATCTGAGGGAGGGGCTGATCAAGGGAATGCTTTCCGTTGTGGGCGGCATCGACAAGGGATACGTTCACGTCATGCGGATGTACAACATCGTCTTCTATCTCGGGGCTGCATTCCTGGTGACCTCGGTGATTGCGTCGTTGATGCTTCACGAGGATGCATCGGCCTATCTGTTCGGCGGCATCGGCTTTGCAGGGATCGTGGGAACGCTGATGTTCCGGCCGATCCAGAATCTGCAGCAGAGCCGGAGCAAGCTTGCGCAGCTTCAGGCGATGTTCATCGGGTGGTTGAACGATAACTACAACTGGAACAGGTACTGGCAGGTGGTGATGAATGCGCGCCCGGCCGACGGGGCACAGCAGCCGGATTTCGAAGTCATCAGCAGAATATCGGAGGTGCAGTTGAAGCACACGGAGGAGATGATGGCGTTGATTCAGAAGTATGCCGAAAATGTGCTCGGCACGCGCAGGCAGCGCAGCGGCGGTTGATGGCCGGCTTCGGCACCCGCTCACCATCCCTCGCTCACCGTCCCTCGCTCACCATCTCTCGCTCACCATCCGGTGCGAACGTCTGCATCGGCCGGCGCATTCCTCCTCGTACGATCACACCACAAACGATTCGCCATGGCGTCCCGTTATAGCCAAAACGGTATCCGGCTCGATGCCGGACATGTCGATTGCAATTCAGCGAGGTGGTGATCATGGCGACGAACAACGATCCGATCCGCTATGCCGTGGTGGGGCTTGGGTATATAGCACAGGCTGCCGTCCTCCCGGCGTTCGAGCATGCGGAGAACTCCAGGCTTGCGGCTCTTGTCTCGGACGATCCGGAGAAACTGAAGCAGCTGGGCGAACGCTATGGTGTGGAGCATCGATTCTCCTACGGCGAGTACGAGGAATGTCTGGGCAGCGGGCTTATCGACGCCGTCTATATCGCGCTTCCGAACAGCATGCATCATGAATACACCGTGCGTGCGGCCAGGGCTGGAATTCATGTGCTCTGCGAAAAGCCGATGGCCGTGGACGAGCGTGAATGCCGTGAGATGATCGAGGCCTGCCGTGAGAACAACGTGCGTCTGATGATTGCCTATCGTCTGCATTTCGAGGAGGCGAACCTTACCACGAAGGCCCTGGTCGAGGAGGGAAGGCTTGGGACTCCCCGCATCTTCAACTCCGTGTTCACGATGCAGGTGAAGGAGGGGAATATCCGGCTGCAGCAGGAGACCGGCGGCGGAACGCTGTACGACATCGGCATCTATGCCATCAACGCCGCGCGCACGCTGTTCGCCGCGGAGCCGATCGAGGTGATTGCCGTTACGGAGAAGGGTGACGATCCCCGGTTCGAGGAGGTGGAGGAGATGACCGGTGCGATACTCCGCTTTCCGGATCATCGGCTGGCGACGTTCATCTGTTCATTCGGTGCGAAGGATACCTCCACCTACGAGGTGATCGGCACCAGGGGGAGGATCCGCCTGGATCCCGGCTACGAGCTCGCGGAGGACCTTCATCGCTATACCACGATGAACGGCAGCACGCGGGAGGAAACCTTCTCGAAGCGCGATCAGTTCGCGCCGGAGATCATCTACTTCTCGGACTGTATTCGTGAAGGAATCAACCCGCAGCCTTCCGGTGCGGAAGGGCTTGCCGATGTTGCGGTGATCCGTGCGCTCTACGGCTCGGCGCGGAGCGGCAGGCCGATGCATCTCACTGTGCCGGAACCGACGGAGCGCCCGGAGGCGGCGAACGAGATGAAGAAGCCTCCGGTTGAAAAGCAGCAGTTGATCCATGCGAACGCGCCAACGGAGGCGGAGTGAGATCGCAATGACGGGAACATCCGCAACGAGACGTGGCCGCCATGCCCGGCGCGCGGCGGCATTTGCCGCGACCCTTGCAGCATGCATCCTTCTCTCCTGCGGCTCGCAGCCTGCGGGGAAGGCCTCCGGCGAGGTTGTGACAACCGGGAACGGTGACGTGCAATTCCGCGTGGAGACAGTTGCAACCGGGCTGGAGGTTCCCTGGGATATCGAGTTCGTGCCGGACGGGCGCATCTTCATAACGGAGCGTCCCGGACGGGTTCGCGTTATCTCGAACGGCGTGCTTCAACCGCAGCCGCTTGCGGTCATACCGGAGGTTGCCACGCCCGGCCCCGGTCTCGGGATCGTCAGCGGAGAGAGCGGCCTGCTCGGGATGGCACTGCATCCGCAGTTCGCACGCAACGGCTACATCTACCTGGCATATGTCTACAACGATGGCGGCACGTTCGTGCGCGTGGCGCGCTATCGTGAGAGCGGAGGAACGCTCGTGGAGCCGCGTACGATCGTGGAGAAGATCGCCGGCGCTCCCCTGCACGATGGCTGCCGCATTGCCTTCGGGCCGGACGGCAAGCTCTACATCACAACGGGCGACGGACGCGAAGGGGCGCGGGCCCAGAGCCTGGCGTCGCTCAACGGCAAGACGCTCCGGTTGAACGATGACGGCTCCATTCCACCGGACAATCCGTTCATCGGGACGCCGGGTGCGCGGCCGGAGGTCTGGACGTTCGGGCATCGCAATTCGCAGGGGTTGGACTGGCAGCCGGGCACCGGGCTGCTGTTTCAATCGGAGCACGGCCCGTCCGGCAACGACGGGCCGGGGGGAGGAGATGAGATCAACATCGTGGAGCGCGGGCACAACTACGGCTGGCCCACGATTCATCACACCATGACGCATCCGGGGATGGAATCTCCGATCGCGGAGTTCACGCCGGCGCTTGCGCCCTCCGGCTGCACGTTCTACAACGGCGATGCCTTCCCCGCGTTGAAGGGGAATCTGCTGGTGGCCTGCCTCAAGGGGGAGTGCCTGTTGCGTGTGGTGCTGGACGGCCGTCGTGTTGTTCGCACCGAGCAGTTGTTCAAGGGGGAGTACGGCCGCCTTCGCGATGTGGCGGTGGCTCCGGACGGAAGCCTCTATATCGCCGTCTCCAATCGCGACGGGCGCGGCCATCCGGCGTCATCGGACGATCGAATTCTGCGGCTCGTTCCACGTTAGCAGATTTCGTGTATGCGATACGCGGCAAGGCGTTCGTATCTGCCGGTGTATCCGCTCCACTCGGATTCATTCCGTTGTTCGCTCCACGTTGCGCCGTTGTGGCTCGATGTGGGTGAGCAATCCGGAAGAAGTTTGTCGCCGCCCGAATTTCCTACCATTGATTTCGTGAATCCGGTCCAACACCATCCTCAATCTGGTGTCTCGCGAACTCACTATCAATCGGAGATTCTACTATGAAGGCAATATTTTCCGGACTGTTCATGGCGATCGTCGCGCTCATTGTTTCAGCGCCACATGCCTGCGCACAGGACGATCCCCCGCCATGCATTATCATCAACGGCGTGAAGTGTTACGTGCAGTACGATCAGTGCCGCCGTATCATTGCAATCAACTGCCCTGGCGGTTCACGGGGCGTTGCGCAATTCCGGCTTCTTCCTGCGGGTGACCCATGCGCAAATGCGGACAACACGGACTTGAACCCGAATGCCGGTTATCCGCTGAACGCCGCACTGCAGCCGGTTTCGGTGGATGTCACCGTGCCGGATCAGAACTATGGCGTAATTCATACGCGCCTGGATCCGACCCGTACGCCGGGAAACACAACCGTTGTCTCCGTGAATCCGGATGCCGGGGTGTTCCCGCTACAGGTGCGCATTCGATTCTACGCACAGGCTACGGTGAATTCCGATCCGGACCGGACATATGTGAGCCAGACCGAGCTTGTTTTTGGAAGCGATAATGTGAACAGCGTTTCTCCATTCCAGAACGAGACCTTCACTCTTCTCAACGACGTCAATTATTACGATCAAGCCGATCCAACGCAGACCCTTGCGTTCACGCTTCAGGCTGGTACAACCAACCTGACCATCGGCGACGATGCCGGCGGCAATGGCGGCCTGCACTGAGTGATGGAATAGATCGTGGGTGGGATTCAGGGTATGCGCAATTGCAGTCAACTACATCTATCGCGAGAACCTGTTGCTGTTGGAGTGGATTCCTGCGCATCCCGGCGTATTGGGGGTAAAATGAAACGGTCCCGAAGCATCTGCTCCGGGACCGTGTTGATTCATCCGCTCTTCGTGTGAACGGCCATGATGGCCGGCGCACATCGGGGGCGGTTACCGTGTGGGCTGCATGCTGGCTGCGCGTGCCCCGCCGGCATTGCGTTCGTGATCCAGCTCCGTAAGGTCCAGCTTCGTCGGCAGATCCTCCGCAGCCGGCGCCGCCGATGGTGCACTGGGGCCTGCCATGATCAGCAGCGCGTCGCTGTTGACGGAAGTTGTGGAGCCTGCGGTCCCCACGATCGCGAAGCGCGAACCGGGGAGCGCAATCGTTGCAGAGCCGCGCGGGCCGTCGCCGGTTTTGCCAACGCCAACCGTGCGCACGGGAACGCCCTGTGCGCTCAGAACCGTGAGGAGTGCCTGCGACAGGTTCGTATTCAGGTCCGTCACGGTTCCCGTTGCCACGTACGCTCCGTTGCCGAGCGGAGCGATGGAGGCGAATCCGAAATTGTCCGCCTTCATTCCCCAGTCCAGTTGCGAAACGTACGACCTGCCGGTCTCGATTCCGTTCGCGTCCGCATGGATCGCCAACGCCTTGTATTCGATGGAGGTATTCTCCGTGCTTGACCCGACAATCATGAAGCCGTCATCGGTCTGGATGATGCCGGATCCGTAACTGTTCTCCTTCCCCTCGTCGGCGTCGGCCTGATATTCATGCCACCAGACCGAATCGCCCTGTGCGTTCAAGCGGAGCGCGAATGCATGGTAGTTGCCGGTGATCGTTGCGTTGGTGTAGCCGGTGGCTACGTAACCGCCATCCCGCAATTGCGCCAGGCCAACGGGATACTCGCTGACGCTCGGGAACTCCGGATCGGGGGCCGTTCCGAGGTAGGACTTCTGCCAGACAAGCGCGCCGAGGCTGTCGATCTTCCAGTAGCCGATCTTGCTGTCCAACCCGCGCCCGGCAATCAGGAAGCCGTGCTCGGGCGTGCTTGTTGCGGCATCGACGTCGAACAGGCTGACCACCGCACCGCTCGAATCGGTGCCGAACGAACGCTGCCACAGAACGGTGCCGTTGCGGTCCAGCCGGGCGATCTGGCCGGGATTGGTCTCACGGTTGGTGTGATATCCCACCACAAGGTAGCCGCCGTCGGGCATCTGCTGCCCCGCGAGGAGCGCGGTATGTTCCGCGGTGCCGATCGCCTGATCCCACTGCCGATTGCCGGCGCTGTCCGTCTTGACGACATAGCCGCTCGAGATTGCCCGCGGGCCTCCGACAACGCTTTCACTGCTCCCCATCAGCAGGAAGCCGCCATCGTTCGTCCTGATGATGGCCGTTGCCCAGTCCGTCTGGTCACCGCCATATCGCATGTCCCACAGGAAGTCCTGTGCATGCAGTGTGGTTGCTGCGGCAACCGGCATGCAGGCCAGCAGGAGCATGGTCGCCAGCAAGTATCGTAGAGCGACCGACCGGCCATGTGTACAACGTAGCGTGTGTGTGAACATCGCAAAACTCCGAAGGAGGGAAGAGAGAGGAAATTGTTGATTCGATGTCGCCGGAGATGGGTGTGCAAAGCACGGCCCATGATAGGAGAGCACCGGCGAGAGTTGCAAGGGCATACGCCGCGAACGACGTATGGAGGAGGGGGAACCTGACAGGACATTTCAAATGCAGCCTTCCGCATGCGTGAACGCCCCCGGGACCCGCAAGGATCCGGGGGCGTTCGAACTGCGAAGAGCGCGGGTGCTCGTGGAGCGGGCCTACCTCCCCAGCACCATCACGCCGCGAGAGCAGGAACGTCCGCCGGTCGTAACGCGGATCATGTACGCGCCGGTAGCCCAGCCCTCCGTGCCGATGGTTGCATGATTGATGCCGGCGCTTTCGCTGCTGCTGCGCCGATGCACCACGTTGCCGTTCATGTCGCTGACAACGATCTCCACGGTACCATCGGCCGGCGCCGCATACTCCACCGTCAGATTGCCTCCCGGCGCCACCGGGCTCGGGTAGGGGAGGATGGTGGTTTCATCCACGTCCACGATCTCGTTCGCCATGCCCGGCCCCATGTTCGGCTTCGTTGCGCCGCATGCCGCACAGTCCGGAATCGAGCAGGCAACCGTGCCGTCCGCAGTGTAGCAGATCTGCGATGCCCATGTGGGGCACGATGTCCTGATGTCCGGTGCGCACGATGCGCCAACGTCCGTCACGATCGGAAGCCTGCACTCCGGGGAGAACGAGGGGGACGTGCTGGTTGCATCGTACGCAACATCGTTGCAGTTGTCCGAGAGCGTGGTGTTGGTCTTGATCATGTAGAGCTGCTTCGGGTCCGCCATGGTACCATGTCCCCATCCGGCAACGATGAAGCCGTCCGTGGTACAACCGGTAAGTGCCGTGGTCTGCGAGACGGACCAGCCCACGTCCACCTGCGCGCTTCCGTAGATCCTCCCGCCGGGGGCTGGAACCTGCGCAAGCGTGCCGGTGGTGAACTCCTTCAGGAAGACATCCTGCAGGCCGTGCGTGAGCGTCATCGGCGGCGTGAGGTAGCCGGTGACGATCACCTTGCTTGCGCCCGTTCCGGTGAATGGTTTGATCTCCCGCACGCAGTATCCCTCGTCCGGGTTGTTCCCGTTGTCGCCGTACTCGCTCGCGACCTGGTGCGTGCAGGGATCGCCACCTGTCTCAACCAGCAGCACCTCCGGGTTGCCGGGATGCGCGAAGTCCGACTTGCCGACGCCGATGATGTCGCCGGCCTTCGTTCCCTGCGTGATCTTCTGGATGGAGCGCAGATCCTCGTCTGACGTGGTGCCGCCGTATGCAACGGCGTTGTGCGGAGCCGCGATGAACGTGCCGGTGCTCGACGTGCGTACGATCCATGCATCGTACGTGCCGGAGGGCGTGCTGTTCGTTCCGCCGGCCGCGATGATGTCGCCGTTGCTCGCCTCGTCAACCGCGTAGAAGTAGTCGCGGCCGTGCCGCGTGCCATCGTACTTCTTCGCCCACTGCAGCGCGCCGGTGGCATTGATGCGAACCAGGAACCCGTCCGCGCCGCCGCTTGCCGTTCCGGCGATGATGTAGTCCGTGTTGCTGGCAACAACGATGTCGTAACCGATCTCGTAGCCGCCGAAACCATCGTCGATGCTGCGTGCCCAGATGGGGTTGCCGCAGCGGTCGATCCGGAGCACCAGCAGATCCTGGTTCACGCCGCCGCACGGGTTCGGATCCCATGTGGTGCCGGTGAGGACAAATCCGTCCGTTGCCCCCGCAGGAGTCTTCACCTCCTGGATATCGTAGGCGATGTTGTCGTGGCCAAGCGTGTACGTGCGGGCCCACGCAAGCGTGCCATCAGCCTTGGTGCGCACCACGTAGATATCCGTGCTCCCACAGCCGCCATTCAGGCTGTGCGTGACACCGGCGGCAACGTAGCCTCCCTCGCTGACCTGCTGCACGCCGCCATGCCCTTCCTCATCGCAGCTTCCGCCGTAGACATATTCGTATCGCTGCGCGTGAGCGCCGGTGCAGGCAAACGCGGCGATCAACGATGCCGCGCCGAGAAGCCGTGCCCATGCGGCACGGCGTCCTGTTGCTGTAGTCATTCTGACCTCTTCCGATTTCAACATGAATGGTAGTGCCGGTGACGTGCGGTTGGAACACATGCCCGCATTCCGTGCCACGCGGAACGGCCGGTCCGCCGTGGGCTGTCAGGCAGGTGGTCATCGGCTGTGGTTGTGACATTCACGCACGAAAACTATGGGAAGGGGGGTGGTTCATGGCAGTACATGATTGTGTACCGGTTAACGTAACCCTCGATTTCCGGACGATCGGAGCCGTGTGATGCAAACATCATCCACAACATTCGAAGTTCGGCGGCGAAATGTTCAGCGGTGGTGCGGCGGCTGCGAAGTCCGGTGTGGTGGCCCGGGCAACGATACACGAGGAGGGAAACAGAGCGCCAGTAGGGGTGACAGACATCAGCCCAGGGCGCGAGCCCTGGGAGAAGAGCATGCGGATGATACAAGCCCCGGAGGTTCGACAGAAATCCGCCAGGGTCGCGCGAGCCCTGCGTAACGGTGAACACCCGGAGCATCGCAGGCGTGCACCATTCTGCTTCTATGTTGCAGCAGGTGAGCCGGGGATACGTTTACCCCTGGCTGCCTCCAGCACGGCATTCTCGATGATTGTGCGGTTGGTTCGATTGTGCGCTCTGTAGACCGTGGGGCCGAACATATTCCACCGGTGCGGGTTCGGGACGCTGTTCACGTAGACGTCCGATCCATCGAAACGGACCGTCACCAGTTCGCCGCTCCCTTCGAACTCCAAGTTCGTGGTGAACCTCAACACATCCGTTTCCGCATCGCCCGCCGGCCAGCCGTAGACCCGTGCGACTCGCCTTACGGCGAGCATGTTCTTCGCAGCCGGATTGGTTGTGCGGATCACGTAGTAGCGAAGTTCCCGCACACGCGAGTATCCGGAGAGGATGCCGAACGCCGGCCAGGCCGGGGCGAAGATGATTGCGACGGCGTTTCCACCGGCCCAGACAAGTTGAATGCATCCGAGCGCGGTCATGAACAGGAGGAACAGGAACGCCGGCGCAGCGTACAGGAGTAGCTGCGTATTGGAAAGGCGCAGGCGTTCGTGGGTGATCTCCATTGCAGTGCACGTTGAGAGGGGAGTTACCCGTTGCGCAGGCAGCACTTCTTGTACTTCTTGCCGCTGCCGCACGGGCATGGATCGTTGCGCCCCACCTTCGCCTCCGTCCGCACGTACGGTTCCTGGAATTCCTCCGGATCATCCGCATCCGGTCCCGCCAGTGCGGTTGCCGCTGCGAACTCGTTATCCGTCATCTCCATCAGTTCGGCAAGAGCGGCGTGCTCACTCACTCATCAGGCCGTTGTTGTATCGTGGCTTCGGAGTGCTGCGTTCTGCACGCACGCCGAAATAGATCTCCACATCCTCCAGATCGCCGGTCAGGTTGATGTCCACCGCGCCTGCACCAAATGCGGCGCGTATGGTCTCCAGTGCTTCAATGCCATCCATCTCCATCAGTGCCATAATCATCGGTCCGTTGAATATGGCATTCTGTGACCGCGGTTCGTTCAGGTTCGAGCACAGCACCGCAATGCATTGGTCCCGTGCAGCCGGTGTATGATCTGCCATCTTCACCAGGCAGTCGATGGCCGTGAGCCGCGCACGTTCCTCGTTCCCTGCGTCGCCGAGATAGCAACCCAGCGCCGGGATCGCCGCTGGGCCAAGCAGCGCATAGGCTTGCGGGAGGTCGTCGCTGAACCAGTCATCGTCAATGAACGCGCTCAACGCCGGGAGCAACCCCTCTATTGCCTCCGGTGCCTGCAGTTCCGCAAGTGCCCGCATCGCATGCAGCGGGGCCCATACCTCGGCGCTCCCGGGGGGCCGCAGCGTTCAGTTCGGTATCGTACACCATGCGGAGCAGCTCGTGCGCATGCTCCGGCGCGAGGCCGGATGTGGTGTAGTCTTCCGGTGAATCCGCTTTCGGCTCACCAAGCGTGAGAAGGCGAGCAACTGGTTCCGGATAGGATGAAGGGCCCACGGTGCGATTCATGGATAATGAGAAATAGAGTGCGGACGCGCGCCTTACCGTGCAAACGTTGTATGCATCTCGATGGTCTGGATCTCCGCTATCCGGTAGCGTACCCTGCCCGGGGCCAGCGTGTCGCGATTCAGATAGCGTTGCAGCAGGATCGTTGCGCTCCCCGGAATCCAGCCCTGCGCGGCCAGCCCTTCCGGCGCGATGGCGAACGCGCCGTTATCCGCCAGGATGTATCCAAGGGTTGTGATGCTGCTGTCCGTACCACGCCGCACCATTCCGGTGATCACCAGCGCCGCCTGCGCGCTGGCCGGCCGGCCAACCGTATCCCACGCCAGCAGGAGCCCGTGCGAGAGGCGTATCGTGTCCGTTGGCGCAGGACTGCGCATCCTCAGGAACGAGGCCGGGGAGGAGATGCTGTCCGAGAACGTCGGGATTGCTCCCAGGCCGTCCACATGCCAGCGATTGTATCCCAGGCCGCGCAGGAGCGGGAGCGTTGCGGCGCGGGCGGAATCGGCATAGACATTCCCATCTCTCCGCGGGATGGCGCTGCCGTTCAGGAGCACGCCGCCAACCGGAACCGCGTGGCCCGTATCGCCGCCGGCCGGGTTGCGGAAGTACGCGGTGACCGATTCGGAGTAGGAACTGTCGCTGCCGTTCAGCGTCAGGTGTTGTTCGGATGCGAGGTTCATCACCAGCGGATGCGCGATCACCACATTGTCCCACTCCGGGCCGCTCACATCGCGGCAGGAACAGAGGATGCAGGCGATCGCCAGCGCCAGCGTAACGGAGAGAGAGTTCATCACGGGGGCAGGAGAAGTCCGTAGTTCCGTGCCGCACGGCGCGCAGCACGGGTTGAGTGGGAACAAGCTATGCGATCGATCGCGACGGTGCAATACAGGAGTTGGCGGTGACAGGGTTCACCCTGGATATCCTGGAGGCATTGAGTGCCGATCACGGGTGATTCACGGCCACGCACGTTCGCCATGGAAGCACGAGGTGGGTTCCGCGGGGAAGTTTGAATCGCGACTTAGGGTTCTTATCCATAGTCGCAGGAAGGTTGGGGGTGAACGAGTGCAACCTGGATCTACCTTCATGCATGCGTAGAACGCGAGGCCAGCGGCTTCCGAACCCGATATCGCAGAGAGATCTGTCGAATCCAATGGTGGAATTATTCGGCCGTTGGTCCATTTGTCATTCGTATTATTGCTCTCTCACAATGCGGTGTTACTGAGTTCAATCAAGGCTTACCCATTTCTTTAATTGGGTCGCAGATCACCGATCCGGAGACGTTCTGATTCCTACGAACATCTCAGGGATTCTCCGCGCCTTGCCATGTGGCCAGCATAAACCTGCGGCAAGTTGATATCACCCCTTCCGCCCTCTCCCTGCCGCCTAGATTCAGCTATGTGCTGAAGCGCTAAGCGTGACTTGGTCGTTGTGCAAACTCTGATGACCGATGCCCGAGTCGTTTGGGCATCGTGGCCTGTTCAACGTGTGAACAGATGTCCGAATTTCAATGCAAAAAGGTCGTCCATGGCAAATAATGATAATGTTGTGTACAGTCACTCGAATTCTCACCCGGAGTTCCGTCTTCTCGTTCTTGCAATGTCCACCGCCGAACTTCGGTTGAATGAGAGAACTGTTGCAGCAGTTCTTCCGATGATGCGACACGCTTGCATCGAGCGCGGGATACGGTTTGCGCTTGCGGACCCGTGCATCGGGCCTGACGGATACGATTCATATTCGGTGCAGGATCTTGTGTCGGTGTTGAGAGAAATCGACGCAGGGGCGTTCTGCATAGGGTTGATAGGCTCGGATTACTCCATGTGGCGAGGCGAAACGGCTGCTGCCGGACTGCCGGCGCTGGTGTCGGCGAGCCCCTGGATTGCCGAGGCATTGGAACGGCAGCTAGGCCCATGTGAGATCATGATGCGTGAAGGCATTCTTCGCAAACCCGAGCGCATGAAACATCGTGCGGCGTTCTTCAACACATCAGGATCCGTGCATGTTGCGCCATTACACCACCGTCGCAGGCTCCAAGGATTGATGCGGGATGCTCGCAGACTTGGGTTCCCACTTGGTAGTGCGTCAACGGAAAGTGAGCTGACCGAGTCCATCCGTACCTGTCTGCTCAAATGGCTCGATATATGGTTCCCGGTTCATGAGCTCAGGGGGCGTATTGCATCGGAGCGACGAGATCACGAGGCTTTTCGCGATTCGTATTGTCCCATATATCGCAGACGTTCCGGTACGTTCAGCCAACTCGATGCGGTTGCGTGGGATTCCGAGGGTGGACTGCTGTTGGTTGGGGCGCCGGCGGGTTGGGGCAAGACGTCGTTACTGGTCAATTGGGTTCGTGATTATCGGAATCGCTATCCGGATGCATTCATCATTGAGCATTATGTTGGCGCGGTGCCAGCATCGCGCAACCCAATCACATTCATGCGCCGCGTGCTGTGGGAAATGAAGGAGCAGTTCGCGATTGCCGAGGATGTTCCATTGCATGCGGACGGCATCACGAATGCGTATCATCGCTGGCTTGCCGTGGAGCGGAAGGAACCGGTGTTGATGGTGATCGATGGTATCGACGGATTCGATGGGGCTGCGAGGCCCGGCGAAGTGCTTCCGTCGGTGATCTCAGGGCATCTTCGCATCGTTGCCTCGGTTCTGACGCCGGAAGGTAGGTGGCCTTCCTCTGTCCCCGAGTCGGCTCAAAGGCTGCAGGTGCCCGCACTGAGCTTGAAGGAATTTGATGCTCTGGTCAGGCAGCAGTCGGGGGGGCACGGCGCTTCGCGTCACGGGCTTGCCATACGCATTGCGGCGATGACCGGGGTTGACGACACTTTTCTGAAGACTCTTCTCATGCAGGTGCTTGCCGATTCGCGTCGCAGCAAGCCGGAGGCGACTGCAATGCTTCTCCGCTACGAACGCGAGATCAAGGAATTGGAGCAGGTGCATGGGGAGGTTGGCAATGAATCGAGGGAGGCTCACCGCAGACGCCCGGTTCTTCTCATGGAAATGATCATGGAGGATCTGGCCGCTGTGTGCAATGATTTGCCGGTACGCGCGTTCCTGCGCGCGCTCTGGGCCTCTCGTGATGGTCTGACTCCCGACGAAGTCCTCGCCGCCATCGGATCGGAGAAGCATGTTGACGAACAACACGTGACCATGCTGGTAGATGCGTTCCGTCCATGTCTGTCGAACCCTGGCGGGCCGTATGTTCGAGTTCACGATCGGGTGCTTCACGCCATTGAGCGCCTGCATGTGCGTGGACCGGTTGCTCGCAGCAGAGCGCGCCTGGAACTTGCCGCAGTGCTTGCCAAGCTTCCTCGAGACTCGCGCCGAACCCACATGCGTGTTCGACTGTTGAAGGAGGCCGGTGATGCCCGGCGGCTCAACGCAGAGCTTTGCCGTATTGAAACCGTGTGCATGTTCCACGCGGAAGGGCGTGAACACGAGTTGCTGGTCTATTGGAACGGCAGAAGCTCAGCAGAGATTGAACGCAGATATCTGGCCAGTCTTGAACGCTTTGCCACACTGCATGGCAGGAGATCCGCCGCCTATGTCGAAGCCTGCGGGGCCGTGGCATCCCTGCTTCAGCGTGCAGGCCGGTATCCTGCGGCCGCACGGCTTCTCGCGGCGGAGCGCCTGCTGCATGTGCGCCGCGACCAGCATTCGCGCGCGCATGCTGACTGCCTGAATCGTCTGGCCGATGCGAAGCTTGCAACAGGCCATCCCCGCACTGCGGGCAGGCTGCTCGAACGGGTGCTCGGCATCCAGCAACAGCTTGGCCTGGAGGAAACAATCGAGCACGCGGATACGCATCGCCGTCTGGCCGGGGTATTCGATGCACGCGGTCGGCATCATGAGGCCTTGACCGCGCTCGAGACGGCGGAGAAGATCCTGCGCATGCATTTGGGAGGGCAGGACGAACGCCGGCTTCGTAACGATGCCGACCGTGGCGTGGTGCTCTTCAAGCTGGAGAAGTACGAATTCGCGGAAGACGTTCTCCGTGCAACATTGGCGGCGTGCGAACAGACGCTTGGCCAACATCATACTCTTACGATGGAGTTGTGCAACAGCCTTGGTACACTGTGTCAGGCCAATGCGATCCTCTCGGCTAACGGTCGCGCGGATGGCGTGATGCAGGATGGCAAGTGGCTCCTGGCCGCCCGGGAATTCCTGGAACGTACGCTCTCGATCAGCCGTGCGCTGTTCCCCCAGGGGCATCCGGATACTACCTCGCGCATGAGCAATCTCGGGTATCAGTGCCGTCTCGAAGGCGATCTGGAGGCTGCCGAATGCCTGTACCGTGAAGCGCTCGGGTTCGATCTCGAGACCTTCGGTGAGGTGCATCCGCGCATTGCGGGACTGCTGATCAATCTGGCATCCGTGCTGCGGTTGCGTGGAGGAGAGGGACGGCAGTCAGGAGCTCTGGAGTTGTTGCAGCGTGGCCGGCGAATCCGGACGCGCCTCCGTGATGGCGCCGATACGGATGTATCCGATATCGAGCTGAACATTGCCTCGTTGCTGAAGGAGATGGGGCGCCTTTGGGAATCTTCCAGGTACTATCGTGCAGGGTTGCCGCTGCGGGTGCTGCGGAAAGGGTTTGTGCATTCGAAGGCGCGTTCGGCGTTCGGCGGGCTCGTGGATCTCATGGCGAAACTGAACCGTTCGTTTCGTGAAGGTAACGTTCGGCAGGCGGCACGTTTCTGGGAACGGCGATCTCGTACTGGGAAGTTGAGCCCAAGTCTTTGCGTTGCGGTAGAGTATGCACTCCGTGGCAACTTTGCGGCGGCGGGGCGTATCTGCCGCGGGGTGATTACTCGTTGTGTTCGGAGCAGCGAGCCCTCCGGTGCCATGGTGATGGATGCGCTGGAGTTGCTGGCGGCATGTTCGCTGCCATCCTGAGGGAGGGAGGTACCTCCACCTGCGCATGCCAACGACCGGAGGTGCCCGCAATGGGACCGCTCCGGTCGTTGATTCATCGGGTGTATGCCCAGCGTTTACCTGAACGGGCCGCCACTATTATGCATGTCCTCTTCCGTCCGGTCCAACGATGTCATCGATAACGATGATCGTCAGTCCGCATACCGCTTCACCGTCTGCCGTTTCAAATCGCCACTGGTCCACAAGCTGGAGGCCAGTGGAGCTCGCCGATCCAATTCCAATTGGACTTGCGGGGTCCAGGTTGGCCGGTTTCCCACTGTTGCAATCGCCGTCGGCATACTTCACTCGAACGATATACTTAGTGCCCGACTGCGCTGTTGCATGATAATCATGATTCCGAAACTGGTTCAGCGAAACGCCCGTGCAGTTTGTGAGCGGGAGCGAGACGGTACTGTCTTCAGTGGTTATCATCACTTCTACCTTCTTTGCCTGGCTGTATTCGAGCACGATGATGGCGTGCTGGCGCTGGGAGCCTGAAAGGATGATCGGTGCGACAAACTCGACAGCAGAGGTGAGCGGATTCCAACTTGAGTACGTCATGGTTCTCCTTCGGTTTGAGGAATACGTTGAATGGTCATCGAACTCTTTCTCAACATCTCTCCACTCGTTGGAGTTCATTGCTGTTAAATGCTCCCGAGCGGATGTACCTCCCAGGCATGATCGCTGTTGAATGCGTACAGGGGAGTGTACTGATGTTTTAGCAGCGGATTGGTCTTGTCGGTAATACCATCGTCCGATCCATCTGCCGCATACCATCCCGTCTCCAAATACATTTCGTGCGACCAGGTCGGGTCGATCAGCGCCCATGGACCGTTCTCCGTTTTGTAGACAACCCATGCATGAGCACGCAGGTCATGGACTGTTGTACCATCGGTCTGCAGGTAGTTGCCGAGGACGATGCGGATACAATACGGGCTGATCCCGGTGCCAATCGTCAGGCTTGCCAGGAGGATGGCCAGGTCTTCGCAATCGCCCGCTCCACGAGCCATTGTCTCGGCCGGCATCTGCCAGAAGTCCGCGGGGGAGCCCGCCAGTCGGTTGCTGTCCGGCTGGTAGGTGATGATACTTTCCGTCAAGTCCTCCCGGGACAGCTTCGTACCGTTGTCAGAGCTTGGTATGCCAGCAATGAACTGCCAGCATTTGCGTGCCCGGGTATCGAATGAACCGGTCTGTTTGGGGAGCATCGGATCCAGGATCTTCAGCGATCCAAACGCATCGAGAATCTGGATTCGATTGGGAGGCAGCGCGAAGTCGCGAATGTCCGTTGTGATTGGGATTCGCGTCTCGGTCCTGAGTTTTCTTCGTCCGACGATCATTGGATATGGCATGATTCTACTCCCCGCCCAGTCATAACGTGTTCCCATGGCAATTCTCCTGATGTGTCCTGGTTCAAGGGCGGCACACATGGCGTGCCGTGCGAATTGGTCCGGCAAACGTAGAGCGATACGGCAATGAGGCATGTATGTAAAAAGTACGTACATTGATCGCGGCCAACAGGCGCCCTACATCACTGCGCGGAACTGTTGATGCATGCAGTCAGGACAATCGATCATGGAGGCACTCATGGTAGAGGAGCACCAGCGCAAGGACCTTGCTGAGGATGCGATTTCCAGAATCGTGGAGTCGTTGCGCGACGGCCAGGTTGATCGCGCGCTGATTATTGCTCGCAGCAACATGAAGACCGTACCGGCCGGCGCCGATCAGGCACGGCTCCGGCTGTATCAGGGTTTCTGCTGTATCGCGAAGCTCCGGAACATGACCGCCGACGATCGTGACGCCACGCAGTTCGTGAACCTCTGCGAGGAGGGAATTGTCGCGTTGCAGTATGTGCACGAGCGAGGTGCCGCCACGCCGGCTTCATCCGGACATGCGGTCCCGAACCGGGAGATGGCCGTGGAGGCACTGTTGCTGCTTGGCGATCTGGCACTTGCGGTGCGGGACTACGCGCGAGGCGAAACGGACACGGAAGCTGCCGATGCATCGCAACAGGAACGTTCCCGGCGGTCCATGCATGAACTGTATCGTTGGGCGATAGGCAAGGAGAAGAGCAGGAAACATGAGGATGGCGGCAACGACCCATTCTCCGAAGCGTACCGTGCTGCACTGACGCTGTATGAACAGGCCGCGGCCTGTGCCGGCAGCATGCAGATGGCTCCCGGTACGGAGACACCGGATGCCCGGAGGCGGAATGCCACGCAGCGAAGCACCGGGCAACGGCATGCAGGCGGGGCTTCGTTGCGCATGCCACGCAACGCTGCAGCGGATGGCCGAAGCCGCTGGCTATGGGCGACCAATATGGTTCTTGCAGAGTTCACTGCAGATACCGGCCCGCTCGGGGATGCAGGCGGCGATCCAGGGATCTACCTTATTGAGGCATTGGCGCATGCATTGAATGCGGGAGCACATCCCATTGGCGAAGGGCTCTGGACGGTTTGGCATACAGGGGTTGCGTTCGATCCGCTTGGTTGTACGCTGCTGGCATCGGACCGCTTGAAGGCGACACGTGGAGAGACTGCGAATCCGTTGGAGTGTGGTCGAGACGCCGATTCCCGTTTCCGTGCCGTGGGCGATCGATATGGCCAGCTCGCGGTACTTGCACTTCGGGCGGAAGTTGTCGCAAATGCCATGGATGCCGCGTCGGCGACGGCACATGGGAAGCACGCATTCGATGCCGGCCTGCTTGCCGATTCGGCCGAACGTCTGATTGCCCGGCTACCGCGTGCCGACGCTGGAACACTTGCCGGTTATGCGATAGAGCTGGAATGGTATCGTGTCGAGTGCAGGCTGTGCGTAGCGTTCGGGCTTCTCGAGGAGAAGCGCAGTGGGCCCGATGGAGAACGAGTGCTGGAGTGCTATCTGGCCGCGTATGATGCAGCCAGCCGAACCGGCGATCTGCGGGAGATCCTGCTTCCAACACTCCGTATCGGCCTGCATAATGCGCGAGGCAACGATTTTGGCCCCGATGGATATTTGAAGACAGGGCTCGAGCTGGCCCGGAGGTTGCGACAGCAGTCCTATATCTGGCAGTTCGAAGCTGCCATTGCGCGCGTGTATGAGGGCCGGGGCAACTGCAGCGCGGCGCTCGAATGGGAACGCGCGGCGGGAAGGGATCGCATGTTGTTCCATCGAGCACAGATGATAAATGCAGTTGTACGCCAGCGTGTGCGAATGGAATCGGAGCACGACAGGCTGCAACGGCAGCTCGCCGACAAGCGGGCCGAAGAGCTGGAGGAACTGAACCGGCAGGTACAGAATCAGAACAAGGAGCTGGCCGCACGTCTCGGCGAGCGTGCGCAATTGCTGGAGGGACTTGCGCGCGCAGTGCGTGCGGCCATGAAGGAGGGGGGATCCACGCGCCGGCTGCATTCGCGGGTTGATGGTGTATTCCAGCGGTTCTCCGAGAATGATACCGGCTGGCGGGAGTTCGATACGTATGTGGAGGCTCGTACGCCCGAATTCCTGAACGAGCTCAACGAACGAGCGCCGAACCTTACCCCCACCGAGCGCCGTATCTGTATACTAATCCGCGACGGTGTACCGATGGAGGATATCTGCAACCTGGTTAATCGCAAGGCTCCGAAAGGTCCTCAGAAAAAGAAGGCTCCGAAAAAGAGCACTCAGAAAAAGAACATTTCCGATGAGAAGTCTTCAGGAATGGAATCGTGGCTCAGAACCCTGGACCGGCACCGGTTCAATATTCTCAGGAAGCTGCGATCCACCGGAGGTGGGGAAGGGAACGAGAACGTGCCGGTGCGTTCGTCGGAACCGCCGGCGCCGGCCGGCCGAAGAATGCGTGCCAAGTCTACACGCACTCCCAGAAAACGCAGGCAGCAGGGGATGCGCCTTGCCGACTTCCTCCGATTCTTCGGCAACGAGCCCGGTGACCCTGCATTTATTGCAGCGATCCGCAAGAGCCTCCCCGATATCTCCCGGCGCGACCTGCTTCTCTGCCGTCACCTGCGCCGTGGGTTCTCCGACAAACAGATCGCCGAATACCTTGGCGTCACTCCCGAATCTCTACACATCCATTACCGCAGAGCGGCCCGGGCGCTTGGGGTGTCGAGTGCGACATTGCGGGATGCCGTACGGCGCTTTCCCGAGGAGGCTGGTTCCGACGACGAATACGTAGTTGGTGCGTAGTTGCTCCAGGGCGAGCCGTGCGATATTGCCGTTGGCACCGGGCAACAGGTGCATGCTGGTGCGGCCGCGGCATCTCATGATGAAGCGAGGCCATGGAGCCGGTCCCCGGCTGCGAGGAGGAGTGGCGCGCGAGCCGGGGTGATGCGCACAGGTATGAACGCCGCTCCGCCATGCTGCCAGGGGCTGCCACCGCAGCAATTGGAGACTTCCACATCATGGACAACGACACCTCGCTACCAGACTCGATTCGGCGTATCAATCAGGAGATTGAACGATCCATCCGTTCCCTGCCGGGGCAGGCGCCGGATGACCTCCGCTCCACGATCGCCATCAGCAACGCATGTGTGGCCTTCCGGCGCATACGTTCCGATCTGGACGAATACCTTGCGTGGTTGGAAGCGCCTGCGCACGAGCTGCTGCCGCTGTTTCTGCTTCTTGTACGAATTGCCGATGCCGTATGCCATACACGTGGGCTGCAGCAATAAGGCATGGCACGTTCTCAATGGGTGCTCCCCAACGGTGCATCTCCGATGCGCGCAGCTTCGATGTGCCGCCGCAGAAACTGTTACTGCAGTGGCCATCTACGAACAGGGTTCTACTGCAATGCCTCCGCGGTTGTGCGCTCTGCGTTCAATTCTTCGGCGGCATGGCCTGCTGTTCCCTACGCGGTTCGGTGGGCGGTTGGTAGCTGCCACGTTTCGTTCGCCACCATTCCAGGAACTGATAACATCCAAACGCTGCCTTCTGAATCTCCTTCTCGTCCAGAATAACAGCGGAACGATGTGCGGCAACGTTCCTCAGCTTGATCAGATGCTCCAATCCATTCTTAACCTCCGGCCCAAAGAAGCTCTTGTCCGATCCATAGGGCGTTGATTGTTTACCAAGAAGAACTTCGCGCAATTCACACAGCATTGTGCCGGCATCCGCAATCAGGGCGTGCATGGATTCCTTCTCCTGCACCGCAATCCCGCGCCGCTTAACCTCGCTGTGAAATTTATCGATTCGTGATACCAGTGAGCCGGATCTATTCCGCAACGATGCAACATTCGCATCCTGCCTGGGCCAATTGCTGACAGCCTGGAATATGTTCCCCATCCCAAAAGCAGGTGGAACCGGTTTCCGAATAACGGTCTCGTATATCTGCCGAAGATACAATTCCACGATCACGCCCAGCGCCCGGACACAGTTGTCGTAGCGCCTGGCACGATATTCCTGGATCGGCTTCGAGAACAGATCGCGCCCGTCCTCCTGTTCGATCGGCGCCGGCCCACCGGCGTACAGCATTCCGAAATAACCGCCAAGCACATATTCATCAAGCGATCGAACATGCCGGGGAAGGGCTGCCTCCGTCTTTCCGGCTGCCGTGAGAAATTTCCCGACGGCGAGCAATGGGTCCCTCTGCAGCGCGTACAGTTCCACTTCCGTGGAGTAGTACGGCGATACATGCAGCACGAATAATCCGCTATGGATTCTGAACGCCCGATCGCTCAAGATGTCGTATCGAAAATCCTTGCAATCGATTTCCTGCTCGAATATGCTCAGGGCCTCGCTGTATTGTGAGAGAAGGTCGTTGGCCGGCTTCCCATCGTTCCCAGCCAGAGTATTCAGGACAAGCCGGTCCTGCCACTTTGATTGACGGTAGATGCTAAAATCCTTGTATGAACCGTTGGTGACCTTCAATTGACCGAGGAACTTGAAGATCTTGAAGATGAACGAAAGGCGCGCCGCTATGCGCTCGTAGGGCACCATCATGTGCAACTGCACCGCATTCTCATTGCCCGGAATGCCGCTGTCGGCATCCTCGACCTTGTAGTGCTCCTGGAATTTTTGTTCAACTGCCTCCCAGACCTCTCCGGAAATCCCGCCCAGGTCGCTCCATCGAAGCCGCATGTACCAGATGCCAGATGCGATCGGATCCTCCAGATAACCTCTGACGGCGTCTTTGTCCCCCTCGTGAAGGGTAATCGCCGATCGCGTTGCCGGAGTGCCGGTTGTGGATCGTCTCGTGGACCGGATCTCCCGCAGATCCATGAGTTGCCGTTCCAATGGTGAATTGATGGTGCTCATAACTCATTCGGATATCATCATGAATTGATGGCGGGCACGCCCCGCTCAATGAGCGAACGTGCCGCCGTTGCTGTATGATGTGCCGCAACCCGGCGCCGATGCATGTATCGATAGCCATCAGTGAGCAACCGAGTGCGCCGGCATCGCAGGCGCTTCGGTACACGATCGGAAGCTGTGCCTGGCATTTGCAGAGGGGGCGGGGGAGCTATGCAGCGGGTATGGAACATAGCGAATGCCTGCGAACCCGCGTGCTGCAATCGAGCCGGCATTGTACCTTCACAGCGTGTTTTCGTTGTAACCGTGAACGGCACCCCGCTCTGCCGCGTGGACGTGCGCCCCGGCATGCATATCTCCCACTTCGATGGGGACGTCTACATCCGGACGGCAGCCAGACATTGAAACTGGCCGGGCCGCAGCTTACTCACTGGCTCTCCATGCGTATGCAGGGGAGCGCGGGGAAGCCGGCCGAGCCGCCCGCATCCGGCGGCCGTGGGCCTGCGGGCCATGTGGCGGAAGATGCCGGCGCATCGGGTGCCGCCAACGGCGCAGATGCTGCCGGCAGGGGAGAAGACGGCGTGGCTCCGGCTCCGGTGCGCCGGACATTGCGTCGCACGCCTGCCGGTGTTGCATCTGCCGGCGGTGCTGTGCCGGGCGGTGCCACGGATGCGGATGACGGGCGCCGGCGCTCGGTGGGTGGAGGGACGGGCGTCCCAACGGCGCGTGTGGCGGAGGGGGAACGCACGGAACGCCGGAGCATCCAGGATGTGGAACCAGAGGAGATCATCGGGGCCATCCGGAAGGTGTTCAATCGTACAGGCCCCCACGTTCGCGAGGAGGGGATGCGCCTGGTGGCGCAGGAACTGGGCTTCGCCCGCATGGGGAGCAACGTCCGCTCCGCAATCGATGGCGCCATGAGGGCCGCGGTGCGGTGCCGCGTGATAGAGCGCGTTGGCGAGGAGTACGTGCTCCTGGCCCGTGACGTGAACGACTACAGCCGCGATGAACTGGTGGACGCGCTCCGTGCCGCTACCGGCACATCGTGGACGGAGCGGGAGGAGGCGATTGTGCCGGCCGTGCGCCATCTGGGATTCCGCCGCACCGGCAGCGCTATCCAGGAGGCCTTCCGCTCCGCGCTCCGTTCCGCGCTTTGTACCGGCGCCATGGAAACATCGGACGGGCTGGTGCGGAAGAGGAGGTGAGGGGGCGTGAACGCTGCCTGTTGGCAATACGAAGGCGCGCCGCATGTAGAAGCTTCGTTGGAAGCGGCCGCTTCTTCTGGCATCGGATGTTGGCGCGTCTGAAGTTGTCGCGGAGTTTTACTCCGCGATCCCAACTGCAGAGCCGGCCTCGGGACCGATAGGCGGCTCCTGGCGGAGCGCCCGAAAGAAGACTACGCTGCGATTGCTACAGATAGGATGACCTGCCGCCGGCACCCGACTGCCCCGGCGCCTGTTGACCGCGACGCATGATTGCACCGGCGCAGCATTACCGACACTTCGTGCCATACTATCTGTAGCCATGCGGTTCTTCCTTTCCGATGCACCGCTCCCTGCAGGGAGCGGCCTGTGCATTCGCCGCATCACGAACGGTGCACGGCGACACGATGAATTCCGTTTACGGCCGGAACCATCGCAACACTTCACGTTGGACGTCGGCCCTTTTGGGTGTATCCACCTTGGGAGGCGGATCGGCGGAATCCCGGCGGCTGAGATCGCGGATCAATTCCTCTGCAAGCTGCTGCAACCCTCCATGATTCGGATGGAACACGCGTAGCACATAGGAGAGATAGGCGAATTCGCGGTCGCGGTAGATGCGCTCGAAATGGCGATAGAGATCGGTCAGGCGCGCATAGTTCCTGAGGAAGAAGATCGCAAGCACTTCGATGAATGCGAACGCGGCAATGCGCGGGGTTTCTTCGGCAATCAGTCTGTCCCATGGCAGGGTTGGGAGATGCCCCACCGTCTCGTGTAATACCGTGCTCAGATAGGTTTCCCAGACAAAGAACACCAGCGGGCCGAGAAGGGCGCAGGTGATTCCCAGGCCAAGGCTTAGCCGGGCGCGGCGCAGCGTAACCTCCATCGTCTCGAACGATCGCTTATTCAACAGCATGAAGCGCTCTGCAATATGCTTCTGAACCTGAAGCGCCATCCCGGCGGCCGTTTCCGTTGTTATGAGCGCACCGGTTGCTGGAGGAGCGGATTCAGCGGGGTCGGCATCACCGCCGGCCGGTTCGGCGCCGTTGCGAGTGGCGGAATCGTGGTGCTCTTCCATTGGAAATTCGAACGGCGTGAACATCCGCGCCTCCGGATAACTGCGCCGCCAGATATCGTGCTCCCGCACATTGGGATTGAACGTCCGGCTGATCAATCCATAGCCGAATGTCAGGAGATAGATGACCGGAAAAAACGCGATGCATAGAGCCAGCAGGCCGTACCACGAGAATATTGCATCCCAGATGGAGGGCATTGGAGTTGTATTCAGCAGATACTCGTTGCGCTGCCGCAGAATGAAAACGCCGGCACCAATCCATACCAGGCATTCGGCCGCATAGAACCGGTAGTACCTCCGCTGCCGCCTGTGCCAGTCGTTGTCTGATGTACGGTCGCTCATCGCACCTCCCCATCTGTTTGCCAGTTCATGATCATCGCTACCGAGTGTGGTGTTGCCGGGACATAGTATGCGCGGAATGCGCGCCAATCGCGACTGCTCAGAAGTGAACTGAAGGAGGCCGGCGCCGCCGCCAGCGAGCGGTGCAGGTCCGTCAGAATCAGCTCGAGCAGGCGATAGGCAGGCGGGATAGAGCCGCCTGTCCGGCCATTCAGTGAATCCGATGCATTGCGGCTATATTCCGCCCGATACTCGTCCAGTTTCGTCATCCAATCGCGGATGGATGCAATTCTTGGATTCGGATCCTTCCAGACGCTCTCCATGCCGCGATGATTCAGCCTCCGAAAGCGGAGGGGAACCTGCCCAAGCTCCTGGCGGTTAGCATTGATATACCGCATCTGAACGCAATACGTAATCACTTGTCCGGCGTTCGCATTGTACTGCAAAACCGGTTCGGCGCCAATCAGAAATGGAAGCGAGGATGACATTTCCCAGAACGAAACCGCCTCGCTTCGCACGTCGAAATCCTCCTGCGATAGAACCGAAAGGTACACATCGGCGGAATCCTGGGTATACATCGGGACATCCACCCAGAAATCGTCACCATGCCGAGGATTCCCCTTCGGGTAATATCCAACGGTGAGGCAGTCGAAATCTCTGGGACCCTGATGACGCCCAGGGAATTCCAGACGTACCCATTGTGCCGGCGTCTGCCGGTCGCTTCCGGACCGGATGGGGTTTGTCAGCCATGTTTTTGGTGCGATCTTCGAGAAGAGTGCAAATCGGGGATTTCCATCCGGTGATGATGACTCGGCATTGAAATAGATCGCCGGGCGTCCGGAAGAATCCCTGCCATGAATGCGTTGAAACTTGATCATCCGTCTGCCGCTGTCGGCACTTCTGTAGACAAGGACAAGCGTCTCGATCACCGGGTGACGCGGCTTGTAGGCGCGGATGTCGCTGCAGTTGATGAATGCATAGCCAAGCAGGGCGCGAAGACTTTGCAGCTCATCGTCCCCTTCAAACGCCTCGGCGGATTGGAACAGG
Organism: Kapaibacterium sp. (SeqCode); assembly: GCA_035549015.1. Lineage (GTDB taxonomy): Bacteria > Bacteroidota > Ignavibacteria > OLB7 > OLB7 > JAFDZV01. The sequence continues at coordinate 72,883 of DASZRW010000015.1, forward strand.
TTCTCCCGCTTTCGCCAATCGCTGTAGCTGATCCAGATGTCGAGTGGAATGGAGCCTTTCCTGGCATTGTCATGTCCTCCTGTACTCTCTGGTGGAGGCGGGACATCATCATTGCACGTGAATAATGCACAGGCACAGATCCCAAGCAGGAAAAGAAGAATCAGCCCAACGATCTTTTCAATGGTCCAGTCCTTCCTGGATGACCATTCGCGCCACCACGAAGGTGTATCGATTTTGTTCATCTATGTAGCCGTGTTGAATGAGAAGCCACGTTGAATGCGGGGTGGTTCAGTCGATGCGTTGTGGCCAGCACCTTCAATCAGGAGTATCAATCTTGAGCGAAGAGTATTCCGGCTGTGAAGTGACGAATTTCATCGGAATTATCCGGCAATTATCTTATATGATTTCACGAGCAAGGCATGCATGATGCGTCTGGACGCGGAATCCTGCCAGTACATCATCATGTACCGGCCCATTCGGGGCGCCGAATTCTTTCGGGTGCTTCAGAACACCCGCTGTATCTGCCGCAGCAGCTCCTGGAACGCCGTGCGGTTGATCCCGAGGCTCACGTAGGTGGTGGTTTTTCCGCCCGGCGGAAAATTTGCGCCGAGTCCCAGGCTGCCGTAGCTGTTGAAATCGTACGTGAGCGCGATTGCCAGCACCCGTGCGCTGTCGGAGAAAAGCTGGTCTGTGATGGCGAACGCGACGCCCAGCCGGTTCACGGAGAACTCCGGCAGCACGAACGCGTCGCCGCTGACAATCTGATCGCCGAAGGCCAGGCCTACCTCGAAGATCGCCCCGGCTCCCGCGGCCAGCGGCCGCTTCAGGCTGCTGCCGATCAACGCGAACGGCACGTACCGAGCGCGGAATATCCCCACCGACTCGCTGGGATCCAGCGCCTTCATCCGTCGCAACGCCGGCTTGTAGTTGCGGTAGAGAATCCGAATGCGTTGCGTGCCCCTTTCACCATACAGTATCACATCACCCGATGTCAGCGAGTCCCCCCGGCGCCCTCCATCGGTCGGGACAACGTTGGATTCCGCCAACAGCAGAGTATGTGCGTCGGTGTCGGGACGCTTGGGTGCCTTCTCCCTCCCGGTTGCATATCCCTCCGGCACGCGGCCGCGCACCTCCGCCTCCACACGTTGAATCGCCTGCCCCAGATGGAACTCTGGCAACTGGATCTCCCAGTAGCGCCCGCCATCGTACTTGTAGGCGAGGCCGGAGAAGGCGTCGTTGTCCACATAGATGCTCACGATCACCGTGTCGATCGCATCCCGCATGGAGTAGAGCGGGAAGAACCGGAGCACGTTCTGTTCGGTGATCCGCGGCTGGCCATCCACCGTGTTGCCGGCAGCGAAGTAGCTGATCACGTTCTTCCTGTCGCCATCCTGCGCACGCAGCGTTGCACAGAGCGTAAGGGCAATGGCGGTACCGATGATGATGTGTCGCATGGCTGTGGTTCCTTCCGGTATCATGGTGCGATCGGAGCAATCAGTTGAATGAGTGGTGTGGAGGAGCCTGGCTTCAGGAGATCGAATGCTCCAGGTGCAAACGCCCAGGACCATCCAAGCACCAACATCGGCGACTGTGGATCGGCATAACGGAGTGTAATGGCTGCGGAGAGGCGGCTGAGCGATGCCGTGTTGCTCGTTGGATTGGTTCCTCCGAACTGGTAGAGCGCGGCGGCGCCAACTACCACGCTGTACTTCGTGGAGAGCAAGGAGAAGCCGAAGCCGAGCTCCGTGTGCGCGGTGTTGTCGTTCAGGCTGCCGCTCTTGCCGGCGGATCGGGAACAGAGCAGGTCCACCTGTGTGTCCGCCAGCAGCAGCCGAAGCTGCAGCCCCACCAGCCAGCGGCCGACGAATGCGCTGTCTGCGAGCGTGGTGTCAACCGGTGAGAAATGCGAGTTGAAGTAGGCGCCAACTTGAACCGCCTTGCAAAGATTGAGCGAGAGGTGAGTGCCGCCGGCAAAGTCCCCACCCCCTTCGGTAACAGCAAGCCCCACGTTGGCCGAAACCATGAATGTGGAGATGTGGCTTACGGCATCGCCGATCCTGTGCTCGGCGGTGTTGAACCCGTCGGTAAGCGCCGTGAATGCCTGCCCCAGCGCCTTGTTGAGCTGCTGCACCGCGAACTCGGCGGCGTCCACTTCAGTAATCGTATCGGCACCATTGGCTTTGATTCCGAGTGCCTTGAACACGGTGTTCGACAGGCGGTCAGAGATTATCGTCGCCAGAATACTGGCCACCTGGTTCGCGATGTCCCCGGATGATGTCGCGTTGGTCCCCTTGATTGTCGAGAGTCCGTTGATGCCGGTCTCCTTCAGAATCTGGGATAGCTTGTCACCATTGACTATCGTCGTGGCGGTGCTGATTGCTCTGACGATGTAGTCGTGGATCTGTGTCGAGCATGTGCTCTTCAACGAGTCCCATGTTACGTTGCTGTGTATTGCGGCCAGATTGATGCTGTCACCCGCGCGGAGTCCTTTGAGCACGATATAGAATTGCTTCCTGTCAGCGCCGCCGGTATCCACCTCGAACCGCACATTGTTCAACGCCGCAACTGCGCTCCGGAATTGCGCCATGCGATTGGTAAGCGCATCCAGCCGGAGTCCCGGCTCAACGTTGCCGAGCTCGGATGCAATATCCTCCTGCAGTGCGCGAAACACCTCCGGCCTGTTGATGCGGGAGTTGGTGGCGAGCAGTGGGAAGAGCGTGGATTGCCGTCGTATCTGCGCATGCAGCGGGCAGGCCATGAAGGTCGCCAGCAACAGCAGCGCGGGCAGTCGTACTGAAGGAAACATCGATACTCCCTCCGGTGGTAGATGACGAGGATATTCCATGGTGGCTACCATGGCGGATGGTTGTGTGTGCGGCGATTCCCTTCCGCCTATGCCGGTCCGGTGAATGCACCGGCCCCGCGCTGGAAGAAGAGGAGTGCGTTGCTCAGCTTCGTTGGGAAGTCCAGCCCCAAGGCGGACTCGGCCAGCAGCACGGCGATGGCCCGGTTCCATGGTGTGTCCCGGATGCCATGCCCTGCAAGGGCTGCCGGCAACAGCGGCGTGTAGATCTTGTTGAGATGTGCGTCCCAGTCCGCCAGCTCCTGCGGTGTGGGAGTGGTGTCCGCCGGGCGGGCATGCTGGTACGTTGCCGCTACGGCCCATGATTGGAAGAACTGCATTGGTACTCCTGTGCAAGGGACGGTTGTTGACGAGATGAAGGCCCGGGTGAGTGCTGCTACACCGTGATGTTCAACCCGAGCGCGGTAATGAAGAAGCTGCTCTGCGAGCGAAGCTGGCCATGCGGATTCACGCCACGATACAGTCGCAGGTAGAGGCTGGCGTTGCCCGTACTGCCGAACATCGTCTGCGTTCGGGTGATGCCGAGCGCGGCATCGATGGACACCTTCCTTTGTTCCGGTTGTGCGGGATCAGCCTTGTGATAATCGTAGATGATGCGGTTGCGCGCATCGAGCGAGATGATCGGCTGCCATCCGGCGAACACTTCCGTAGGGAGCACCCACTCCAGTTCGGCGAACGGCTCGCCGCGTGCCGCCGATGGCGTGATCACCGCTCCATTTACTTCCAACGGGTCCGCATAGTAATAGCCGTAGCCCGTATGCAGCCCGGTGAATCCCGCGCGCAGCTTGTAACGTCCCGGGCTGCCTTCCGATGCACAGCCATCTCCTTCGTAGGAGAGGGCCGCCTCCCAGAACTCGTAGCTCACGTTGATCCGCTCGAAACCCCGGCCAAGACGCCTGCGGGCCGAAAGCACCACCTCATCCCCCAGGTGCGTGCTCTCATGCGCCCACGGAACCAGGCGCAGGGCGATGCGGGAGCTATTGGTGATGCCGTAGACTCCCTTGATCATCGCGCCGAACCGGTAATCGTTGTTGATGATCGGCTGGGAGCGGTCGCGCAGGTCCCACAGCATGTGGAAGCTCACCGGCAGCCAGATCCCGGCGCCCCACTCACCGGCGGCAGGTGGTCCGGTTGGCGCTGCTGTCTCCAGCCCGATGAAGCCGATCTCCTTTCCAACGGAGAGGTCCATGCCAAGCCGCTCCCCCGGCTGCTCCGCGTAAGGGTACTCGCCAAGCAGGCCTAGGCATGCCTTCACCGTGGCCGCGCGAGTCTCGGCGATCACGGGATCGAAGTAGGTGCGGTTCTCCAGGAACCAGACGTGCTGTGAACTGGCATTGCCGGCACCGAGCAGAAGAATCGGCAGTGCAAGCAGTACGACGTGTTTCATCGAAGATCTCTCTGTGAAATGATGGGAGGCATTTCGCTGGTTATTCCCCAGCCGCCGGCACAACCTGGAGCAGCGCATGTCTCAGCCTGGCGGCATCCGCCGGCGTCATCGTGTAGCGGAGTGGCGATGCGACGGCACCATCCACGATCAATTCCCATTGTGCTGGCGTCGGTGTACCGGCCCTGGTTACCTGCGTGGCCGGGGCGTGAGGCATTCGTCTGCGGCGTATCGCCGCCTGTTGCCGCTCCGTTGTATCTGCCGGATGCGGGCCGGGTGCCACAGGCTGGAAACGCAGAGTCATCCGGATGTCCGGTATGGGAGCATCCGAAATGCATTCGAAGGCGGAGTTGCCGGTTGCCTTTAACGCCCGAATTCCCCATGCATGGAGCGTGTCGCCTCCGGGCACCAGCATCGCCAGCCTGCCGCGTGCGGATCCGGAATCACCGAACAGTATCAGCGCACGCGGGTGCCCGTGGTCATCACGAACGGGGATGGAGGTACGCTGCGGCTCAGGAGGAATTGCTTTCACGCTGCCGCAGAGCCGGGCGATGATGCAGCACATGGCATTCGTGCACATGCCGCCAACCATCGCGGGGACACGATCAAGACAGCGCTGCCCGAACGGCTCGCGGTAGGTGATCGTGGTGTCGAACACCGGGGTGTATGGTGTCTGTGAGATATCCCCCATGAGCACGGCAGCGCTGATGGTGAGCGCCACACTGTCTGGAGTTCCCCCCTCCGCGTAGATGATCAGTTCCGTGATCGAGCCACGAATGATGTAATCGGTACGAACGCCATCCGGTGCAAGCGTCAGCGTGTTCGGCCGGTTCTCCTGAGCATTGTATCCCCGTAGCATGTCCAGCATGGAGTCGCATGTTCTGCGAAACACAGCGTTGGTCAAAGAGGATGGATATTCCTCCCAGCGGTATCCATCCTTCGTCGAGACCTCGTTGGACTTCCTGCCGGTGACGATCTCGAAGATCTTGTTGTCGTATCGGTCGTCCATGGAGAACCATTCCAGGCTGATGACAACCTGGCGAGCCACATGCTTCCAGTTGTTCGTGTTGGCATACGTCGCAAGCACATCGGAGCTCGGGAGCAGCGTGTAATAGCTCTTGAATGGATGAAGCCATGAACTGCATCCTGCAAAAGAGAGCACAAGTGCAGTACAGAGAGCGGTGTTGCCGACGAGCGATCGTATGTTCATCCCCGATTCCTCCGTTTCCGTTTCTTATCCATGATGCGCAGTCGTGAATCGGCCTCAAGGCAATCCGTCCCTGATTGCCTCGCCCGCATTCTGCAGTGAATGCAGCGCCGTGCGAACCCGTTGAAGCGTCTGTCGCAGCTCCGGCCCCAATTGGTCCAGTGCTGCCTCCGCCTTGGGCATGGTTGATGTGCGCAGCCGTTCGCTCAGGCGCGACAGATCCTGAAGCGCGATGTTCAGATTGTCTGCTGCATCCGCGAGATCGTCCACCGCGGCGTTCACCTTCGGCAGCGTTGCCTTGTTCACTGTTGCGATGGTCGCCTTCAGGCTGTCCACAACGTGCGTGATCCTGGCGAGGGTTGTCCGTGCATCGCCGGCAACCGTTCTGATGTTGTCGATCGTCTTGCCGGCGAGCGTCTTCGGCTGTCCGCGGGTAATGCTCAGGTCCGCGGTAATCGCCTTCAAGTGGAGCGAAGTAGTATCCAGCGTTGCGATCAGGGTGTCCGCATGCGTGAGGCCGTTATTGATATCGTTCACGATCCGTTCGGCCCGGTTGTGCGGCGGCGCAAACATCTTTCGCCGGTCCGTGAGATAGCCGCCAACCTGGTTGAGTACGGCGTACAGATCGATATCCTGCTCCGGCATCAACTCTGATGTTTCGGAAGGGTTCAACGGTTGGGCCTGGGAGGCCACCGGGGGAAGCGTAAGCCTGATGCCGGGGCGAGCCAGTGCAAATCCGGTGGAGAGCGTTGCAACGATGGTACGTACCGGTATCGTGCGTCCGTTGGCCAGCGTGCGGATACGGCCAATGTCGAGATACAGGCAGACACGGGAGTAGATGCCGGGCTCATTCCACCGGACAATCAACTCCGTGCCGATGCGGATCTCATCGGCGCTCGTGACCTTCGCGTATCGATTGTCCATGGAGTGCCGGTTCAATTCCACATGGAGTGAGGAATCCATCGGCGCCAGCCACCAGCATTCATGATCGACGTCGTGCACGAAGGCAAGCGCCGTTCGATTCGTTGCCTGGGTTGTGAGCGTGAGCGTATCGCCCGTGAAGCGGGCGAGGAACAGTCCCGTTGCGCTGTCGCCGATACGCAGAAGGGAATCACGCTCGATGGTTGCTGCTTCGAGCCAGTCCCGATCGCCGTTGCGGCGAAGGATCAATTGGACACATGGGAGCCCGGCCTGTATGGCCTCGATGCCGCCCACAACTTCCTTGTGAAAGAGCACCGCTGCGTCCGTGTTGATGTCCGGATTCCCCTCATAGTAGGCTGTCGCATGCAGCGGTGTTGCGGACGTGCTGCCTCGATAGAGAAATAACGCACCAACCCCGAGCGTGAGCATGCCCAGTGCGATCCAGCCACGTACCATGTTCCGCTGCGTTCGTGTTGTCTGCTGTTTATCCGACATGTGCTGCAAGATTTGGGCTGCCGGCATCGGGTGCCGCAGGTTCGGTGGATAAGGGAATCGGAATCGATTCCGATCGGGCCGTCATCGTGCGAGTGCGATGAGTCCGGCGCAGAGAAGCATTGTCATGGCACCGCTTTCCCAGACCGCATCGTAGTAATCGGTTGGTTCCGCCGTGCCGTTTTGGATGCGTTCGCCGGCGGCCGTGCCCAGCGCTGCCGCGATGTAGGCGATTGCGAATCCGAAGCCCAGCGACCACCACGTGCCTGTTCGTAGGATCGGGCCGAGCGACTTCGCCTGAATGAAGTCTCCGAAGGCGGACCATCGGGCCGGGGCGATCACATGCAGGAGCTGCGATGGAAGGCCGTCGCTCATGTATCCGGCCATCAGCCAGAAGGCGAGCAGCCAGTAGGCGGCCATGGCCGTGATCGCGGTGGCGAGAATCAATGGCACCACCTCCGCGAGCAGCTCGCGCGCGCTCATGTACGTGGCGTGAGTGGCCGGCGTGCCATCATCGCTGCCCGACTGTGCATTATGCCGATAGACAAGCGGGTATGTTGTGAGGCGGCCGGCAATGGCGGAGCCGATGCGGGCCACGAGGATGATCATCACCAGTACCGGGAGCACCAGCCGGTAGATCACCGGCAGGGCGAACGTGTCGATGAAGGTTCGCACAAGGTCACCAAAGCCCCCCACCACCAGCCCGATGGCAAGCCCCAGTACGCCGCCGAATACGAGTACCGGAATCGCGCTGCGCAGCAGAGTGCGCCAGACCTGCCGCGCCACGTTTCGCGCGAACACCGGTATCGTGGTTCTCCGATGCTCGCCGTTGGCACGGGCAATTGCCTGTGCAATCACACGGGCGAACAGAACGAGGCGCCACGTGTTCTCCACCCACAGGTGGCCAACGCGCTCAACAAAGCCGGCGCGATATGCCGGGGAATGGTATCGGTGCTGTGTGTCTGTCATCGGCTTCGGTAAACGAACCGCCTCCGTGCGAGGCAGGGTATCGGTTGGGTCACTTCTTCGTGAACAGTTTCATGATGAACCGAAGGAGGCCATCCTCATCCTGCTCATCTGGGGAATCGGTATTCATCACCACCACCTCTCGCGGCCGCGCGCAACGTGGCTCCCATTGCATCAGCGCTGCGGACTCGTTCTCGATGCAGAGGAATGTGAACTGCCGCCCATCGCGATACAGTTGCTCCTGGTCGTTTGCGATCTGCATCCATGTGCCGGTGTTGAAGTAGCGCCGGCCGGATGGTGCGGTGCCGATATCGGTATAGTGCGTATGCCCGAACGTGACGTAACGAACCTCGAGCATGTCCGCAATCTCCAGGGCTCTTCGGCGCAGATCCCCGACGGGATTGCCGGAAAGGCTTTCCGGTGCCTGCTGTCCAGCCGGCCGAAGCTTCTTCCGGAGCACGATCAGGGACACCAGAACCGCGGCGCCGATGACGATCTGCGGCGCCCGAATCTCCCAGAGCATCCTCACCACCCAGTGAAGCCACGATGGCACGGCGCCTAGTGTCACATGATCGCGTAATGCCTGAGCCAGTCTGGGAATCACGACGAATACCAGCGCCTGTATTCCTCCAAGAAACACCGCTCCCTGCAGTGGGCGGCGAAGGATGCGCCACAGGAATGCCCACGCCCCACGTTGCAGCGTCGGCTCCTCCTTGAGGGAATCGATCTGCTGCAGATGTTCAAGGAACCTGTCACGCGTAAACGGGCTTCCCGTGTGGAAGCGATCCGCGGTGGCAGATATCGCGGCGTCGTTCTCCTTCCTGATATTCTCGTACTCTGGGGAACTGCGGCGACGGTCAATGGCCCGTGCCTTGGAGAATGCCATGAGCACGAACCGAAGCGCTGTGCCGATGGTTTGCACGAAGAGAAGCGGATAATTTCTCCACATCCAGTCGAAGTAATTCGTCAGCGGCCTGACGTTGTCAGCGAGTGGATTGACACGCTCCAAGCGATTGGTGAGATAGCGAACCAGAAATCCGGAGAGATCCAATTCCACATGATTGCTGGTTCCGCCGTACGCGAATGGAAGCCTGGGCACCAGGAAATGCTGGAACGATGTTGTGTACTCGTACTGGTTGCCATGCTCGATGTACACCAGGCCCGGAACGTAGTAGAACCAGGTGAGTACCTCCATCCGCCCTGCCGTGACGCCCTTCTGCTCCAATGTCTCCAGGGCCGTCATGCACTCGATGAGTTCCTGCTGTACGCTGGGCCAGAAGAGCTGCACATCGTGATTCCCCCGTGTGATCTTTACCTGGTTGCCACCATGCGCTGCGAACGCGACCAGTGCGCGGAAGAACACGGGATGCCCGCGCACGATGCGTCGTACCAGATAGCGGGTAGTGTTTTCCGTACACCGTAGTCCGTATACCGGATCCACATCCGGCTGGGTGATACCCAGACTCCTCATCTCCGCCGTCAACCGGGTCTCCATCACTTGGAGGAAGTCGAACAGGTCTCCGTTGATCACCAGCGTTGTGGGCACGCCATCCGTATAGTGCTCCAGGAACTCCCTGAACGCATCGTCGTCGAAGAAATCTTCCGTGGGTGAACAGAGCCCGGTATCCGGATCCACGCCGCCGGTCATATGGAAATCCGATACTACAAGCAGACGACTCCCAGGTCCGATTGCGGGATCTTGCGAAGGCTCGTCGTTGTTACGCAGATCTGCCACGGTGAACGTCTCCGGCTTACTGTTGTGCCGAACGGTGATCGATGAGAGCATCCGCCTCGGCCTCTGGTCTTGCCTCGAGCAACGGCATCGGAAGCCCGAACAGACTGCGCAAACATGGCTGCCTGCGGTTGTAGGCGTACTACGCATGAACTACGTACGTGCGGTGCAGCAGTCTCACCGATGGAGTCGCAGAGAAAGTGGGAGCGGGATGCCGGGCGTGGCGCCGGATAACATCACCGTCAATCAAAGTGAATCACTACGGATCGACGGTCGGGCCTGCACGATCAAGGGAACGATGTACCGAAGGTGAGCGTTGAAGCCACGAAGTGTGGATGCGGCGATATCTCAGTCCGACGGGAACGGACATGGCTGCGCCACGGCATACCGTGTTGGAGCAGTGCCGGAACGGCTTGCGTGGTAGCGCATGGAAGGTGGCCACGGTGTTGTGGCCGCGGGGCTGGATCCATCGGCAGCTGTGACAGGCAGGGGAAAGCCGGCTACGGATTGGGGAAGGAAGTGTACCCGCTTCGCCCCGTCCTGGCATGTACCGGAACGGGGCGCTGCGCGGAAGGTACTCTTCGTCCGGCGGCGTCATCTGCCACTTCGGCTACGGAGCGCAGGGGGGACCGCAGGGGGAGATCCGTATCGTGCAGGTGGATGCGTCGAAGCAGACCTGCCCGCATACCGGCACCACGGTGGATGGATCGGTGAGCGCGATGCAGATCGTGCAGCCGGGGACCAGCGGACCAACAGGGGTGAACGGGTAGTAGAACCCGCCGGCCGATACAACGCCCGCAGGGTTGGCGATGAACGGGATATTGAGAACGCTTCCCCCCGGCGGAACCACTGCGCAGAACGGCACAACGGCCGGGCTTGGCGTCAGGCAAAGCTGGATGTTGGTCCCCATGTTGTTGAAGACCCGTACGGCGCCGCACTGAGCGTGTGCGGTGGGGGAGATACATGCCGTGGCCGCAAACAGACAGACGGCCATGAAAGCGGTGATGGTGATGTTCCTCATTGCCGAGATTCCTCTTGTCGATTGACTGAGTGAATGGATGTATGGGTAATCGCGCACCTCCGGCGCGTTTGGGCGACGGATATGCAGATGGCGCGCCGGCTCCGTTGTACGGCCCGCCGGCGTATCGCCCACTACCTTGCGAAGTGTTCCGTGATGAGGTGGCTCACGTTGGGTAGAAGAATCAGACAGAGGAAAGAGGATTTGCGTGGTGCAGTTTGGACATCGGGATGCGATGAACAGCCGTTGTGCTCTCCGGATTGAACGGATCTTCACCATGCGGACGTGGCAGGGCCCGGGTTCCGCCCCCGGCATATCGTCTGCGATACGGAGTCCGGAACCCGGGGCGTTGCGAACGATGCGCCAGGTTATCCCGCTCCCGGCCGCATCGATCGGGAGCCACCCCAAGTGGAATGTTACCAAGTCTTAACACCGCCCGTTCCCTCCGCCTCGGTAACCTCGCGGTGAGGCATTCGTAGCGCCTCCGCGTACTCGTATCGTGGCGCGATCTGTTGCTCGGGCGCCGCATTCGGCTGCCCGTTCCGCTACATCACTCCAACCGTTTCCATTCGCCCGCAATGCCCGGGCCGCTCCGGGAACGGGCGGGAACCGTCCTCCGGCTCCAACGGATCGCACACCAAAGGGAGACCCCGTGAACGCACGACGATTTGTTGCCCCCGCGCTGGCCGTAGTGCTTCTTGCAGGCGTGGCCGCTGCCGTCTGGTATTCCAATCGGGACGTGAAGTCCGGGCGTGCGGCGGCGGACAGCACTGCACAGGCGGCGGGCGGTACCGTGCACGGGCTGATCGGCTCCGAGAAGGAGGCGTTCTTCTCGGACCCGCGGGTTCGAAAGGCGCTGGGCGTGCACGGTCTCAATGCCGTGGTCGAGAAGGCCGGGTCGCGCACCATCGCCAACAGCTACGATCCCAAGCTCTACGATTTCGGCTTCCCCTCCGGAGCTCCCGCCGCCGCGCAGCTGCGCGTTCTGTCCAGGGCGCGCAACGTCTATACACCGTTCTATACCCCCATCGTCCTGGCGAGTTGGCGCCCGATCGCGGAGATCCTTGTGGCGAACGGCATTGCGGTGAAGCAGGATGACTTCTACTACGTGGTGGACATGGCGCGCCTGATCACCATGATCAAGGACGGTACGCGCTGGAAGGACCTGAAGGGAAGCGCCGCGTTCCAGACCGGGAAGGCCGTGCTGGTGAACTCCACGGATGTGCGCACATCGAACAGCGCCGCGATGTATCTCTCGCTCGCCAGCTATGTGGCAAACGGCCAGCAGGTTGTCGGCAGCCAGGCGGAGGTGGAGAAGGTGATGCCGGTTGTTGCGCCGCTGTTTCTGCGACAGGGATTTCAGGAGACATCGTCCGCAGGCCCGTTCGAGGATTATCTGGCGCTCGGCATGGGGAAGGCACCGCTGCTGGTTGCCTACGAGTCGCAGATGGTGGAGTTCTGGTTGAAGCATCCCGACCGCATATCGAGCGACATGGTGCTTCTGTATCCGAGGCCCACGGTCTACTCCAAGCATGTGATCGTTCCGTACACGCCGGCCGGCGAGCTGCTGGGAGCGGCGATGGAGAGCGACACGGCACTGATCGCGCTGGCGCACGAATACGGCTTCCGCACCGGCGGCGACGTGAAGGGCCCGGAGATCTGGGCGCGCAAGGGAATCAAGGTGCCGGCGGTGTTGCAGGATGTGGTGGATCCGCCGAGCTACGAATGGCTCGAGCGCATGATCAAGGAGATCGAATCGCGATTCAACTGAAGGAGACACAATGAGCAATCCCGAGACCAGTGGAACGGAGCTTCCTCCACCCGGCACATTTGCGCTGGAACCACCCGCGCCGGTGCAGCCGGTTCCGGTGGAAACGGCTGCCGGGCGCATCCGGCTCGATCCGAAGGAGGTGGCCGCGCTCGACGACCAGGTGAAGCGCTTCGTGCAGGATATCACCTCGGCCGACACGCACGACGAGAAATTCCAGGATGCGTTGAATCGCATCCACACAATGGGGAACAAGGAGATCGAGGCCTCCGCCGGCATGTCCAACCGCATGCTCGATCGCCCGGTGAAGGCGATGGAGCATGGGCTCTTCAGCAAGAACTCCGATGTCGGCGGCAGTCTCATCGAACTGCGGCGCACCATCGAGGATCTGGACCCGTCGAAGCAGGGCGATCTCTTCTCGCCGCGGAAGCTGCTCGGGCTGATTCCGTTCGGCAACAAGATCCTGGATTACTTCGACCGGTATCGATCGGCGCAGACACATATCAACGCCATCATCGAGTCGCTCAAGCGCGGCAAGGATGAGTTGATCCGCGACAATGCTGCGATCGAGCAGGAGAAGATCAATCTCTGGACGTTGATGGAGCGGCTGGAGAAATACACCCACATCGCCCGCGAGCTGGACGCGGAACTCGATGCGAAGGCGAAGGAGTTCGATGCGGCCGATCCCGGGAAGGCGCGCATCGTTCGTGAGGAGATGCTGTTCTATACGCGGCAGAAGGTGACCGATCTGCTGACGCAGATGAGTGTGAACGTGCAGGGATATCTGGCGCTGGATCTGATTCGGCGCAACAATCTGGAGTTGATCAAGGGAGTGGACCGGGCAACCACCACCACGATCGCCGCACTGCGAACGGCGGTGATGGTTGCGCAGGCGCTTACCAACGAGAAGCTGGTGCTGGACCAGATCACCGCGCTCAGCACAACCACGGGGAATCTGATCGAGGCTACCAGCGAGATGCTCCGTACGCAGACTGCGGAGATCCATCAGCAGGCAGCCTCCAGCACGATCGAGATCGACAAGCTGCGCCATGCGTTCGACAACATCTATCAGACAATGGATGCCATCGCGGACTTCAAGACGAAGGCGCTCGATTCGATGCAGGCCACGGTGAACGTGCTGTCGCAGGAGGTGGAGAAGTCCAGGGCGTATCTGGATCGGGCGCGTGGATCGGAATCGGTTGCGGCGCCTGCTGCCGGTACCGGCGAGGTGACGTTGTGAACCGCGCGCGCATGCATCGGGGCGGCGCCTCACTCCGCCGGGGGGCCATCGTGCCGGCCGTCTGCGCGCTTCTGTTCGGCCTGCTTGTGGCTATTGCCGCCGGATGCGGGCGCGCAAAGGGGCCTGGAGGAGCGGGTGCTTCCGGCGACGGCTCTTCCGGCGACGGTGGTGCGGACACGTTCAGGATCCTTGCGGGCTCCGAGTTGCGTGACGTAGCGCCGGCCGTTCAGGCCGCCGCCGCCCGGGCTCATGTGAACGTTGCATTCAGTTATGCCGGCACGCTCGATATCGTTGAGCGGATCAACGATGGCGAGCACTTCGATGCCATCCTTCCGCCGAACGGAGCGTATCCGGTTCTCGCGCTGGTACGCAAGCCGCTGGCCCGTGAGAAGCTGTTCTACTCGCGGGTGGCGCTTGGGGTGAAGGCCGCGAAGGCTGCGGAGCTTGGCTGGGACGGGAACCCGCCGACGTGGGCGGAGATCGCGGCCGCCGCTCGTGCCGGTCGCTTCCGGTATGCCATGACCAATCCAACCAGCTCCAACACCGGAATGAGCGCCCTCTTCGCGGTGGCCTCCGCGGCGGCGAAGAAGACGGAGGACCTTGCCGTACAGGATGTGGATCCGCACGTGATCACCGATTTCCTCTCCGGCCAGAAGCTCACGGCCGGCAGCTCCGGCTGGCTGGCCGATGCGTATCTGAAGGATCCGTCGGTTGTGGACGGCATCGTGAATTACGAGGCGGTGATCCTGCGCCTGAACGACAAGCTCCCGCAGAGCGAACGATTGAAGCTCGTCTACCCGCGCGACGGCGTCATCTCCGCGGACTACCCGCTGATGTTGCTGGAGAGCGGGCGGCGCGATGAATACAACCGGCTTGTTGCCGTGCTGAAGGGGATCGAGTTCCAGCGCACCGCACTCGCACCGGCATACCTGCGGCCGTCGAATCCCGATGCCGGCCTGGCGCCGGCGCTTCCTTCGGGCGCGGTTGCGGAGCTGACGTTCCCCAATCGTCTGGAAGTGATCGATGCCGTGCTGACATCGTATCAGAGCAACTGGCGGCGTCCCTCCACATCGATATTCGTGCTGGATGTGAGCGGCTCCATGGCCGGCGACCGGCTGGATGGCGTCCGCAAGGCGCTCAAAGTGCTGGCCGGCGCCGACACCTCCAGTGCGACGGCGCGGTATGCACGCTTTCAGAATCGTGAACGCGTGATGCTGATCACCTTCTCCAACGATGTCTCCGAGCCGACGGCCGTGGATATCGCGGCAGGAGGCATTGCGCAGGCACATGCGCGCATACGCGATTTCGCCGACGCGCTCGAGGCGAAGAACGGAACGGCGATCTACTCGGCGCTCCGCGCTGCGAACGATCTCGCTCTTCGCGAAGCCGCAGCCGACACCGGCCGGTTCGTAAGCATCGTTCTGTTGACCGACGGCGAAAGCAACACGGGAATTTCCTTCGGCGACTATGCGAGCGCCGTGAGCGCGGCCCCGCAGCACGTACGCGTGTTCCCGATTCTCTTCGGGGAGTCCAGTGTGGACCAGATGCAGGCCGTGGCGGATCTGACCGGCGGCCGGGTGTTCGATGCGCGCACCACGTCGCTCGCAACGGTGTTCAAGGAAATACGGGGATACCAGTGAGCGATCGTCCACTGAATCTGCGGCTGAAGCTGTTCCTGTTCAGCAATGCGAACATGCTGGGGTGCGGGCTCGCGCTGCTTGGCCCCGCACTCCTCTTCGCCGGCGTGATTCATCATTACTGGCTTGCCATTACCGCCGCGCTGTACGGCGCCGGCTATCTCCTCGGCGGCCGTGCACCGGAGCTGGAGCGCCGCATCGAGGAGAGCCTCACGCTGGAGGAAACAATTGCGCGGCTGGATGCGATCATCGCAACGGCAAAACCGCACCTCACCGATGCGATGACGGCTCACCTGGCAAGCCTTCGCACGTCCATCGTGGAGGTGCTGCCGCGGCTCATGGAGTCGGGCGCCGGGAATGCCGATCTCTTCACCGTTCGTGAGACGGTGCTGCGATATCTTCCGGAGACGCTTGCGAACTACGCAGCGCTCCCTCCGGCATTCCGTTCCACACAGGCGTTGAAGGATGGCAGGACCGCGCGCGACCTGATGGAGGGGCAGCTTGAACTTCTGGACTCGAAGATGAAGGAGATCGTTGCCAACGTTGCCTCGAGCGACGCGCAGGCGCTGCTCGCCAACGGGAAATTCCTGGAGATGAAATTCCAGCAGCCGGATTTTCTGGCTGGGTGAGTCGGTGACATTGCATACCGGAACGGATTGCACTACCATTGCACGATTCCGTATTGCCTGTTCAACATCGATAAACCGCACCGAACCGGATGATTCAGGATACAACGCTGCGCCAATTTCTGCGCACATTCGAGATCGAAACGAACCCGCCGGCGTCGGAAAGGCAGCTCGATGAACTCGAGGAAAAATTGGGGATACCTCTCCCCGCAGAGATTCGCGATTACTACCGCATCTGTGATGGCGGCTGTGTGTGCAACGACCGTTCCTACATGGAGTTGCTCTCGATCGATGGAGCCAGAGCCCGGCGGCGCGTCCTCGGGTTCAAGAACTCCTTCTGGGGGTATTATTCCGTTGCGGAAAACAACGACTCCAATCCGGTCTGCGTCTTCTGCAAATCCCCGCTGACCGGGTATGTGGCCGTTGTCAATCACGATGACAATCCCCGGCTGCTTGCCCGGTCGCTGGATGGGTTTCTGAACCTTGCCATGGCACGCGTTGCCGAGAGTGATTTCTACGACACAGCGGAACTGGAATCGGAATTCGCGGGCCGGGAGCGAACCGATCGTGATATCGAGATTGCCCGGCAGTTGATTCACCACGCACTCGACAACGACACACTGGATCCGGGGGAGCGCACCGATGCGCTCTGTTTTGCCGGTGACCTGTTCCCTGATATCATGGTAGATGAAATCGCCGCGCTGTACGGACGTGGGAACGAATATGTCCGCAGGTATGTCATTGCGCGGCTGGAACGTATTGCCCATCCGGCCGGCAAGGTACTCGCATACCGTTTCAGAAGGCACTAATATACTTAGCGCACTCTGCGAAATTTTCTTAGTTTGCCTGTATACTCTTCATTGCCGGATGAACACCGGCGATTACATTCGGGGCATCTAGCTGCGTTGGTGGCCATGCTTCGAAGTCTCGTTTCTCCCTTTG
>DASZRW010000016.1:0-1774 GCA_035549015.1 Kapaibacterium sp. (SeqCode)
CTGGACAAGACCAAATAGCTCCTTGTTCATGCTCATCCCGGTGGGGTTCTCCACCTCCGAGACCGCCTGAATCACGAGGCGATAGAACGCGCCCCAGTTGTCCTTGTTCGTCAGGTCCAGGTAGTCTGCGCCGGCAGTGTAGTCTCGCGCGTCGATCACCCCCTTGTATCCGGTATACCCCGGCAGATCGGTGGCGCCATCGACCACATTCACCAGGCCCTTGATGTTGCCATCCGCGCCGGAGCCCTGCCAGAGTTTGACCGAGAACTTGCGCGACCATTTCTTCACCTTCTTGGTGATCTTCCCCTCGATCCACTTTGGGAGATCACGCAGCCCGCGGCTGGCGTCAGCCAGATCGGAGCGGTCCACCGTGAATGAATCGCCATGGAAGGCAAGCGAGCCGGAGATGCGCGGCACCGGTACCTCGCCATCCGACTCATATTGGCCACCACGCGCGCGCGTCTGCACGTCAGAGTCTCCATCCACCGTGGGATAGTCGAAATCGGTCGCGTCCTCCTCCCAGCCACTGACCTGCTCCAGGTGGCGGATGAACGGATCATCACTGAGCATGATCGCGAGCGCTCCCTGCCCGCGGGTGGAGTCGATTTGTGAGAGCTGTGCGAGTATAGCCATCGTCGTTGCCTCTGTGAGGTTGCCGTATGCGGATCATCCGCAATCCGGATCGTCCGCTGGTTGATAATGCGATGCAGGGAAACCGTCAGGGTGAACCGGTATCAGACCGGCACCTGCTCCTGGACATACTTCAGAGCGTCCGGGCGCGCCGCGCGAGAGACGCCATCGGCAGCCTGAGCCGGCGCGCTCCGTGCCGCCGGATTGGCGGCCGTTACACCAGTCTGCTGGCCGGTCTGCTGGGTCTTGCCGCGGGCGGTAGCCGGGTTGGCGGAGATACGCTCCAGTGCACGCTTCGAGACATCGTAACTGGCCTCCAGATCCCGTTGCCATTGATCGCGCTCCTCCGCCGTGAGACGCCCCTCCTGTATCCCCTTGTCCAGCAATTCCTTGATCTCGCTCTCGCGCTTCGCCTTCGTCTGCGCGGCGAGCTCCGCCTGTGTCGCCTCGCGAGCCTGCCGCTCCTGCAGGAACAGTTTCTCCACCGCCTGCATGCGCTCATTGAACTGCGCCATCGCTGACTGAACGCCTTGTGCCACAGCCGCGGCGATATCCGGAGTGCCGTGAATGGTTTGCGGTACCGGCGCCGGGGCCGGGGCGCCGGCCTCGGCGATGGCTGCCTTGATTTCGGCGATTTGCTCAGTCAGCGTTGCCTTGTCCGCATCGGATGCGGTGGCCAGCCGCTGCTCGAGCGTGGCGAGGATTTTCTTCAGTGGTTCCATCATGCACCTGCCAGGTTGTGAGTCATGAACTGTGCGCCTGTGCGCCTCTGCATCGGTTAACGGATGCAACCTACCACCGCCCCGCAGTGCCGTTTTTCTATAGGTATAGGTAGAAGATTCCTGGTGAGATGTGTGCACATGTTTGTATGGCGATCCAATCAGCAGGAGCACTCATGCCCTTCATCAGTCTACGCGACCTCGAAATCAACATCGGCGTGCTGCAGGTACAGGCCCTGGCACTCAAGCCAGCCGAGTTTGAAGCCGCCGAGCGGGCGGCAGCCATCCGCATTGTCGAGCTCGCGGGGGTCGAGGAGCCGGAGACTGCTGCCGATGCACCGGAATGGATACGCCAGCCCGCTGCTTATCTCACGTTCAACGCCCTCGTGCCGCGGATGCGATCACCCGAACTCATCACATGGGCC
>DASZRW010000017.1:0-1749 GCA_035549015.1 Kapaibacterium sp. (SeqCode)
CTGGACAAGACCAAATAGCTCCTTGTTCATGCTCATCCCGGTGGGGTTCTCCACCTCCGAGACCGCCTGAATCACGAGGCGATAGAACGCGCCCCAGTTGTCCTTGTTCGTCAGGTCCAGGTAGTCTGCGCCGGCAGTGTAATCCCGTGCGTCGATCACCCCCTTGTAGCCGGCATACCCCGGCAGATCGGTGGCGCCATCAATGATCTTGACCAACCCCTTGATGTTGCCATCCGCGCCGGAGCCCTGCCACAGTTTGACCGAGAACTTGCGAGCCCATTTCTTCACTTTCTTGGTGATCTTCCCCTCGATCCACTTCGGGAGATCACGCAGCCCTCGTGCGGCGTCTGCCAGATCGGAGCGGTCAACCGTGAACGAATCGCCATGGAAGGCGAGCGAGCCGGAGATGCGCGCCTGCGGCACCTCGCCATCAGAGTCATACGCACCACCACGCGAGCGTGTCTGCACGTCAGCGTCCCCATCCACCGTGGGATAGTCGAAATCGGTCGCGTCCTCCTCCCATCCACTGACCTGCTCGAGATGCCGGATGAACGGGTCGTCGCTCAGCAGGATCGCGAGCGCCCCCTGTCCCCGCGTGGAGTCGATTTGTGAGAGCTGTGCGAGTGTAGCCATCGTTGTATACCGTTATGGGTTGCCGTATGCGGATCATCCGCAGTACGGAGCATCCGCTGGTTGATAATCCGATGCCTCAGACGGGCACCTGATCCTGTACATACTTCAGAGCATCCGGCCGCGCTGCGCGCGAGACGCCATCCGTAGCCTGAGCCACCGCAGCCTTCGCCGCCGGATTGGCGGCCGTTACACCAGTCTGCTGGCCGGCCTGCTGGGTCTTGCCGCGGGCGGTAGCCGGGTTGACGGGGATACGCTCCAGTGCACGCTTCGAGACATCGTAACTCGCCTCCAGATCCTTTTGCCATTGATCGCGCTCCTCCGCCGTGAGACGCCCCTCCTGTATCCCCTTGTCCAGCAATTCCCGGATCTCGCTCTCACGTTTCGCCTTCGTCTGCGCGGCGAGCTCCGCCTGTGTCGCCTCGCGAGCCTGCCGCTCCTGCAGGAACAGCTTCTCCACCGCCTGCATGCGCTCAGTGAACGGCGCCATCGCTGACTGAACGCCCTGTGCCACAGCCGCGGCGATATCCGGAGTGCCGTGAATGGTTGGCGGTACCGGCGCCGGGGCCGGGGCGCCGGCCTCGGCGATGGCGGCCTTGATCTCGGCGATCTGCTCGGTCAGTGTTGCCTTGTCCGCATCGGATGCGGTGGCCAGCCGCTGCTCGAGCGTAGCGAGGATTTTCTTCAGTGGTTCCATCATGCACCTGCCAGGTTGTGAGTCATGAACTGTGCGCCTCTGCGCCTCTGCATCGGTTAACGGATGCAACCTACCACCGCCCCGCAGTGCCGTTTTTCTATAGGTATAGGTAGAAGATTCCTGGCGGGACGTACGCCGATGTTTGTATGGCGATCCAATCAGCAGGAGCACTCATGCCCTTCATCAGTCTACGCGACCTCGAAATCAACATCGGCGTGCAGCAGGTACAGGCCCTGGCACTCAAGCCAGGCGAGTTTGAAGCCGCCGAGCGGGCGGCGGCAATCCGCATTGTCGAGCTCGCGGGGGTCGAGGAGCCGGAGACTGCTGCCGATGCACCGGAATGGATACGCCAGCCCGCTGCTTATCTCACGTTCAACGCCCTCGTGCCGCGGATGCGATCACCCGAACTCATCACATGGGCC
>DASZRW010000018.1:0-53818 GCA_035549015.1 Kapaibacterium sp. (SeqCode)
CCGCAAAGCCGAGGTGCGGAACGTGTTCGAGGAACTGGATCAGTGGCTACGGCGGAAGCTGCGCCGCATTGTGTGGAAGCATTGGAAGAAACCGAAGACCCGCTACCGGAAGCTGCGAACACACGGCATCGCACCGGATCAGGCGCGTCGCTCGGCCTGGAATGGCCGGGGACCGTGGTACAACGCCGGAGCGAGCCACATGCACCTAGCGGTCCCGACGAAGCTGTTACGCAACTGGGGTCTGCCGAGCTTGCTCGATGAACATCAACGTCTTCAGCATCTCTAACGAACCGCCGTATGCCGAACGGCACGTACGGTGGTGTGGGAGCTGGGGGAGGGTGACCTCCCCCGGCTACCCGATCGCCATCACATCGCAGCGAAGTGTGTTCGCAGTACCGTTCACTGGATGCGCGGCGTTTCGTGTTCCACCTGCGGCGCTGCCTGCGTCGGCTCGTGCACCATGGGGCCGCACCGCGGCCCGGTGTGAACGATGCCTGTGCCCACGGCGGCCCGCATTACCACGTTGAGCCGGATGCTTTCTCCCGGCCTGCAGATCACCTGGGTTTCAAACGTCATCGAATGATTCGCATACGCGCGAAGCTGGCAGGGGCCGGCGCTGGGGGCGTCGATGGCGAAGGATCCATCGGTTGCGGTAACGGCATCGATTACCTGATGCCCGTCGTACAACCTGAGCATTGCATTGCCGACAGGAGTTCCCTTCTCATCTACTGCGCGCCCGGAAATGGTTGCCAGCGGCTCCTGTGCACACAATGGTGCGCTCGCTGCGCCATACAGCGCAGCACATGCAAGCACGATTCTCATGATTCTGTTCATTGCGTTCGGGAGTGAATGTGAGGATATGAGCCGTCCCCGCCCTTTCAGGTCGGATATCGTTGGTAAGCATTTGCGCGATACCATGTTGCTGCTTCATTCCATTCCGTTCCTTCGAGTCCGGCATCGGTTCACGATCGATGATTGCATGCGTCGTTCGTCCGAGTCCGGCATCGGTTCACGATCGATGATTGCATGCGTCGTTCGTCGTGTGTGCCGTCGGGCGCCTCTGCTGCCGAATGGGGCGGACGGCCCACCCACTTCCATGAGCGGGCCGTCCGTTTCTCCCTCGCTGTGCTGATGAGGAGCCAGCCTTCGGTTGCCCTGCGCGCTGTTTGGTTGCGGCACGCAGGGCCGTCATTGTCGGTGCGCAGCGGCGATGCCAACCACCGTGCACCGGCTTCCCCGTCCCGGCCGATCGGGGAAGCCGTGCCCGGCGATCGGGGAGTCATCGTGTTCCGCCGGCGGAGTGCGCGTACCTGCCCACAAGGTCCACGAACCCGGCCCGGTATCCGAATATGTCGTCACCGGCCGCGCGGCGCGCGGCGGCGAGCACGTGATCGAGTGATGCCGTCCCCTTGTACTTCGAGTCGCGCAGCAGAAGCCCGAACTCCGCCACGGCGCTGGCGAAGCGGAAGTTGTCGCTGACGGAGGCCGGCTGAACAATCGCGTCCGTAACCGGATGCTCCAGCAGCCTGCTCGTGGTGTCGTCCGGGCGCTTGTAACGCAGGCGAATATCCAGCAACTCGCCGCCGAACACCGGCTCCGCATCCACGCGCGCTGGACGGTATCGCAGCGAAAGGTCGGAGAGCCTGGCGGCGTCGGTGTTGCGCGCATGGGGAGCCGGAACGATTTCGTACAGTGCCGTCACGGATTGCCCCGCGCCCATGTCCCCCGCGTCCTTCCGGTCGTTCTCGAAGTCCTCCTTCTTCAGCATGCGGTCCTCGTAGCCGACAAGGCGGTACGATTCCACCGTCGCCGGATTGAACTCCACCTGCAGCTTCACATCCTTGGCAATCGTCATCAGCGTTCCGCAGATCTGATTCACCAGCACGCGCTCCGCCTCGCTGAGGTTGTCCAGAAAGGCGTAGGTGCCGTTGCCGTTGTCGGCGAGCATCTCCATGGTCCGGTCGCCGTCATGACCCGCTCCAACGCCGAGTGTGGTGAGGAAGATCCCGTCTTTCCGCTCCTCCTCGATCAGCCTGAGCAACTGTTCGTTGTTCGTGATGCCGATGTTGAAGTCACCGTCGGTGGCGAGTATCACGCGCGTGTTTGCGCCGTTCGAGTGCATGCGGCGGGCGAGATCGTATGCCGCAACGATTCCGCCGCTGCCGTTGGTTCCGCCGCCGGCTCCCAATCCGTTGATCGCCGCCATGATGCGCTCCTTCTCGGCGCCGGACGTGGGCTCCAGCGCAGTTCCGGTCCGGCCGGCATACGTTACGACGGCGATGCTGTCCTGCGGGCGAAGCTGCTTCACGAGAAGGGCGAATGCCTGCTTCAACAGCGGCAGACTCTCCGGGATGGACATCGAGCCGGAGACATCGATCAGGAATACCAGATTGCACGGCGGCAGTGATGCCGGATCGATGTGCCGTCCCTGTAATCCGATGCTCACCAATTGGTGCTCCGCATTCCACGGGCATGTGGAAACTTCCGTGGTCACGGAGAACGGATCATCGCCCGCCGGTTCGGGATAGTGATAGGTGAAGTAGTTGATCAGCTCCTCGATGCGCACCAGTCCGCGCGGCACCGGCACCCCGCTGCGTATACTGCTGCGAACGATGCCGTACGATGCGGCGTCCGCATCGATGGAGAACGTCGACAGCTGCTGGCTGACCGGCGAGAGGAATGCATTCTCCTCCAGCTCCGGCATGTTGGCAGCAGCAGTCTCCCGCGTCTCGCTCCGCTCATCGGTGGTGTTGGCGGCAGTACCTCCCGCCACGTTCACAGGGCCACTGAGAATGTTGCCGAACTCCGGCCCGAAGCCGCTCGTCTGCGTCTGGACGCTCGTGGTTGCAGGCAGGCTTACCGTTGGATAGGAGTTGTTCGACGTGCTCCCGTAGCCACCATTGAAGGGATCAGCCGGTTCCGTACCATCAACGGAAACGACTGTGGCCATTCGCCCACCGCGTATCGAGTAGCCGTTGATGCCGGCCTGGCCGGCCACTTCATTCGAAGGAGGCGCGCCACTCCCTATCACCGCGATGGCCGATTCGGGCAGCGGCTTGACCTGCATGTTGACGACAACCGTCGTGGTCTGATGTTCAGCCACCTGAATTCTCGCGACATACTGTTGAAAGCCTACGCAGGTCGCCCGCAGTTCGTACTCCCCGGCAGGTACGCCGGCGATGCTGAACGTTCCGTCGCTCCCGGACTTTGCGCCCCACGTGGTTCCGTTCAGGCGGACCGTGGCACCCTGCAGCGGCTTCGTCTCCGCGTCGGTTACGCGGCCGGCAACGGTTCCGTAATCACCTGCGGTTGCGGACGTCGCGGCCAGCAGAATGCCGAGCAGCCCGGGCAGGAGGAATCGAGTTTCACGTTTCATGATGGTTCTCCCGTGAGAGTGCATTGTTGTCGTGCTGTTGCTCATCGTATCGCGTGTGCGGCCTTCTCTCTTCGGCGTTCTCCTGCAGCGGATCCGTTGCGCTAGTACGCCGGACGCTCCCTCGCCATTGCGTTCCGTGCCGCACGTTCTACCTCTCGAACGGCAAGCAGGTCCCGGATCTCGCAGTTGTTGACGACGCCGCTCAGAATCTCCCCGTTCTCCGGCGCGAAGCTGTTCGGCACGATCGGCACGGCCGCCACCTCCATCGCAACGATGCCGACGCACGCAGACCTGCCGAACCCGCCGACAACCGGATCGCTGAGATCCGGATCGCCCGTGCGGATTGGAGTGTCCGCCCCGCTCCTTCCGCGTATCGTGAACAGCTGGATCTGCTGCGCCGCCACGAGCGCCTCGATCGATATGCGCGAACCCTGCGTCGTGATCTCGCTCGACGAAATGCGGATTGCACCTCTGCGCGTCGTCACGATCGTGGCCAGCGTGTCGTGCGGGGAGGATGTATCCAGCTTCATTGCTGCGTTGAGAATCGTAACCCGGCCGTTCGAGACCGTGATCGTTGTTCTGGTGGGAATGAATCCGTGACACGTGACGTTCGCCTCGTAGGTGCCGGCACGTACGTTGGCAATGAAGAACCGCCCGTCCGCCTTGGCTATCGCTCCCTGTGTGGTTCCCGCCAGACGGACAACGGCTCCGCTCAACGGATGCGTATGCTCATCGGCTATCACGCCGGTAACCGAGCCGGGTGTCTGTGCCGTTGCGATCTCCATCGTGGAGCCGGACTTCTGCGCCGTTGCGGTCATGGCGGCCAGCATGCCGAGCAGCAGGATGGTTGCAGGTAGTTGAGAGCGTTTCATCGTGATACTCCATGGAACGCATTTCATGAATGATTGTTGACAGGTTCATCTGTTCATCCGGCAGCTTCTTCCGGTCTGCCATTGCGTGCGCAACAGACCAGGTTGCGAACAGGGCAGGCAGGGGCATTGCCGCCGGCCTTTGCAGGCGGGGCGCCATGAAGATTCTCCGATTGGTTGGTAGATCTCGTTGCGCGGTGCCCCGCTATTCCAGGCGCGGCCTGTCCGGTGCGGTATCTGTTTTCTGCGTCTCCTGCACGTCTTCAGGAATGTCGCCGGTGGACATCTCGATCACGATCACGGGATCGTTCGTCTCGATGTGCATCGGGCGTCTACCGGTTTCGTTCGCCGGCCGCGCGGAACCCGGCTGGGGCATGGGAGGGTTCACCATCGAAAACGGGTGGACTCCCGCGACCCCCTCGATGTGAATCACCGGAGTGCCGGCCGGCGATGCGTTGCCGCGAGCCGAGGCGCCCGCTGGAGGTTCCTTCACGCACTGCCGGGTGGCGGCGGCATGGCGGCCTGCACCGTGGTGCGTCCACACATATCGTGATACGATATGTCGTGTCCGATGCGCGTTCCCGGCGACGGCATGCATGGCGGCGCATGCGATGATGGGGAGCGCCGGCGGAATGGATCGGGAGTAGAGCTTCATCATCGTTACCTCCATAGTTCGGTTCGGGCATGAGAAGGCCCTGCGGGCACTGCCCGCGCATTGAAAGGGGGGTTGGATGCTGTGTTATCGCCGGGTGGGAGCGTTTGCACGATCTGGCTGGTGACGCTGCGATTGCGATCGCTGTGATCGCCGCTCCTATCGTTCGTCACCACAACCTACACGCAGGATCGAAGAAAAGTTACTCGTGAAGAAATGCGCTCGCCGCAGTGCGCAACAACGCGCTCGCTTCCGTGGAAGACGGGATACCGTGCGGGCGTTCCATGGTCCGTGCGGGATGATGTGCACGGCCTTCACGGCGCGGGCGGTTGTTGGTACGGAACATCTACCATTCGGGCGCCCGCATGCCCATGTCGCGCATGTCCGCGAGGAGCGTCTCGCGAAGCCCCGCCTCCAGCGAACGTGGCTGATAGCCCAGTTCACTTCGTGCCTTGGCGTTGCTTCCCAGGTAGGTAACGCCGGCAACGGTTCGCAGGCTTTCGGCGCGGTAGGATGGAGGGAGCGGCAGCACAACGCCGAGCACCTTCATGATGGCCGCCATGATCTTCATCGCGATCGGCCCCGGATGCATTCGCGGCGCCTTGACGCCGGTGATCTTCTCCGCGATCTCGAACGCCTCGATGAACGATCGCGGCTCCCCGGCGATGATATAGGCCTCTCCCACGCGGCCGCGTTCCATGGCAAGCACGTGTGCGTGCGCAACGTCCTCCACATGCGCCCAGCAGAATGCGGTTCTGCGGGGAGTCATCGGCAGTTTGCCGCGCAGATACTGGCGGAACGTCTCGCGCACGCTGCTGGTGTCGCCGGGGCCGTACACGAGGCCCGGCATCACGATCACCAGAGGAAGCCCTTCGCGCATCAACGGGAGCGCAACGTTGTAGTGCGCGTGCCACTTCGTGCGATCGTATTCGCTGATGTGCCTGCCGCCGTAGTAGTAGCTCTCGTCGGCCATGCGGCCGTGCGTGTCGGAGAAGACTGCAAGGGTGGACGTGTACACGCCTCGCGGAACGCCAAGCTCCCACATCAGCGTCAGCACATTGCGTGTTCCCTCAACGTTGATGCGCTCCGCCCGGCTGGTGTCGCGCGAGCCGATTCTGTACCATCCGGCTACATGGAACACTCCGTCCGCGCCGCGCATCGCCTCGCGCATGCTCTCCCTCTCGGTGATGTCACCCGCGTGCAGTTCCACACCGAGATCCTGCAGGGCCGTGGCCCGCGAGGGGGAACGAACAAGCGCTGCAACATGATGCCCCTGCTGGCACAGCTGGCGTGCGATGACGCCGCCGATGAAGCCGGTGGCGCCGGTTATGAAGTACCGCATGGCCTCTGTTCTCCCACGGATGGAGATACTGTTCGGTCCGCAATCATTGGGGCTGCAACGACTGTGGCACGTGCTGAGATGACGTACCACGATTCAGGTGATTGGTACCATGCGCGAGCCAACTGCCGTTGCCGGAACCTCGGTGCGTGCCCGGCTTCTGCTCCTCTGCGTAACTTCGGGAAACGGCAACGGGATGCGGGGACCATGAAGCCGATCATCTCCACGATCGAACGGCTCATGAAGCAGTCGCCGGCCGACCCCGGACGTACGTTCCGGTTCGCCCCCGGCCTGCCTGTGCTGCAGGTGGCGGTTGGCTCCGCCGGCTTCATGGCAATCGAGAAGACGGGCGTGTGGGCGCGTTCTACATGGCGACAATCACGGTCGGCATGCGGGGCTGCTGCAGGCGGGCGGAATCGAGCCGCGAGAAACGCTGATCGTGATGGAGCCGCGCCATGCAACGTGCGAGGCGATCGCTGTGCATAGACGCTGACCGAAGGCCGTGGGGTCACTGCACGTTGTGCGCCGGCCGGAAGAGAAGAATGCTCTGCAATGGCATGGCGTCCGTGGCATTCCCGGGAACGCGCAGGCCGGGCGCGCCACTAACGGGCAGCATGAAACGTGCCTGCCGCGGATCGCCGCGAAGGGAGCAGGCCTGTGTGGGTGGAGACCGTACCCGTTGTACGGCCGCGGCCGGCGGCATCTCCTCCAACCTCTCCTCGCCGATGGGAGGAACGCAACTGCGTCGATCAACAGTCTTCAAGCCGATCAATCAGGAAGAAACCATGGTCCGTTTCGTCACAGTGCTCGTTCTCGTCCTCTGCGTTGCCACGGTGGACGCCGCCGCACAGAGCGCCACCCGCTACACACCGATCTCCATTCCCACCCGCGACGGGAAGACGCTTGCCGCCGATCTCTACAGCACGGACACATCGGTGGCACGGCCGACGATTCTGGTGCAGACGCCGTACAACAAGAACTACTACCGGCTGGCGATCAACATTCCGCCGCAGGCCGGCGGGTCGCCGTTCCCGTGGGACAGTGCGCACTACAACTACGTTGTCCTGGACTGGCGCGGGTTCTATGGTTCAACCGGCGCCGACGTTGCCGGCTACGATCGCGGGCTGGACGGCTACGACGCCGTTGAATGGATTGCCTCGCAGAGCTGGTG
This sequence comes from Kapaibacterium sp. (SeqCode), assembly GCA_035549015.1. Classification (GTDB taxonomy): domain Bacteria; phylum Bacteroidota; class Ignavibacteria; order OLB7; family OLB7; genus JAFDZV01. The sequence goes on from DASZRW010000018.1 coordinate 7,408, forward strand.
CAATCAGAAGGTGGGAACATGGGGTCCGTCCGCGCTCGGCGCGATCCAGTTCATGACCGCGAAGCATCATCCGCCGCATCTGGTCTGCAGCGTTCCGTTGGTGAAGGATTTCAAGACGAAGTACACGGATGATTTCTACGGCGGCGTGTTCCGCAGGGAGCATATCGAGACGCTGCAGACGCTCGGGCTTGCGTCCGTTGATCTGGTGCTCGCGCATCCAACGGATGATATCACCTGGCAGGTGGTGGAACGCACCTCGGACTATCCGGATTCGATTGCCGTGCCGATGCTTCTCATCAGCGGCTGGTTCGACCATTTCCCAGACGATGTGATCCGTGCATACTACGATCTCCGCTCGCGGAGCGCGGAGCCGGTGCGCGCCCGGCACAGGCTGATGATGGGGCCGTGGATGCATGAGGGGGTGGGGAAGGCGCAGCAGGGCGTGCTCACGTTTCCGAATGCAGCCGGCGTCTCGGACACGGCCGCGCTTCGTTTCTTCGACTACTTCATGCGGGACATCGCAAACGGCTACGAGAACGAACCGGACATCCGCTACTATCAGATGGGAACCAACGAGTGGCGTTCAACCCAGGACTGGTACGGGCTCGCCCGGCAGGCCGATACGATGCGTCTCTATCTCATCACCGACGGAGTTCTCCGCACCGCGCTCCCTCCCGGATTGTTCCCGCCGGACACCGTTCGCTACGACCCGCGCAACCCTTCGCCAACCTATGGCGGCTCGCGTCTGGTGGTGCCGGGAACCTATGCCCCCGCCGGACCTCAGGATGTGACCGACACGGTGGAAGGGCGTGGTGATGTTCTGATCTATACAACGCCTGCCGCAACGGAGCCGATCGAGATTCAGGGCGGCGTCACGATCTCGCTGAGTGCTGCCTCAGACCGGACCGATACGGACTTCGGCGTGCGGCTCTGCGATGTGGATGCGAACGGCCGTTCCATTCTTCTCACACAGGGAATCCAGCGTCTTCGTTTCCGCAACGGTCTCGCCCCGAAGGATACGGCCGCGGCGACGCCGGGAACGGTGTACACGGTGAACGTGGTCCTGCAGAACATCGCGCATACGATCATGCCGGGGCACCGCCTTCGCATCGATATCACGGGATCCAACTTCCCGGCGTACGATCTCAATCCCAACACCGGCGGCCCGCTCTACAAGCCGGGCGATACGCTGGTTGCAACCAACGTGGTTCATTGCGACGGGCAGGGGATCTCCAGCATGAGCTTCCCGGTGGCGCGCAGAACCACATCGGTGCCTGTTGCCGCATTGGATGGAACGGCGCTCGGTGAGGCAACGCCGAACCCGTTCAACGCCGGCACATCCATACGCTTCACGCTTGCGCAGGCCGCACACGTTCGGCTTGCCGTGTACGACATGCTGGGCAACCAGGTGGCGGAACTGCTGGATGCGGCGCGCGATGCAGGTGCAGCGCAGATACTCTGGCAACCATCGGACGCAATTCCCGCCGGCACATACATCTGCCGCCTGTACGTTGGCGACCGCGTGCTGCAGCGTAGCATGGTGCTGGTGAGATAGCGCGGCCGCCTGTGCGCCGGCTGCGTGAGGATTGTCCTCGTGCGGTACCGCCCGGCTTTGCGCGTCCGGGGAGAATGCATGAACGAGCGCCGCGCAGATGCGGTTCCCGGTGGCTTGGCGATCACCGCATGCGGGAGTGAGCCATCGGTACGTCCGCCTTGCGGTGGCGCCGCATGCCGCCGGCTGGATACGAATTCTTCCGCATGCGTTACCATTTCGTCGCGGATCGTATCTATCCTCCTGAGTAATTCCCCCCGCACTGCTCGAAGCATGACATCGTGGATTGGAACGGCCGGCAGGACGTGCAATGGCCGGGAACCCGAGGGCGCGCATAGTCTCTAACTCGCAGACCCCCTCGATATCCCCGGAGTCCGGCGCTGAAAGGTCCGCAGGCCCTGCGGCACAATCCGGATATATCTGGAGGAACGATTAAACGCAGATGCGGGTAGGCGTGGTCCTATGCGCCTGTTCATCTGTGGTCCTACTCGCGCCAGCGCTTCACTCCCGTGGCGTCCACAATCGAGAGCATGCAGAGATTCATCCGATAGAAGCATATCAGGAGATCGCACCATGGATCGAAGGAACTTCCTGACAATCGGTACGCCGCGGGTTCGGAGCAACCGGACTGCCAACTACGTAGGCGGGGCGGGCACCCAGACGCTTCCCGTTTTCGCCAGCCGCACCGCTGCGGGGCTGGAGCCGTATTCCGGGCCGTGGAGCTACACGCAGGCGGCGCATCTGCTCCGCCGTTGCATGGTTGGCCCAACGGAGGCGGAGATTCTCAAGGCCGTCTCCGACGGCATGTCCGCGACGGTGGACAATCTGCTCAAGTCGTTCACGCCGGATCTCACGGCGATCAGCGACTGGGCCGGCACGGACGCAGTGATCAAGCCGGATGCAGCCCCCACCGATCCAGACTACACGACGAAGTACACTGCATGGCAGACGGAGATGTTCCGGCGCCGCGCGAAGCTGGTGGCATGGTGGCAGCAGACCATCGCCACATCCAAGGTCTCCATCCAGGAGCGCATGACGCTCTTCTGGCACAACCACTTCACGAGTGAGATGCAGACCGTGAACTTCGCCGAGTTCATGTACACGCAGAATCAGCTTCTGCGCACGAGCATGCTCGGCAATCTGAAGCAGTTCACGAAGGATGTGAGCAAGGATATGGCGATGCTGATCTATCTGGACGGCGTCAAGAACTTCAAGCGCGGCAACCGCGTGAACATCAACGAGAACTACGCTCGCGAGCTCCAGGAGCTGTTCACGATGGGTGTGACGGACTGGGACGGCAATCCGAACTACACGCAGACCGACGTCTCCGAGGCAGCGCGCGCGCTGAGCGGCTGGACGTTCACAACCAGCACGCAGGGGGCCAACTATGCCGGCCTGAGCAGCCAGTTCGTTGCATCCAGCTGGGACAACGGTTCCAAGACGTTCCTGGGGCAGACGGGGAACTGGAAGATGGACGACATCGTGGACATCATCTTCGCGCAGCGGGGCGATCAGGTGGCGAAGTTCGTGTGCGGCAAGCTGTACCGGGCCTTCGTGTACGACACGATGGACCGGGACGTGGTGACCGCCATGGCCGCGACGCTGAAGGGAGGGAACTGGGAGCTGAAGCCGGTGCTGGACCAGTTGCTGCGGAGCGCGCACTTCTACGACGACACGAACATCGGTGCGTTGGAGAAGAGCCCTGTTGAATACATGATCGGGATGATCCGCTCGCTGAACCTGGGTTCGGTGCCGGACTTCGCGGCGCAGGCGCAGGGACGTGTCTCGCAGGATCTGGGGACCCGGCTCACCAATCTTGGCATGACGCTTCTCGATCCGCCCAACGTGAAGGGATGGCCGGGGGGCAGAACATGGATCAGCACCTCCACACTTCCGCAGCGGCAGAAGTTCGGTATCGACGTTGCGAACGGCGCGCTGAAGCTGCAGCGTGCGGCGATCTACACGCTGGACGCGGTCGCCTTCGCGAAAACCTTCCCCGATCCGGGTGATATCCACAAGCTGAGCGCCGACATGGCGAACTTCCTGCTGAACACTCCCCCCTCGGACATGGAGGCAACCACACTCTACAACACGCTGCTGGACGGCGGCGTGGATTACGAGTGGGACATCAACGATCCCAATCAGAATCCTGGAGCGCGCATCACGAAGTTTCTGGTGGTGCTGTTCCAGCTCGCGAAGTACCAATTGTACTGATCCCGGCAGCCGTGCGCGCGGCCTGCGGCCGCTGCGTGCTCTGCATTCCCGATAACGACAACAACCAAGCGAGATTCAACGATGAAGCGCAGAACATTCATACAGCGGCTGGCCAGCACCGGGATCGTCCTGCCGATCGCGATGGGATTGCCCAAGATGCGTGCGTTCGCCAAGTCGCCGGCGGGCTCGCCCTTCATGCGGCTGGCCTCCTCAACCAACGATCATGTGATGGTGCTCATCCGTCTTGCCGGCGGCAACGATGGCCTGAACACCGTTGTTCCCCATACCGACAGCACCTACTACACCGCACGCAAACAGGGGCAGGCGGATGACTGCTCCATTGCGGCCGATACGGTGCTGAAGCTGCCGGATCATCAAAGCCTTGGCCTGCATCCAAGCCTGGCGGGCCTGCATGAACTGTACGGAGAGCAGAAGGTTGCCATCATCCAGAATGTCGGCTACCCGAATCAGAACCTGTCGCACTTCCGCTCCACCGACATCTGGCTCTCCGGCTCGGACTACAACGTCTACGACAACGCCGGCTGGTACGCCAAGTATCTGGAGGAGAAGTATCCGGACTATCCGTCCGTGCTTCCAAGCGATCCCTTCGCAATCGAGTTCGGCACGTTTCTCAGCACCACGCTGATCGGCGAGAACAACAACATGGGGATCGCGCTGGCGGACCTCTCCTACATTCCGGGACAGCCCGGCGTCGATCCGGTGCGCACCACGCATGCCGGCGACGAGGAGGCGTACGTTCGTTCCATCGACCAGCAGTCCAACATCTTCTCGACATCCATCATCGCGGCATATGCCAAGGTGCTGGCGAACAAGGTGACCTATCCCACCCAGGGGAATCTTCTCGCCACCGTGCTCTCCGGCGTTGCGCGCCTGATTGCAGGAGGCCTGGGAACGCAGTTCTACATCGTCAACGCGGGCGGGTACGATACGCATTCGGATCAGCTCACGCGCCAGAAGACGCTTCACCAGCAGCTTGCCGATGCCGTGAAGGCGTTCCAGCGCGACATGGAGGCGTTCGGCCTGGACCAGCGCGTGAGCCTGATGACGATTTCGGAGTTCGGCCGCCGCGTTGCCTCCAACGGCACCGGCACCGATCACGGTTCGGCCGCGCCGCAGTTCGTGATCGGCAGTTCCGTCAACGGCGGGGTGTTCGGCAGCGATCCCAATCTCACCGATCTGGAGTCGCCGGGGAACATCAAGATGCAGTACGACTTCCGGCAGATCTATGCGTCGGTGCTGGGGCAGTGGTACGGTGCAACGGATGACTTCATCGCGCCGAAGGCGCTGCCGCGGCAGTTCGATCAGATCCCGATCTTCAAGACGTCCGGACAGTCCGGCGTGCAGACGCCACAGTATGCCGGCGCGCTCCAGCTTGGGCAGAACTTCCCGAACCCGGCCAACGGCTCAACGGTGATTCCGCTCCAGGGGGTCTTCGATGCAGCCGGAGGACGCCTGGCGATATACGATGTCGACGGCGGCGTTGTCTTCTCGCAGGCGGTTGCGCCGGGGCAGGCGGAGTTGGAGCTCTCTACCCGGGGGATGGCTTCCGGCACCTATGTCTACGAACTCACATCCGGCGGAGTCCGCCGCTCGCGCACGATGATCGTGAGCCACTGACGGCACCCCGCTCCGAAACGATTACCGGCCCGCAGCCCGTTGCACGCCCCGCGCATGCAACGGGCTGCCCCGCAGATGCACGTTCGGTGTTGCGTGCGGCGGTGAATGTGTCACTGGTATATGGCCGGGAAAGAGAGCGCTCGCCATTGCCTGCCTGCGCTTTTTAGGTGAATCGTTGGGCGACGTTTCATAACTTCTCCGCTCACAATGTCTCCGGCTTTCACAGTTCCTCATTGCAACGCCATGAAGAAGAGTTTGAACATCTCCGGACATGCACTTGTTGCAGCATTGGTCCTTGCGCTGGTCCCGGCGCTCGGCGGCTGCAAGAGCGATTCCAATCCCACCGGCCCCAACTATACCATCACGGACGACAACGTTGCGCAGCTGGTCGGCATGGCCTATGCCCGCCAGGGTGGGTTCCTCATGACCCTTGGCGATGCGATCGATGTTGTGCACGGCGCGCCGCTGCCGTTGCAGAAGGCCGTTGCAAATGAGTCCACACAGTACCAGTCCACGGTCACGCGCAATCGCTCCACGACGGTTGCCGGCAAAACCTATTCCTACAGCGGAGCGGTGGACTACGATGTGCGCTACACAACCAACAGCTGGAACAACGGGCGCGATACGTTCTGGGCGGAGAACACGGAACTGCGGTTCTTCGCGATCATGAAACGGGGGACCATCGTTACGCCGACCTTCACCGGCACGGACAGCGCAGGCGCGGGGCTCTTCTTCCTCGGCACGAACCAGCCATCCTACACCCTGAGCGGCCGCTTCGGCCGTGTAGGGAGCTACACGTTCTTCGGCGACAGCAATCGCACGGTTGCGGCGCGCATCGAGTACGAGAACATGCCGGGTGTGACGATCGATCCGGTTGGCCGGATAATCTCCGACAACAACATCGGTATGGCGCTCGCGGTGAATCTGGATCAGAAGGACGGCAAGCACCTGAGCTATCAGGCCACGATGACCATTCGAACCGGGCAGCCGCCGCGTCTGAACCTGGCGGGGAAAACCTATGTCATCAACGTGGACACCGGCGAGGCGGTCCTTCAGTAGCGAGCGCGCCGCCGGCCGGCCATGCGAATACCGTTGCGGCCCATCTCGAGTCTCCGGGATGGGCCGTTCTGTATGCCTCGGGCTGTGTGCCGGGACAACCGATGCTACCGCGGCCTCATCTCCTTCGGGATCGTGTAGACCGCAACGCGCCCTGCTTCCAACGCGACGATGCGATCGCCCATGAACAGGGCCGTGACCGGGGCACCCTCCACACTGTAGGTGATCACGGGTGCAAACTCCGGCAGGCCGATGAGGGCGATGTCGTGCTCGTGCTGATAGGTCACCGTCATCGTGTCCTGCGCCGCCGCAATTGCAAGCGGGCCGTTGGCCGACATCGGGAACTGGGCAACGAAGCTGCCGAAGGGATCGAACTTCACAACGCGGCCGCGGTCCAGCACGTAGATGTTGTCGGACTCGTCCACCTCGATCCGCTGCGGGTCCACCAGCGTCCCCCATCCGGCCTTGATGTCGCCGAACGAGCGTTCCACCTGCCCGAGCACATTCACCTTTGCCACGCGATGGTTCTCCCCGTCGATCACCAGCAGGTCCCCCTGCCGTGTTACCACGACGTCGCGCGGATAACCGATGCGCTTCCGCTCGTCGGGATCCTCGCGGGTGTAGATGGTGGAGACGTAGTCCAGCGTGCGGTTGAATCGCTGGATGCGATGGTTGTTGAGATCGGCCACATAGACATCGTTGCCGCGGCTGGCGCAGACGGCAACCGGTTCGTCGAACTGCAGATCGCCGTTGCCGAAGCCGCTCACTGCGTGGATGGAGTCCCCCGCGGGAGAAAACTCCACCACGGCATTCGCCGTGCGGTCGACAACGTAGATGTTCCCCTGAACGTCGCGATCCATGTCCGCGGCGCCAAGGAAGTGTCCGAAGGTCATCAGGAATACCAGGAAGGCCTGCATTGTCACCCTGTTCGGAAAACGTGTGCGGAGGCCGGAGCCGGCTGCGAGGCCCTGCCGTGCAATTGCGCCGAACCGCTCGGTGCGGCTGCGCTCACGGGCGTCCGGGGTTCGTGGGGCGAATATCGAGTTCGCGAAGCAGCGCCTGCTCCGGGAGTGTGATTGCCAGCATCACCGCCGCGGCAACGTCCGCGGGCTGCAGAATGCGGTCGCGGTTCGGGGGCGTGGTATGTGCCTCGTCGAAGAATCGGGTATCCACGGAGCCCGGGCAGATGGAGACCATACGGACGTTGTGCCCGCGAGCCTCGTGGAATGCGCATTCCATCAAACCCATCACGCCGAACTTGCTCGCACAGTAGGCCGTCCCTCCTGCGAACCCATGCTTGCCGGCGATGGAGCTGATGGTTACCACGGTGCCGCGCTCGCGTTCGTACATCAGCGGCAGCACATGCTTCATGCAGAGGAAGGGGCCGCGCAGATTGGCGCGGATCACATCGTCGAACTCCCCGGTCTCCATCTCCACGATCGGCTTGAACGTTCCGAAGCCGGCGTTGTTCACCAGAATGCCGACGGTGCCGTAGCGATCAACGGCGGCACGCACCATCCGCTCAACCGCAGCTTCGTCTCCCACGTCGGCAACAACAACAAGGTGGCGCTCCGGATTCGTCAACGTGGCCGCCACCGAGCGCAGTCGCGCCTCGTTGCGCGCGGCCAGCACCACACCGGCTCCTTCACGGGCAAGGGAGGCGGCTATCGCCGCACCGATTCCCGAGCTCGCGCCAGTCACGATTGCGCTTGTTCCTTCAAGGCTTCCCATGGCGACCGATCTGTTTTTCAATGACGGATCATCGATGCGTTGCCCAACCGGCTCGAACGAATCGACGCATCGACCTCCCGAACATTTTCGCTCGTGCGCCTCCGAACATCGTCCGTGCGCTTCCGAACGGGAACGGGGCGGGAAGATAGTGTGGCATGCCCTTACGTGACAATTATGAAGCGGGAAACGGCTACAGAAACGGATCACGGAAACGCATCGCGCGTACGGCTTCTCCCGCGATCTCACCCGGCGATAACTCGGCGCTTGCGCGGAAGGCGCGTTCGTTGTTCTTTGCAGGCCAACGCTCCCACACGCCGTCATGCTCCCTCCGCATTGGCCCGAGGTGCTCTCATGCGGACCACAATCGGTTCCCTCGCAGCGGCGCTGCTGCTGCATGCGCTGCCGGCGGCATCATGCATGGCGCAGGTGGTGATCAACGAGATCATGTACGCGCCGGAGAGTCCGGAGCCCGAGTGGGTGGAGCTCTTCAACGGCGGTGCGTCGCCTGTGGATCTTGAAGGATGGAGCATTCGCGACGCTTCGGGGACGCGCGCCGTTCTATCCTCGGAGCGGATTGCCGCAGGGGGATACGTTGTGATCACTCGCGATTCGGCGGCGCTTCGCGCTGCGCGGTCCGTGCGGGGAACGGTGATCGAGGTATCGCTCCCCTCGCTCAACAACGGCGGCGATCTTCTGGCGCTCGCGGACTCCGCCGGGGTTGTGATGGACTCCGTCTTCTACAGCGACACCTGGGGCGGCGATGGCGGGCGCTCGCTGGAGCGCCGGCTGCATACGTTTCCCGGCTCCATCGATTCGTCGTGGCGCACCTCCGCAAGCAGTACCGGCGCCACACCGGGGCGCAGGAACAGTGTTACGGCATCCGGGTTCGACATATCGATCGCCGCCGCCCGCTTCGATGCTCCCGCTTCCGTGGCCTATGTGCTGGTGCGAAACGTCGGCACCCTGCCAACGGCCCGCGCCCGTGCGGCGCTCTACTTCGATGCGGACAATGATGAACGCCCGGATGCATCGGAGCTGCTGGACTCCGTTGCGATACCGGCGCTGCCGCCGGGGGACTCGCTCCTCTTCACGCTGGTATGGCGCCGCGCGCTGACGGAGACCGAGGAGCCGGGGCTGGTGGAGATTGCGATGGCGGGAGACGAACGTACCGGCGATAATCTTGCCGTGATCTACGCCTCGGCTCCGGTGAGGAGCGGAAGCGTCATCATCAACGAGATCATGTTCGATCCTCTGCCGCTGGCGCATGGGGCTGGCGCGGAGTATGTGGAACTGCGGAACATCGGCGGAACACCGGTGGATGTCTCGGGATGGCGCCTGTACGATGCAACGCTGCGGGCACGTGCCGCCGTCCGCCCGGAGACGGCGCCCATTGCTCCCGGCGGTTATCTCGCGATCGCCAGCGACACCACCATCTACGTTCGCTTCCCCTGGCTGCGCGATTCGGCGAACGTGGCGATCGCGGGCGTGGCAGGTTTCTCGCTCAATGCGGATGAGGACGATCTGGTGCTGCGCAATCGCGGCGGCCAGTTGGTGGACGAGGTTCATTATCGCGGCGACTGGCACCGAAGCGAGCTTGGTGATGTGAAGGGGATTTCGCTGGAACGTATCTCGGCCGTGGCGGCGTCCGGCGACCGGCGCAACTGGTCCAGCTCTGCCGCAGCAGCCGGCGGCACGCCCGGCGCACGGAACACGCTGGATATCCCGGTAACGGTGGCCCGCGCCGCGCTGAGCGCCGCGCCCCAGACGTTCTCGCCGGACGGCGACGGCGTGGATGACTTCACCCGTGTGATCTATCATCTTCCCGTTCCCGGTGCCCGCATCATCCTGCGGGCGCTGGATCGATGGGGTCGTCCCGTGCGGCTGATCGCGAGCAACGAGCCCGCTGCCGCAGAAGGGGAGATTGTGTGGGATGGCCGTGCCGACGGCGGGATGCCGCTGGAGCCGGGAATCTATCTGCTGTTGCTGGAGGCGTACGACGAGGCGGGTGCCGGGCTGCTTTCAGCGCGCGCCACGGTGATCATTGCGCGGCGGCTGTGACGAAACGTGCGATTTCGCCGGAGCCCTGATCGGGGTTTGGCGGAGACGATTCGTTCTCCGTACATTAGGGACCCCTTTCGTTGACGGTCATTGTTTACTCAGGCAGGTGTAGCATGTTCTGGATCGTTGTACCTCTGGCAATTATTCTTTCGATCGCTCTCGTTGTGATGGTGCTCATGCAGCCCAGCAAGGGGGGCGGTGCGGGCGGCGCATTCGGCGCGCTCGGTTCCTCGCTCGGCTCCACCTTCGGTGCGCGCCGCACGCTGGACTTCCTCGCCAAGGGAACAACGTGGGCCGCCGGCATTCTCGCTGTGCTCTGTTTTCTGGCGAATGTGGCCATCGGGCCGGGCCGCCAGAGCAGCGGCGAGCCGCAGAACTCCGTGACGAAGGGGAAGGTGAACGCGTCGGGTGCCAAGGATCAGCCGGTGCAGCCTGCTCCGGGGAAGGCACAGCCGGGCGCACCGCAGCCGGGCGCACCCCAGGGGGGCGGCCAGCCGGCCAACGTTCAGTCCACACCCGCTCACGTGGATGCGAAGCCCGTTACACCGAAGCAGGGCGGCCGGTAAACCGCCATTGCGCGCAGCCTGCCTCCGTGCGGCAGGTGACCAGTCAGAACAATTCGAAGCCGCTTCGTGTGAACATCACGAAGCGGCTTCGCCGTTCAGGGCATGCCAGGCCGCGCGTTGCGCCGTGGTTCCCGCGCTCTACCCCGGCGGCCATGACATCTTCCGTCCGCCAAGCAGATGCAGGTGCAGATGGTCCACCGCCTGCCCCCCGTTGGCGTTGCAGTTGAACACCAGGCGGTACCCCGCCTCCGCAATTCCCTCGCTCGCCGCGATCCGCGATGCCACATGAACCAGATGCCCCACAAGCGCCTCATGCTCCGGCGAGACATCGTTGGTTGTGGCGATCTCCGCCTTCGGGATTACCAGAATGTGGACGGGTGCCTTGGGCGCGATGTCGCGAAATGCCAGCACGCTCTCATCCTCGTACACGATGTCAGCGGGGATCTCGCGGCGTATGATCTTTGAGAATATCGTCTCAGCCATTCTTCGTGCGGCCTCGCGGCCGGTATGATGATCGGTGATCTCCTGTCGGCGGCAATATAGCAGCGGACCATCTCCGGTGTGCCGCGTGCTGCATGTATGCCCACGCCGGTGCTTCCGCATGGAACGTGATGCCTGGCATGCAGCTACGCGCTGCCGATCAGGTCCGCCGCGATCTTCGCCGAGGAGAGCACGCCCGGAAGCCCCGCGCCCGGATGCGTCCCGGCCCCCACGAAGTAGAGGTTCGGCACATCCTCCGACCGGTTGTGCGGCCGGAACCATGCGGATTGCGTGAGAAGCGGAGCGATGGAAAACGCGCTCCCCATGTGACTGTTCAGCGTGTCGCGGAAGTGGAGTGGATCGATGGAGCGTTCCGTCACGATCTGGTTCGAAAGGTCGGGCATGTAGCGCTCCTCCAGATAGCGGACGATCCGGTTGCGATACGGGCGCGCCAGCATGCTCCAGTCGTCGCCGGAGCCGAGATGCGGTACGGGGGAGAGGACGTAGAAGGCATCCATGCCGGCGGGGGCCAGGCCGGGATCGGTCGCCGTTGGGCGATGAAGGTAGAGCGAGAAATCGTCCGGGAGATGTTTCCGCTGAAAGATGTCGTGCAACAGCCCGTCGTAGCGCTCTCCCAGCATGATGCTGTGATGCGGAATGTCGTTGTACCGGCGGCGTGTGCCGAAGTAGAGCACGAAGAGGGACATGGAGTAGTGAAGCCGCTTCAGCTTCGCATCGCGCCACGAGCGGCGATAACGCTCCGGCAGCAGATGCATGTAGGCGAAGGAGACGTCGCCGTTACAGACCACTGCGTCGGCTTCCAGGGTCTCGTCTCCCTCGAGGCGCACGCCGCGCGCGAGCCCGGAGGCTTCGTCCATCACGATCTCGCGAACCTCCGTGTTCAGCACCATCCGCCCGCCGATCTCCCCGAACAACCGTGCCAGACCGTTCACAACGGAGCCGGTGCCTCCCATGGCAAACCAGACTCCCCACTTCTTTTCCAGGAAGAGAATCAGCGTGTAGATCGATGTGGTCTGGAAGGGATTTCCACCCACGAGGAGCGGATGGAAGCTGAAGACGCGGCGCAGCTTCTCATTGCGGATATGGCTCGCCACATATCGGTACACCGACCTGTCCGCCCGGAGCCGGACCAGTTCGGGGAGCACCCTGAGCATGGAGCCGATACCGAGGAACGGCGTGTCGATCAACCCGAAGCCGGTGGTGAAGATCCTCTCCGTCTTCTCCAGGAAGCGGAGATATCCCTCCACGTCATCCGGATCGAACTTCCGCACCTCGCCGATCATCGCCTCGCGGTCCGCATTGTAGTTGAACGTGCTGCCGTCCTCGAAGTAGATGCGGTAGAAGGGATCAACCGGTACCATCCGTACGTACTCGCCGGGCGCGCGGCCGGAACGCTCGAAGAGCTCGTTGATGAGCCACGGGGCGGTGATCACGGTTGGCCCGCCGTCGAACGTGAAGCCATCCTGCCGGTAGACATAGGCCCGCCCGCCCGGCCTGTCGCGCTTCTCCAGCAGCGTGACATCGTGCCCCTGCTGGCGCAGGCGGATGGCCGCGGCCAGTCCTCCGAACCCGGAACCGATAACGATGATGCGCATGAAGCGGATGTATTCGTGGGGCCGCGATCCAGTGCGGGCCGGATAGCCGGGCCGGCGTGCCGCGACGGTTTCCCTCTCCTCGCCGGCGGCCTCAGTGCCGGAGGCTGCGGAGCGCGACGTAGACCCTCGCGAGCGGCAGCCCGACAACCGTGTAGTAGTCGCCCGCGATGCGTTCGATGAATACGGCGCCGAAGTCATCCTGGATGCCGTACGCGCCCGCCTTGTCCAGCGGCGATCCGGTTGCAACGTAGCGCTCGATCTCCTCCGCATCCAGCCTCCGGAACGTAACGTCCGTCCGTTCGTGATCAACGATCTGCCTTCCCGAGGCAAGATCCAGGAGGGCGAAGCCGGTGAAGACGGTATGCGTGTGGCCGCTCAGTCGTGCGAGCATCCGGCATGCGTCGTCGGCATCGGCCGGTTTCCCCAGCACCGCGTCTCCGAGTACCACGATGGTATCGGAGCCGAGCACAACGCCCTCGGTGCGATCGTGTCGTGCCGCCTGTGCCTTCATGAGCGCCAGCCGTTCCACGATCTGCTCCGGCCGCTCTCCCGGCAGCACCTTCTCCTCCACGTCGGGTGTCACCACCAGGAAGTCCGCTCCCATCTGGCGCATCAGTTGCTGTCTGCGGGGCGAGGAGGAGGCGAGGATGACAAAGGGAAGATCGCTCATATGCTGCATGCCGGTGATCGTGGAGATCTGCTGTCCCGGAGCCCGGAAGGTGGGGCGCCGGCGGGCTGCAAAGTTACAACGGGCCCGCCGATGGCGCCGGGAAACGAGGCTCATGATACGTTTTTCTACTTGGATGCCTTTTCAGCCGCAAGTATCTTTGCAGTCCTTATTAAAAAACGTAGCGCGTGGGGCGCCCACGCAGGGGTAGAATCATGCAGGCAATAGTCACAATCGCAGGTTCGCAGTTCCGCGTGAAGCAGGACGACACCATCGTTGTTCCGCGTCTTGTGGGCGACGTGGACTCGGTTGTCGAGTTCGGAAACGCCATCATGGTGGACGGCGGCAACCTTTCGATGGGGGGCTCGGTGTCGGCGAAGGTTGTGGAGCATGGTCGCGATGCAACCGTGCTGGTGTTCCACAAGAAGCGGCGCAAGGGCTACCAGAAGTTGAACGGCCATCGTCAGCCGTACACGAAGATCCAGATCACCGGCATCAAGGCCTGAGCGCCGGCCGGTGTGGATGGAACCGCATATTCTGAAGACACAGATTCCTGGAGATAGAGCGTCATGGCACATAAGAAGGGGGGCGGCTCAACGAAGAACGGCCGCGATTCGAATCCGCAGTATCTCGGTGTAAAGCGCTTTGGCGGCGAGGCCGTTCGCGCCGGAAACATTCTGGTGCGCCAGCGTGGAACCAAGTTCCATCCCGGGAACAACGTCGGTATCGGTAGCGATGATACGCTCTTCGCGCTGATCGACGGCACGGTTGTCTTCGAGCGGAAGGGACGCGATCGCAAGGCGGTCAGCGTGTACTCCTCGAACAACTGATCCGGTTTTTACGGAGATATTCCCGGCGCCATCACTCTGAAGAAGGGTGATGGCGTTTGTCGTTCCCACCACGTTCCAGCGTCCGAAAAAATCTGCCCCGCATGGGCCGGAATTCGTAGTTTCACCCCTCTCGATCATCAAATTCCCAATTCTGGATGAAGATCTCGATTGTCGGGGCCGGCAATGTTGGCGCTGTGACCGCACAGCGCATCATGACGCTCGAGCTTGCAACCGAAGTGGTGCTGCTTGACCGAATGGGCGACATTGCCCGCGGCAAGGCATTGGATATCTACGAATCCGCTCCGCTGGTACGAAGCGACTGCCGCGTAGCCGGTACGGCGGACTATCAGCAGACCGCAAATTCCGACATCGTGGTGATCACCGCCGGAATTTCCCGTCAGCCTGGAATGACCCGCGACGACCGCCTTGCCCGCAATGCGGAGATCGTGCGCGATGTCACACGTCGAATCACGGCACTGTCTCAGGGATGTATCGTTATCGTTGTCTCCAGCCCGATCGAGGAGATGACGCACGTTGCCCTTCATGCATCCGGCTTCGCGCGCGAGCGGGTGATCGGCATGGCCGGTGTGCTCAACGCCTCGCGTCTGCGAACCTTCATCGCCATGGAATTGAATGTTGCCGTGGAGGATGTGGAGGCCACGGTGCTCGGAGGGCATGGCGACGATATGATCCCGATGCTGCGTTATGCAAGCGTTGCCGGCGTGCCGGTTGTGCAGTTGCTGCCGCAGGAGCGGCTGGATGCCCTGGCCGCACGGGCGCGAACCGCGGGAGTGGAGATCATCAACCTCCTGAAGACCGGCTCCGCCTTCTATGCTCCATCCGCAGCGGTCTGCGCGATGATCGAGGCGATTGTTCGGAACAAGCCCCGCATCATGCCGTGCGCTGTTCGTCTGGATGGCGAATACGGCGAGCGCGGTGTTGTGATGGGGGTGCCGATACGAATCGCGCGTCCCGGCATGATGGGGGTGGTGGAACTGGATCTGTTGGAGGAGGAGCGGGCGCATTTCCATCACACGGCGGATATGATACGCGAGAAC
The DNA here is from genome assembly GCA_035549015.1 of Kapaibacterium sp. (SeqCode). Classification (GTDB taxonomy): domain Bacteria; phylum Bacteroidota; class Ignavibacteria; order OLB7; family OLB7; genus JAFDZV01. The sequence continues at coordinate 22,874 of DASZRW010000018.1, forward strand.
CTTGCACGTCTACCGGATTGAGGCCGCCTTCGACAGCCCGGCGGGGATGGGGCAGGAAATGCCGGTGACGTTCACCGGGGTCGCGGGTCATTAGTGAAACCCGTGGCGATTCAACCTCGATGCCGGATGCGGCTCCAATGCAGGCCAACTCTCTCAATATGTCCTTTAGAGGAATCAGCATGAAGAACGTTCTGATAGGCGCCTTTGCAACCACGCTCGTGGCTCTTGCACTGGCGGCATGTTCGAACACGCCAACCGGAACCACGCCCACGGGCACGGACACCGGATACGTCAAGTTCAACACCAACGACAAGTTCACGTTCAACTATTATCCGCACGATAACAGCGATGCACGTGTCGAGTCCGCCAAGCAGGTGAAGGTGTGGACGGTGCTCAAGGTGGACCAGAGCTACAACGATCGCAGCGGCGTTACGGTGATCGAGGAGGTGACGTTCAACGGAACCGGAACAACGGCTACCGGGCAGCGTGATACGTTCTACTTCCAGTCGTCGAAGAACGGTGAGGTTTCACAGTCGGATCTGCTCCACGCCGTCGTGAAGCGTATTCCGGGTGGGGACCAGTTCCTGGACTCGATTCCGAAGAACTGGATCAAGCTGACGAACACGAAGCTGGACAAGGACTCCACGTGGCAGTCCATGGATGACGGCACGGTGACGAACACGGTTGCGATCCTTACCTATCCAACCACGATCACGATCTCGATGCTTGCCGATCACAAGGGGAAGCAGCCGGTGACGGTGCCGAACGGTTCGTACACGAACTCCTATCATACCGATCACTCCATGCTGGTGCGCACCTCCAGTACCAATCCGCTTCTGACCAGTTCGCGCGACTCCTTCAATATCGCCTACGATTTCAGTCCGCGCGACGGCATGGTGAAGCAGTGGCTGAAGAGCACCACGTTCTTCGGCTCGCAGCAGATCCCCGGCTTCGACATGGAGCTGGTGAGCGTACAGCGTGCCACGACCAACTGATTCTGCCTCGTTCGGTAGAATGATCGGGCCGCTTCCATATATTGGAAGCGGCCCGTCTGATAATGAACCGGGCCGGCATTCCGACTCGTCAAGCGCAATCAACGAACATCAATGAAGAACTCAACGCGTAGGGCACATGGTGCCGCCTCCCTTCCAACGCGCGCGCGGCTGGCCGCGGCCGGCATCCTCTCTGCGATAATCGCGTTCGCTGCGGCAGGCTGCGGCAGCGATCCCATCCAGGCTCCCTCCGGATTCCAGGCTGCCGGCATGGCGCTTGTCTCCGGTGGTTCCGATCTCGTGCTCGACTCCGCCACGGTGCATGGATCGATCCAGGTGGCCGAAGGGCAGACCACCAACGAACTTACCGCCACGTTCATCGGCAAGACGGACCTGAAGCGGACGCTTCCCACCGGCACCGGCTATACGCTCGATGCGGTTGTGGCCGATGGCACCATCGCCTCCGTTGAGGTGACAACGGCACCCTGGGCCTTCAAGGTGCATGGATTGAAGGCCGGCTCGACCACGGTCACGTTCAAGCTCATGAGCGGAACCACGGTGGCCTTCACCTCCTCCGCCATCCCGGTAACGGTGACTCCTGCGGTGCACGGCCTCGCCGTTGGCGACACCGCCGTCTACACCGTGCGCGACCGCGATTCGGTGAATCAGGTGGTGCCCGGCTCGGACCGCAAGCGCACCTGGGTGGTGATGCAGGGGAACCTCTCGCTTTATGGGAAGACCGGCGTGATGCAGGTGCTGGAGAGCACGTACGACGCCGCCGGCGCTACGGTGGCGAGCACGGACACGCTCTACATCCAGATGGATGCCGACGGTTCGTTCTATCAGTACGACATGCTTCGCCGCCTGCTTGCACGGGTCTCCAACGGCGATTCCTTCAGCAGCAGCCTGACGCCGCTGTGGGTGAAGATGTCCAACGTCAGCCTCGCCACCGCATCGTCGTGGTCAGCGATCGGTGTGGATTCGCAGGTGGTGAAGAACGTCACAACACCGGCCATTCCAACGGCGCTGGATATCACCTTCCGCCTCCCGGCAACGCACAAGGGCACGCAGTCCGCAACCGTTCCGGCGGGCACCTATGCCGCAGCCGTGCATACGGATATGGCGCTGAAGCTGCTGGTGAAGCCGAGCGCGCTCCCGATCACGGCGCTGAACGATTCGCTTCTGATTCACGTGGATGCCTCCTCAACCGATGGCCTGCTGCGCCAGGTGGTGGAGAGCAAGATCCTCGTTGCCTCCGTGCTTACCATAACGCAGACGCTTCCGGTCTCCGGTTTCGAGATGGAGCTCCAGAGCGTGCATCGCAAGAAGTAGCACCGCGCAGCCTGGTGGCCGCACCGGTTGCAGAGCGCGGTTGGAACCGCATGAACGTCGAACGGGTCGCACCCTCTTCAGAGTGCGACCCGTTCTGCTGAATGGCCGGTTGTTCGCGGCTGCCGGCTACGGTGTGTTGGAGGCAAGCGGCACCGGCTGCGTCGCGAGCCCCTTCTTCAGGAAGGTCATGAAGTCCTCCTGCTTGCGCGTCATGCCGGGAAACGATGCTATCAGCCTGTCCTCCGGCGTGTAGATGGCGTAGTACGGAATGGCGAACGTCTTGAATCGGTCAACCTCCATCTTCAGGTTCTTCTCATTGATGGGATCCTGGCCATCGGTATAGAGTCGTACCAGAACGAAGTTGTTCATCGCGCCGATCACCTCCGGTTTGGGAAACATGTTCCGTTCCATCAGTCGGCAGTTGGTGCAGTTGTAGCCAGTGAAGTCTATGAAGATGTTCTTCCCTTGCTTCCGTGCAACGGCCAACGCCGAATCGTAGTTATCGACGATCCAGGTGACCTCCGCGGGAGCCGATGCTTTCTCGCTTCCCGTAGCCGGCGTGCTGCCGATACGTGCTGCCGATACGCCATCTCGCGGCGGTGGAAGCTGTGCCTCGATCTCTCCGAGATTGGCGCCGAACAAGCCGGTCAGAAGCCAGAACCCAACGGAGAGGAACGCAACGGCAAACATGACACGGACTGGGCCTACATGTTCGGCCGGTGTGTCGTGCGGCAGCCGGAACCGTCCCAGTAGATACATCGTTGTCAGTACTGCAACAGCGATCCAGATGGCAAGGCAGACCTCATGGGTGAAGACATTCCACTTCCATTCCATGTCAGCGCCGGCGACGTACTTGATGGCGAAGGCGATCTCGATGAAGCCCATCACCACCTTTACGGCATTGAGCCACCCGCCGGACTTCGGCATCGACTTCAGCATGGTTGGAAACAGCGCCAGGAAAAAGAACGGAATGCAGAAGACCAGTGCAAACGCAGCTGTACCGACAATCGGCCAGAAGTAGTCGCCACTGGCAGCGCGTACAAAGATATTGCCAATGAAAGGTACCGTGCAGGTGAACGAAGTAAGCGAGAAGATCAGCCCCATCACGATCACACCGCCGGCCCCTTTGTTGCCGGCCTTTCGCTGGAGGCGGTTTACCAGGCCGGTGGGGATCTGGATCTCGAACAGCCCAAAGAGGTTCAGTGCCAACGTCATGAACACGATCGCGATCGTGATGTTCACGAATGGGTTGGTCGCGAACGTGTGAATGCCGGTTGCCCCGAACACGAGTGTGACGATCAGACCGAGGCCGCAGAAGGTTGTGATGATGCCGAGTGCGTAAAGCGAGGCATCGCGCAATGCTCCCAGCTTACTACCATGCTCGCGCTTCGTGAAGAACGAAACGGTGATTGGGATCATTGGGAAAACGCATGGCGTGCCCAGCGCGATCAGTGCGTTCACAGCCGCCACTACGATGAATGCCAGCAGTCCTTTCTTCTGTGCTTCGTCCAGCTCCTCGACCGATCCGGACTGGGGAGCAGAGGGGGACGCGGGCGCAACCCTGGCACGGCTGATCGGATGCGTGGTGTCCTTCTGCGCCGGAGCAGTGGCCGTTGATGCGGTGTCGGCCGCATGATGCTTGTTTGTGGTATCGGCCGGGATCACCAACTCCGCACCTGCGGACGAGTCATGCGTTGCAATGGAGTCCTTCGCAACCTCCAGCGTGAACGTGAGCTTCGCATTCGTCCCCGGAATGCACGTGCTGGCGTTGCAGGTCTGGAAGAAAAAGTTGACCCATGCCTCCTGCTTTCCCGGTTGTGCCTTCTTTGAAATACGCAGCGGGATGGTCAGTGTGGGCGCTCCTTCCCAGTACTCCGTCTCAAGATCGAAGGCCTCATCATGATGACGAATCGGTTTCGGTCCTTTGACTCCGCCGGCTAGAGCAACAAGCGATTTCTCACCGGCGGACACCTCCGTTGATAGAGGGGCCAGAGCAGTGTCCGGATAGGTCTTTGTGGTGTACATGTGCGATCCGGCCGCAATCGTGGCCTGGATCTTCACCTCCACCGTCTTGCCGGGTGCTCCCTTCACCGTTGGCGTCAACACCTTCCAGGTGACATTGGGATTGACACGTTGTGCCTGCGCGGAGGCTGCAAGCAGGGCGAGCGCGGCAAGCGCGGCGAGTATGGAGCGCACGTACGTCTTCATCTGAATGCTGGGCTGAGGAACGATGGAACTGCCGTCAAAACTACATAACGACGGAAGGTGCGGCAACCTCTTTCAACGGCAGGAACGGGGTGTTCAGGGTGACGGACAAGGGCCGGCGATCGTGGAGCTTCCGGGCTACGGGCGGCGCGGGTGAATGCAGAATCGAAGCGCCCGCGCAGCCTGGTTCTACGTACGGAGGGAATTGCTTCCTGAGAGCACATCGATCTGTTATCGCGGAGTTTGACTCCGCGATCGTCATCGGAAGAATGGGGCCTGTGTACAACTCCGGCCCACCGTGCTCTTCAGAGCATATCAGGATACTTCTTCGCAAGTACGTAGCCGATGTCCACCGATCTCACATAGTGGTTGATGATCGTGACTGCATCGCCGAGCGGATCGGTTGACCATGGCGTACCAGCTGCAATGCTTCGTGCGCCGCCAAGAAGTCTTGCCGCCGCATCGCGAACAGCGGCCGGGAGCCACTCGGACTCCGCCACCATACGGAGGTTCGCCATCGCATGCGTGCCCGGATCCGCCGGCAGGTGCGGCGCAATCGTCTGGAGGAAGATGCCGACCGCGCGGCGCGCGCAGACGCGAACGCGCCCGTCGTTCCCCTCGGCGCGCGCCGCCTGCCCCATCGCGATCTCGTCGCGCGCAAACAGAACCGCCTGCGCAAATGGATGCGCAGGCGGCAGGGTCGAGAGTTCGTCTGTCATGTCGGCGTCCGCCATGCGTGGCCGTTCAATGTCCGCCGGAGATATCGCCGCCAAGCGATTCGGCGAGCTCCTTCTTCGCATGGCCGTTCCCATTGCCGTTGGTGGCAACGGGAACCGGTGTAATCCAGTGGTGCGTGTCGGCGATCTCGCCGTACTGAATGCCGGTGATCGCCTTGTAGAGCCGTTCGCGCAGCGAGCCGGGCTTCTCCTCGATTACGATCGGGCGATCCTGATAGTAAAGCTCGCCAACCTGCGAGATCACCGCCGCCGTGCCGCTGCCGAACACTTCCTGGAGCGTTCCATCGGCATGTGCCTGCGTTACCTCGTGCATCGATATCGGACGCTCCTGCGTCGGGACTCCCCACTCCGAGGCAAGCGCCAGCACCGTGCGGCGTGTGATGCCGTCCAGTATCGTACCGCCAAGTGGGGGCGTTACCAGGACGCCGTTGATCACGAAGAAGATGTTCATCGTTCCAACTTCCTCGGCGTAGTTGTGGGTGTCGGCATCCAGCCACAGCACCTGATCGAATCCCTTCCGCTTCGCCTCCTCCGCCGCAAGCAGCGAGGCCGCGTAGTTGGCGGCAGTCTTCGCATCTCCAAGGCCGCCGTGTGCGGCGCGGCTGTAGCGCTGCTCAACCAGTATGCGCGTAGGGGCCATTCCCTTCGCATAGTAGTTGCCTACAGGAGAGCAGATGATGAACATCATGTAGGTCTTCGAAGGACGCACGCCGAGAGCGTTGTCCGTTGCAATCAGCGTGGGGCGCAGATAGAGCGCCGTGCCGCGCTGCGCGGGCACCCAGTTGCGATCCACATCAACCAGGCGCTTGATTCCTTCCAGCACCACATCCTCCTCGAACGCGGGGATGCAGAGGTGCGCAGCGGAGCGCGAGAACCGCTGAACGTGATCGTTCACGCGGAAGAGATTCACCGAGCCATCGTTCCAACGGAACGCCTTCAGCCCTTCGAAGATCGTCTGGCCATAATGCAGCGTCAGATTGGCCGGATCCAATCCCAGCGTCTCGTACGGCACAACGCGCGGGTCATGCCATCCGTTCTCCTGATCATAGTTCATGAGGAACATGTGATCAGCAAAGTATCGGCCGAAGCCGAGTTCGTCAACATTGGGAAAAACCCTGGGATGTGGTGTCCGAAGAACGCTGATCTTCATGGCTCCTCCTGCTGATTGAATGGTCCCGAATATACGCACCACCTGCTTGTAAATATAGACATTGGCGGTGTAGTTTATCCCGTACCGAAACGTTACTACCCCATTTCAGTATGTGAGCCTTCGCGGGTGTCTCTCCGGACGGGAGGCGAGTGGGCGAATATACTTGCGGAAGTGGCCGTTCGGTTGCGGTCCCATTCGCCGCGCAGGCACGCGGCCAAGCTCCCAGGCCATGCTCGAATCTCTTTCCAAGGCTTTTTTTCGCGGTTTCCGCCGAACTCCAGAGGAGCGACTTCGGGCGGCGAAGCTTGTCGCGTGCGATCTGGACGGTACCCTCCTCAACCGGGACGAACGCATCGCGCCTTCATCGGTGGCGCTGATCAAGCAGGTTGAACAGCTCGGTATCCGATTCGTGCTCATCACACGTCGTCATCATCAGGCCGTGGAACCGTATGCCGAGGAACTGCAGCTGGCCGAACCGATCATCTCGCTGGATGGCGCGCTTACCTGCGCACTCCATGCCGACGCTCCGCTGGACACCGCGGAGTTCGATCAGGATTTTGCTCTCGACATCACCGATGAGATAGCATTGACCGATGATGTCGACTGCTGGGTGGTGACCCCGAACGGGTTCTTCACCACGAAGGCGGACACGCCGCTGCCATGGCATCACGTTCATTGGAACATCGAGACCGAGGTAATCCCGAACTTTGAAGACCTTGCGCGGCAGGGGGCGATCCTGGAGATCGTTGCCAGCGGCAGCTTCCACGGCGTGAACGCGATCTATAATTATGTGGAGAGGAAGATGCGCCGCGACGAGTTGAAGCTGCGCCTCTACGAATCCAACGCCCGCAGCGACCAGTGGTACCTGGAGGTTCGCGCCAACGCCGCCACCAAGGACACCGCACTCGGCCGCCTGCTTGCCCGTTATGATGTAGACTACCAGGAGGTGATCGGGATCGGTGACAACTACAACGATCTCGAGTTCTGCCGCAAGGCCGGCTACGTGGTTGCCGTGCGCAATGCCGTGGAGCCGCTTCTGATGATGGCCGATTACATCACACAGCGGGATTTCAACCACGAAGGCGTGGATGAGTTCCTGCAGTATCTCCTCGTGACACGGGGCGCGATTGCGGGCGTTGCTCCCGTCCCGGCCACGAAGCGCCGGCCGCGGTCGCGGTGATCGAGCCGCGCGGAGGTGATCGAGCCGTGAAAAGGAGACGGGCCCGTTGAACTGTCGCGAGAGAGCAGAGATGCCAGCCGGCCGATAACCGAACCAGCATTCCATGTCAGAGCACAAACGAAAGGCATCCTTCCCGGTTCAGCGTGCTGCTGAAGGGAAGGAGGAGGCACGGGGAGTTCGTTCACTGCGGTGGAAGAGCTGGGTGCGGTATGTGGCGCTTGCACTTTCGGTTGCGTTCATCGCGCTCCTCTTTCCGCGCACCTCGATGCTCGAATACGAATTCGAGCTGGGCTCGGTATGGAACGGCGATACGGTACGCGCGCCGTTCGCGTTCCCGATCTACAAGGACGACGCCACCTACGAACAGGATACCAAGCGTGCAATGGCCAGCGTGCTTCCGGTGTACGTGCCGGGAAGCATCAACTCCGCCCGCATGCGCGACACGCTGCACGTTGTCGCCGCAGGCATCGCCGTCAGCCAGAACAAGCCGTCGTTCCTCTCGGACAACTCGTGGAATCTGGTGCAGAGCATTCCGCTGGGCGACATGCGGGCGCAGCGTCTGCAGGAGATTGCCGATGCGCTCTCCGATGCCATCGTGATACCGTACGATGCCGGTGTGATCGAGGGGAACAAGACATCGTTGCAGAGCGAGAAGATCGCCGTGCGCCGAAGCGAGGCCTACGAGGATGTGCTCCCGCTGAGCGGATTGTTCGACAGTCTGGACGTGATGCGAACGGCGGAGGCCTCGCTTGCCAGGCGGCTCGGGCACGACGAGTCCGTGCTGGCGATGGAGCTGCTGCGCGTGCTCTACACGCCCAGCTATCTCTATAGTCCGCGTCTCACCGCGGAGGCGCGCGAGAACGCGAAGTCGGAGGTAACCCGGTCGCTCGGCGTAGTGGCGGAGAACGAACTGATCGTTGCCACCGGCGAGCGCATCACCGATGCCACGCGGCTGAAGCTTGTCAGCTACGAACGCTCCCGCCGGCTTCGCGAGGAGGAGGAGAACGTCTGGTTCCGTCTGCTGGGAAATGTGGGGCACACCGGCGTGCTGATGATGCTGGGGGTGCTCTTCCTCTACAACTTCCGGCCGCGCATCTTCTCGGACAATCTTCAGCTCGGCATCATTATCGGCGTGATGCTTCTGGTGGCGGTGCTCAGCTATCTCTCGCTGGTGGTGCATGTGGCATGGCCGGTGGAGTATCTGATTCTGATGCCGCTCCTGTCGATGCTGCTGGCGATCCTCTTCGATTCGCGAACGGCGTTCTACATGACGGTGATCGCCTGCTTCATGGTGGCCGGCATCCGCGGCAACGATTACGCCGTGGCGCTTGCATGCCTCTCCGCCGGCGTTCTCGCCGCCTATACCGTACGCGACATCAAGAGCCGCACGCAGTTGTTCCGTTCCATCACCTTCTCGATGATCGGCTATGCGTTCGCCATCGTTGCGCTCGGCATCGAGCGTGGTGACTCCCTGGGCATGCTGGCGCAGAAACTCGGCTCCGCGGCAATCAACGCCACGCTCTCGCCGGTGCTCACGTTCGGGTGCATCTTCGTGATCGAGAAGTTCTTCGGCGTGGCTACCGATCTGAAGCTGCTGGAGTACGACAATCTGAACCATCCGCTGCTCCGCGCGCTCGCGGACAAGGCGCCCGGTACCTACCAGCACACGCTTACCATTGCACGGCTTGCCGAGAGTGCGGCGAACGCCATCGGAGCGAACGCGCTGCTTGCGAAAGTGGGGGCCTACTTCCACGATGTGGGGAAGATTGCCAAGGCGGAGTACTTCGTGGAGAATCAGATGCAGATGGGGAACAAGCACGACAAGCTGAAGCCGGAGAAGTCCGCGCAGATGATCCGCAATCACGTGCAGGACGGCATCGAGCTGGCGCGTGAGTACGGGCTGCCGCAGCGCATCATCGACTTCATTCCGATGCATCACGGAACCACGGTGATCCGCTACTTCTTCGACAAGGCTCGCGAGACCAATCCGGAGGCGAATGAGGACGACTTCCGCTATCCGGGGCCGCGGCCGCACTCGCGCGAGACTGCGATCGTGATGCTTGCCGATGCGGTGGAGGCCACAACCCGCGCGCTTCCGAGCCCGACGCCGAAGGCGATCGAGGAGACGATCGACCGCGCCATCAAGCGGCGCTTCTCCGAGGGGCAGCTCGATCAGTGCGAGCTGACGCTCGCCGATCTGAACCGCATCAAGATCGCGTTCACGAAGAACCTCATCGGCATGAGCCATCCGCGAATTCAGTACAAGCCGGAGGCGGGCGAACAGAGCACGCCGGAGCCGGAGGTGCGGCGCGAGCGGCAGGAGCCGATGATTCCCTACATCGACGACGCGTTCGGCAGCATCGACGCGGAGATCAGTTACGGCAAGGGAGAGAAGAAGGGGGGCAACCAGTAGCGGCCTCTGCGGATCCGTATTGTACGCAGGTTCCACGGCGATGATGGTCAACCAACACGATACCACGGAGCTTTCACCGGGGCTGGGGCTGCTGCTGGACCGATATATCGAGTTCCTCGTGGTGGACAAGGGCTCGGCGGACAACACCCGCGAAGCATACCAGCGCGACATCCGGCGCTATGCCGGACATCTGACCGAACAGGGAATTCGTACTATCGACGGCGTGCGGATCGAACATGTGCGGCGGCACATCGTTGCCCTCGCCGAGACTGGGCTTGCGCCCGCGTCGATCGCCCGCGCGATCTCCGCCGTGCGCGGGCTGCACAAGTTCGCGATGGTGGAGGGGGATGCGCCGGGCGATCCCTCGGAGAACGTGCAGCTTCCGAAGCGGCTGCGCACGCTGCCGGATGTGCTTTCGGTGGCGGAGGTGGCGGCGATTCTGGAGGCGCCGATGGCGGACACCGATCCGCGCCGCGCTCATTTCGTGCTTCGCGATCGAGCCATCCTGGAGATGCTCTACGCCACCGGCATGCGCATCAGCGAGCTCAGGATGCTGCATACATCGCAGCTTCTGTTCGAGTACAGCCTGGTGCGCGTGATCGGCAAGGGGAACAAGGAACGCCTGGTGCCGGTGGGGCGCACCGCACAGGAGTGGGCCGAGGAGTATCGCCGCCGAGCCCGGCCGCTTCTGATAAAGCGGGCGGAGCGAAGCGACGATATCTTCTTCCTCAATTCGCGCGGCGGTTCGCTGAGCCGGAATGCTCTCTGGAAAATGACGCGTGCATATGCCGCCGCCGCCGGTGTGATGGCGGATGTGCATCCGCACACCTTCCGCCACTCCTTCGCCACGCACCTGCTGGAGGGAGGGGCCGATCTTCGCGCCGTACAGGAGATGCTCGGGCACGAGGATATCACGACCACGCAGATCTATACCCATATCGATCGGGAGTATCTGCGCGAGGTGCACCGAACATTTCATCCGCGGGGATAAGGCACGGGGCGGACGAAATTTGGAGGGGATGAAACGCCGGCGGCAATGATGTGTCATTCCACACCGCCGGCGGTCTCCGTTCGGTGTGGGAGCGGATGTGACGGCCCATCGCTCCGGCCGCGGACGCACCGGCGGACCGGTCGCACTGCGATATCGCTCCGCGGAACCGGGCTGCCGCTCGAGGCCTCGCGCCGTGCACCGAGCGCGAGGATTGCATGCGGAACACGGGTTCCGGCGCATCGGACCACGAGAGGCAGTTTCAACCGGCGCGTTCGCCGGCTCCGTTGCGCATCATGTTGCGAAGTGTCTTCCGTGGCATGGCATAACCCGAATTTCGTACTTTTGAGCCCGTCAATGAACGGGCAGCCGGTGATATTGACTAGAATCCATTGGTGAGAGTATGGCACGTCGTTACGTATCGAACAAAAACGAAACCGTGCGAATGTTCGAGAGCAACTTCATGGAGTTCTTCTCGCACGTGCATCCGTCCACACCGCTTGTTGTGTACCTGCCGGTGATGGGATACATGTTCTACCGTGCATTCGCCATCGATCATCTCGAAGCAGCAAGTGTGGCGGGGCTGTTCGTGGGCGGGGTGTTATCGTGGTCGTTCATCGAGTACATCCTGCACCGGTTCGTGTTCCACTACCAGCCGAAGTCGGAATGGGGGAAGCGCTTTCACTTCATTCTGCACGGCGTACATCACGACTACCCGAACGATGCAACGCGCCTGGTGATGCCGCCGGGCATCAGCATTCCGCTCGCGATCATCTTCTACGTGGTCTTCCTCCTGATCCTGGGCCCGCACCTTACGCCGCCGGCCTTCGCGGGGATGGTGTTCGGATATCTCTGCTACGACATGCTTCACTATGCCACGCATCACTTCTCCATGAAGCGCGGCATCTGGTTGAAGCTGAAGCAGTATCACATGCGCCATCACTACGGCGAGGAGAATACCGGGTACGGCGTCAGCTCCCCGTTGTGGGACTATGTCTTCGGCACCATTCAGGAGCGGCCGAAGCAGAAGTGATGCCGCATACATGTGTGAACGGAACGGCCCCGCAATGCGGGGCCGTTCCGTTTCCAGCCGGACCTCCGGCCGCATCGGCCCGTCGGCACCACACATCCTTCGATGCCATGCCCTCACGTGCGGGCCGGTCCGCTGAACACGGAGTAACGAGGCGCCGCTGTCAGAGCCTGTCGAAATTCTCGAGGCACCTGTTGCCGAAGCAGAAGGAGCAGATCCTGACGCCGGGCCCGATCGGTTCCAGCCGCAGCTCGTGCACGGCGTCATCCTCGCGGCTGATCGCGTAGTACATCCTCGATTCATCGATCGTCAGATACGTCCTCCCCGCGGCATCCACCGCGATATCCTTTCCCCGCTGCGCCGGCGGCACCGGATGGCCGTCGCGCGTTATCACCAACGATACCGGTCCGCCCGGCGTGCGCGTGAGCACGGAGTAGACGTCTCGCCCGTGATAGGTGACCCCCACGTAGGCCGCGTCATCGCCGGCCGGGTTTCCGGCGGACTCCAGATAGTCCGCCCGGTTGGTCCAGGTGCCGGCCACGAAGATCCCTCGTTCAACGCGGCGCTCCGTTGGCCGGTAGGTAACCGTGCGGTCCGGCTGAAAGCCTTCGCGGTTCGCCATCTCCCCTCCCCACTGCGTGCCGCGCTCTGCGCCTACATATACCTCCTCGCTCTGCGTGCCGCAGTCCGGACCGAAGATCGGCGCATCCGGCGCCACGGCGTACGCGGAGAAGTCCGCATCCGGATGGATCTCCTTCAGCATCGCCTGGATCTCGCGTTCGAACGTCCCGTAGTTCCCCTCTCCCTCATGCTTCGTGCGTATCCGTCCCTCTCCATCGATCAGATAGGATGCCGGCCATGTGTCGTTGTGGTACGCATCCCAGATCCTGTCGTGGATGTCCGCAATGGCCGGATACGGCAGCATGAAGCGCTTGTAGGCGCGCTCGATGTTCGCCGGCTCCGAGGAGAACGCGAACTCCCCCTTCTGTACGCCGATGATCTCCAGACCGTACCTGTGATAGCGCGCATACCATTCCTTCAGATGCGGGAACGTGCGTATGCAGTTGATGCAGGTGTATTCCCAGAAGTCTACCAGAACAACCTTCCCCTTCAGTGAGGCCATCGTGGGCGGATGATCGGTGCCAAGCCAGATCGCATCGGCCGGGAACTCCGGCGCCTGCCGGTCCGCAGCAGAGGCGGGGGGCGGCGCAGCGGCCGGTGCCTGATTGTTCGAAGCGCTCCGTGCAGGAGCGGAGGCGGCAGGGCGATGGGCTTCATCGGAGCATGCCGGGAGCGTGATGAACAGGAATGCCAGCAGGAACAGGTTCTTCATGATATCGTGCCGATGGGACAGTGTGATGCCGATGCATGCGGTACTCCGCGCGGCGCCGTCCGGGCAGGGAGGGGGTTCGCCGAAGCCGATGCCACGGTCCGGAACTTCGCGGGAGCGTTCAACCTTCTTGATTCCATGTGGGGGAGGATGCATTCCCGAGGGCGATCCCGGCGCGGCGCGCCACCGCTCAACACCGTTGCGCGGCCGCCGCCCGAAGGTCCGGGACCGGACAACCGGTCCGTTGAGTACAAATTGAGTAGCCGCTGCCGCGAATCGGCCTCTACCTTGCATGCATTCTATCCCCCCGGTCGTTCCACGGGTCTTCTCCGACGATATAACGTAGCGTACGCGAGATACGTCGGCACCGTGCCCAGGTGCCGACGGCCCGGTTACTGGAAGGCCGACTCCCCGCATTGCAACCCGAAGGAGTGACATGAGCAACATCACAGCATCGATCTACGGCGGAGGTCCGTTCTACAGCGGGGGACAGCCGGTGATCGACGACCTGAAGGCATCCGGTTTCACCACCGTGATCGTCTGGTCCGTGCACGTCAACGCAAGCAACGGCGATCTCACGTTGAACGATACGCTGATTGCCAGCAACGGCAAGTATGTTGGCGATGCCGGCTGGCCGGCGCAGCTTGGGAGCCTGAAGACCGGAAGCACGTCCGTGAACCGCATCCTCTTCTCCGTGGGGAGTGGTCCCCCTCCCATCGACTTCACCAATATCCAGGCCCTCATCAGCCAGTACGGCACCGGCCCTTCCAATCCGCTCTATCAGAACTTCGCCGCCCTGCGTGCCGCGATCCCGGCGATCGACGGCATCGACTTCGACGACGAGGACAACTACGATCAGAACACGGTGGTGCAGTTCGCGCAGATGCTGAGCACCATCGGCTTCGGACAGATCACCTTCTGTCCCTACACGTACATGAGCTTCTGGGCCGGTTGCCTGAAGGCCTTGGAGTCATCGAACCCCGGGCTGGTAACGGGCTATAACCTGCAGTGCTATTCCGGTGGCGGGGGAAACGTCTTCCAGATTCCGCAGTGGATCGGCTCCATCGAGCCGATCCTGGGGAGCGGAGCGTCCGCCTTCATCAGCCCGGGCCTCTGGTGCCGCAACGGCAGCAACTGCCTGAGCGGCGAGTGCCCGGATCAGATGGAGGTGCAGTATCGCGGGTGGCAGCCGGACGGCATCCAGGGGGGATTCATCTGGATGTACGACGACATCCAGTCCTGCGTGAACAGTAACACCTGCTCCGGCAACCCGATGAACAGCGCGGCCTACGCCGGCGCGATCGTGAACGGGCTCGGCTGATCGCGCGCCGTGAATGTTCAGATAATATCGCGATACGATACATCCGGAACCTGCAGCCGGGCCGTTGTGCCCGGCGGGCTTTCATGAGTTGAACGGGGCGGCGGGAAGAGATCGAACGCGGGGGATGCACGCATCGTGCACACAGGCATGGCCGTGCAGAGCCCGTTGCAGCGATCGTCCTCCCGCCGTCCTCTGTTTTTTGCCGGTTGCAGGTCATGGATGGAGGGTAGGGATTGCCGGAGTTGGGGGTGAGGTCGGGATGCGGTGAAGTCCGGATGCGGTGAAGTCCGGATGCGGTGACCCGTTCAGCGCCGGCGCCGGAACACGCTGCGCGCGATCATTGCGATCGGCGAGCCCCCCGCGAATGCCTCGGCGACGGCGTAGAGCGTGCGGATGCGGAAGCGCGGCTCATTCGCGATTGCATACACCGGCTCCCAGTCATCCGGCTGGAACTTCGCCTTGAACGCATCCAGGCCGTCGAAGTTGTAGAAGCGGCGCCCATGCGCGCGCACCCAGCCGAGAAGCGCGCGTATCCAGAGCGGTGACTCCGCCATGTTCTTCTGCATCCTGCGCGAGAGGGGGGAGAGGCCCAGTGTAACGTAGTCCGCGCCGCTCGCGCTCATGGCGCGGAAGGCGCTGTCGATAAGAAGTTCCGCACTGCCGTTCGGTGCGTGGGTGCCGCGCACGATCTGCTCCACGAGCCAGCCGTGCCGCACCGGGATGGGGGATGCCACCAGAAAGCCGACAACGTCCCCGCCGATCTGGGCCACGAAGATGCGGCGGTCAGAAAGCCGCTCGAGCGTCTGCGGTTCCACCAGGAAGTGAAGCGGCGGCAGCCCGCGCGTTGCAAGCCACTCGGCAAGGCATCGCCGAAGCTGCGGATGCCCGGTAGCCTGTTCGCTGCTCCACTCCACGATCCGCACTCCCTTGTTGCGTGCGCGGTTCAACTGCGCGCGAAGCGACGCCCGCCCGGCAACGATCTGGGGCCATCCATCCGGATGCCATACAGGCTGTGCGCCCAGCAGCACCATGGAGTGCGACCGGTCCCCCCTGAAGTGCCCCTCCAGGCGCGCCTCTGCGCCGAAGTAGCAGACACGTTCGCCGCCGGCCACGGCATCGCTCTCGAACTCCTCGACCACCGTTGCAAGGCGTTCGCGCGCGCAGACCGGCGCTCCCGCAACCACGCGCACGCCGCGCCGGTGGACGAAGCCCACAACCGCGTTGCCGGCGGCGGTGAACCAGTGGTCGATGCCCGGGTTGATGATCTGATATGCCGTGGCGTTCCATCCATGCGCAAGCACCAGCCTGCGCGCGTGCTCCACACGCGAGCTGCTGCCGTTGGGGTGACTCTGTGCACTGCCGTCCATGAACCTCACCGTGCGTTGGCACGATCGCCCGCCATTGCCTACCTTCGCCGCATCGCTGCGCCGATCCGGCGGCGCCGCATCAACATCAATTATCCGACTCATGGAAGAGAACACCGACAGTGTGCCCGATACCGCACCGCTTGTTGCCGTGCGCGGACTTGCCGTGATCGCGATCCACGTCAGCAATCTGGCGCGATCGCTCGAGTTCTACAAGAAGATGCTCGGCTTTCAGGAAGGCGATCAGATGCTGGAGCCGGGCGTTACGCTTCAGGCCGGTGATGCCACGATCTACCTCGCGGAGGGGCGTGAGCCCGCGGAGCACGAGCCCGGCACACGCGCCGGGATCAGCCTCTGCCTGGTTGCGCCGGGCGTGCGCGCCAACTACGAACGGCTTCGCGATGCCGGCGTGCGCATCGTACATGAGTACACGCAGGCATCGGAATTCTTTGCCACCGTGGGGATTGCCGATCCGGACGGCAACGTGGTGGAACTGTGGGGGAAGGCATAGGGACAGCACGAAAAGCTCGCGATTTCGGTGTACGCTTCCGGCGCTGCATCAAGGCCCGACGAAGCTGGTCCAACCGTTCACCCGGACTTGCAGCTGGCTGTAGTTCCTGGTCAGTTGCGGAAGGACGTCGTTCGGACGAGGGCAACAGCTTGTTGTGTTAGGAACCGTTATGGCTTCTCCACGATCACGGGTGTGGCACAGGTGCGAGCCTCCAGGCGAAGGCATGCATAGTACATTCCTGCGGGTAGATCGTGATAACGAAACGGAACGGCATGAACGCCTGCAGGCATGGTTCCCTCAGCAATTTCCATCACCTTCCTGCCAAGTGCGTCCACGAGATCGATGTGGAATCGGGATGATTCCGGAAGGTCGAATTGGACTATGCCCTCGCCACACATCGGGTTGGGGATTGCGTGAAGCGCAGCGATGCCGGTCGGCTGAGCAGGGGCGGCAACCCCCGAACTGCGAGCATCGTAGCGAAGGATGTGCCCATCCTCTGTTCCGGCAAATGCGACCTCCGGTGCGGGACACGCGATGCCGTGCAGCGAGCCGATCGCATCGAAATCCAGATCGTCTACGATCGAGCTCCACGTTGCTCCGCCGTTGGTTGTGCGGAGTGCCTTCAATCCGCCAATGGCGATTCCATTCCACATGTCGGAGAAGGCAATGTCGTACAGGCCAAAGGCCGGAAGGCAGAACGTGTCCAGCAATGTCCTCCAGGAGTTGCCACCGTCCGTTGTAACCTGCACCACGTCGTTCCGGATCTGCGAATTGCTGGAATCGAGCTGTGGACCATATCCCGCGCTCCATCCATGCACGGGATCGATCATCTGGACGGTAACCAGACGATTTGTTTCCACCGGCTTCCATGTCCGCCCTGCATCGGCTGTGCGGATGAATTTCATCGTTCCCGTGGTTGACGTTGCCGCGATGAGCCAGGTGCCGGGAGTGATGGCAAACACCTTGGAGGCAACGTATCCGACTGGAAGGATCGATGAGTCGATGGGGGTGGACGCCCAGTGGATACCACCGTCGATTGTGTGGAGGAGCATGTTGCGCGGCTGGTATGCAAGGCCGTTGAGCGAGTCGCACATGGAGATGTTCACAATCGGGTGGTGCGGTCCCGGCATTTGCTGCTCCTGCCAGGACCTTCCCCAGTTCGTCGTGCGCCAGATGGTGCCGCTGTCACCCCCCACAATTGCCAGTCCCGGCGTGGGGCATGCAATATCCAGCAGTACTCGTGCAAAGTTGGCGGGTGCACCCGAGGTTGAGGGAATGACAGTGGAGTCGCGCAGTGCGGTGCTCCACGAACGGCCACCATCGGTGGAGGATCGTACGAAGGACATCATCGTTGGATAGAACCCGATGCCCATGATGTGATCCGGGTCCGCCGCTCGTACGCGCTTGTAGAACGGTCTGCCGATCGCGCTGTCCGCTACTTCGTCAACCTGCCGCCACTGGCCGTCGGCTCTGGGTGCCGCCAGCGCAAACACGCTCAGGGCGATCATGAGTACCGGTGTGCCTCGAGATATCATGCCCAACCATGTCTTCATGAAAAATACTCCGATCGATTCTCGATTCAGTGATTTCGAACCTCTTCGGAAACATGGCCGGGCCGAACATGGCCCGGCCATGTCCGTGGGATCAGAATCGGCAAACCGGGAAGCAGTTCTGTGCTTCACAGTTGGCCGCATTGTTGACAATGGTGATTCCCTGGTTGATCACCCGCTGGCCGTTCACGATGCAGACCGAGTAGTTCGTTACGCAGCACGCAAAGCCCGGACACGGAGAGCTGACTCCCTGCGAGTTCCAGAATCCCCAGCACGATCCCTTCACCGATTGCCAGTCGTTTGCGCAATCCCCTTCGTTTTCGGGAGGCCATGCTTCCGGATTCGCACTCATCCATGCCATGTCCAGTTGCTGATGAAGCGTCTGGAATGGAATGCCAAGGCAGCTGGCGTCAAGGTATTTCAACATCGTGAACTGGAATTGACGCGACTGGCAGGAGGTACGCGTGTAGTACGTTGCCTGAATCCTGCACCCGCTGGGAAGCATGAGCGTGAGGGTGGTTGGGCCGTTCCAGTTTTGGAACGGGCAGTCCGGGGTACAGACGGCTGATTCCGGCGGGGCAGCTTCATCGCCTGGCCCGGGAACCACGTCTCGCGTGCTGTTGCCTGCCGTTGGGGGAGGAGTGCGGTGTGTGGCGATGCCGACATTCCGGCGCGGTGTCTCTGCCCCGGCATGTGCAGCAGCACAGAGAGTCAGGGCAATGGCTGTGACGAGTAATGGAACATACTCTCGCATGATATTGATTCCTCTAATGCTATGATGAATATCAACTCGATGCTCCGCCGAAGACCTTGCTCCAGCGGCCATCGAAACAGTGGCAATGCTCGGGATTCAATAACAATATCGTAGTGACGGCGCCAACATAACTGTGATCCTTGCGCCATGGGAGTACACGAAGATGTACCTGCCCCGGAAAGAGCCACGCCGTGAGCAGGGATTCACGTGTACGTGTGAGCCCGCGTTCATAAAATCAAATGTGATGCGGAGGGGATTGATAGCGCAGCACACCGGCAACGCCGGGTAGGACATACTCGTTGTTGACAAAGTGCATGGGCGCAGGCGCCGTACATTTCCTGTCAGCGGCGCGGGAGGCGAGCGAGAAAAGTGCTTGGCAAATATAGCCTGTGAGATGTTGGGTGCAAGTCCCATTACAGTTTTTCCGATGGCGCGTGGACCGAATTCGCCTATTCCATGCATTATGTGAAGAGTGCTCATATCCGGAGCGTGAGAATGATGCGCATGGTCTGCTGCAGAGGGGTGCAGAAGTCCTGCGACCGGGATAGATGGGGTGGTGGATTATTCGATGCGACGCATACGGTAGTGCCAGGCGAAAGGGGCTCTACTGCATAATGACGAGTGCAGTGCAATTGAGATTTGGAACGGAGTGGCTGTCGGGATTTCCCTGAATTCGAATCTGGAAAATCCGGCGATCATTGTGAAGCCGTCGCTGAATAATGGTGCGTATCCGGAACGTAGAGGATTGTTTCAATGCGCGCACAATGCTGGAGCCGTAGGAGCACGGGCCGGCCCGCCCGCAGGGCCTGTGCCTGATGGGGCGCACCAGCAGTGCTATGCGGTACAGCCGCTGGTTCAGTACCGGCGGTTCGCGCCGATGGTGTCTGTTGGAACCGGCAGCGATCCACCATGCAATGGTATCGTGCCATGCAACCGCATTCCGCCGGCACAACCGGGAATGAGGAACCTCTACTTCTGTACCCCGGTCTGAGCCGAAGCCTTCGCCAGCCCCAGGTAGAGCGCCACCACTCCCGTTGCCAAATGCAGCGTGTGCCCCGGCGAATTGAGCGGCACGATTCCAAGCAGCCACTGATCGCGCGGGAATCCCTCCATCACCGCCTGCACCATCCCTGCCGCGAACACCAGGAGCAGCACCACGCCCACGATCTTTCCCCACATCTGCGCGCCCCGGAGCGTGCGCATCGCGAAGAGTCCGCTGATGCCGATGCCGAGATGGATCAGGTTGTGAACCACGTTGATCGCGATGATGTTGAAGAGATAGTGCACGCCGATCCCCTCGTGATGCATCGAGTTGATCCCCTCCACCGGGAGAAAGCCTATCACCCCCAGCAGGGTGTAGGTGGTCGCCACGATCCCGACACCGTATCGAATGAACATGTGTACTCCGTGATAGTCTACTTCCGGTTCCGATAGTTCCACAGCAGCGCTGCCGAGGTGATCAGCCATTCCGCGAACATCGCCGGCAGCCAGCGTCCTGCGGGAGCGTTGATGTTGTAGGGTGTTCCGTTCACGAGCAGCGCAACCAGGTGTGCAACGGCAAGCCCGGCGGCCAGCATCATGAAGAGCCGGATCCGGCGCCAGAGGCCGTCCCCCATGGCAAGCGCGGGGAAGGCGCCGAACACCGCGATCTGCCCGCTGAAGATGCGGACGTTCAACGGCTCGATCGGCCACGGCCAGTACGCGCTTATGGTTGGCGCGTGGATGAAGACGAAGATGGCGAGCGGGCCGTAGATCACCGCGCGTGCTATCAGCCACGCCCGCCATCCGGTCGCCAGGTGCACGCCGGTGATATCCTCATCCCTGCCGAAGCGTTCGGACTGGATGCGGAAGAGGATGGGGATTGCGAAGAGCGGCAGATAGTATGCGCCAAGCCACGTCAGCGTAAGCGCGCGGTACTGGAAGAAGTCATCCCAGTGGAACATCGCGGCAACCAGCAGCCATGCCGCCACCACGAAGAGCGACCGCAGGCTGCTCTTCAACTGCAGCCACTCACGCTGCCGGGCCAGGTAGGCGTAGTAGAATCCGCAGCAGAAGTAGATGGCGCCCACCATCATGGCCGTGCGTGGCTGCGCGATCCTCCAGGCCCAGTACTCTCCCGCGCCCCCCGGCCAGAGGTAGAGAAGCAGGCCGAAGGGACCGATCACCGCAACCACAAGCCAGATGAAGAATCGAGCCTCGCGAGTAATCGTGTTGTTCGTCATAGCGGTCAGGATGTTCCTCTCGAAATTCCGGCGTGCACCCCTGCCCCGCAGGCCTTGCAGTGCACCGGTTGTGGGAGCGTTCAATATACGGAGCGTCTTCGCGCTTCGGGGGCGGCATTCTGTCGCGGCTCGTAATGCGGGACGGGAAGAAGCCGTATGTTGCGGCCGCGTCTGCATGCATGCCATCGTGCGCAGCGCAGGATTCCCCATCCTTCCCTCATCCATATCCCCGATCCACATTCGATTCGGCGGCCCGGCGGCGCACGCCTGCGCGCAACACTGCATGCAGGTGCCGCGACAACCGGACGCCGTGCCGATCAAGCATTGGAGCAGTACAATGAGCAAACCTACCCTCGAGGAGCACGATCGCGCAGGTGATCGCACATATCAGGGCGCCCACGTCGGCCGCCGCGATCCGCGCTACGGTACATTGGTGCAGGGCTTCAACCAGCGGTTCACCGGGCGTCCGCACTACGTGGAGCTGTGCGGCGATACCAACGCCGTGCTGCGCTCCGTGCAGAAGGCGCTGGATGCCGGCCGCCGCATCACCGTGCGGGGCGGAGGGCATTGCTACGAGGACTTCGTGAGCGGCAACGTCGGCGGCGTGATCATCGATCTCTCGCCGCTCAACCGCGTCTACCTGGATCGCGCCCGCGACCTCTTCTGCATCGAGGGGGGCTGCACGCTCTGGAACGTCTACACGCAACTCTACAAGGAGCACGGCGTGGCCATTCCTGCCGGCTCCTGCTACTCCGTCGGCGCCGGCGGGCACATCATCGGCGGCGGCTACGGCCTCCTCTCGCGGCTGCACGGCCTTACCGTGGACTGGCTCCACGCCGTGGAGGTCGTGGTTGTCAACGAGGGGCGCCGGGCCGAGGTGATCACCGTGGGGCGCGACTCCACCAGCCGCCGGGAACAGGATCTCTTCTGGGGCCACCTGGGGGGCGGAGGCGGAAACTTCGGTATCGTGACGCGATACTTCTTCCAGGCTCCCCCTGCCGCGCCGAGCATCGCCCACATCGCCAGCATCGCCTGGAACTGGGACGAGATCGATCAGGACCAGTTCACCCGGCTGCTCACCAGCTACGGGACGTTCTTCCAGAAGCATTCGGAGGCGGGCACCGGGTACGACGGGCTGTTCGGTCTCCTCCATCTCACCAACAAGGCTGCCGGGCAGATCGTGCTCACGGCGCAGCAGGTCGGGAAGGACGAGGGACCGCTTCGCCAGCTGATCGATGCCATGACACTCCCGGGCCTGGATCATGTACGTCAGAGCGTCCCGGTTGGATTTCATCACATGGTGGTGCAGTCGCGCGACGTGCGCACCATGCCCTGGCTGGAGGCCACGCAGACCCTGAACGGCTCCGGACCCAACCAGCGCGGCAAGTACAAGTCCGCCTACATGAAGCAGCCCTTCCCGGCGCGGCAGATCGATGTAATCTGGCAGCACCTCACGACGAAGTATCCGAACACGCAGGCGCTGTTGCAGGTGGATTCCTATGGCGCGAAGATCAACACCGTGAAGCCGGAGGCCACCGCCGTTCCGCAGCGCAGCTCCATCCTCAAGCTTCAGTACCAGACCTACTGGACGCGCAGGCGGGACGATGCCGTCAACCTGAAATGGATCCGTGAGTTCTACGAGGCCATGTACGGTCCGGAAGGCCCGATGCCGGATCGCGTGATGGACGGATGCTACGTGAACTATCCGGACACCGATCTCATCAACTGGGAGTATCTCTACTACAAGCGCGGCTACGCACGGCTGCAGCGTGTGAAGAAGGAGTGGGACCCGCTCAACATCTTCAACCACGCGCAGTCCATCAGGCTGCCGGAGGGCTGACAGGCTGCCGGAGTTCTGAGAGCCCCGGCGCAACGCGCACCGGTTCGCGCTGCGTTGCGGACGGATCGCCGCGCCCTGACCGCGTCGGGGGGCGCGACGATCACCGGTGGGTCAGTGCAGAGGGATGCCCCGACACTGCCGGGGTTGAGTCTCTCGTGATGGCCAGCGTGGCTCCGCCACCGGATTACTTGGAACGTCCTCCGGTGCCGGTGCCGTTGCGCTTGCGCATCGCGTCCGCATCGGCGGAGCGGCCCAGGTGGTCGTAGATGGCGGCGAGGTTGGAACGAACGCGGCGCACGTCCGCATTGTCGCTCCCGAGCGTCTTCTCCATGATGCGCAGCGTCTCCTCCATCGCCGGCGCGGCCTTGTCGTACGCGCCGCGATCGGCATAGAGCCCCGCGAGGTTGTTCAACGTGGTTGCGAGCGAGGGATCGTCCGCCTTCATGAACGTCCGGCTGATGTCGAGCGCGCGGCCGAAGAGCGCCTCCGCCGTGTCCTTCCGGCCACGCTGGTATGCGGCGTACGCGAGTGAGTTCACCGTTGCCGCAAGCAGCCGGCGCTGCGTGGAATCCTTCTCATCCAGCAGCGTCATCGCGCGGCGCAGGATCGGCTCCGCATCGGCAAGCCGGTTCGTGCTCATGTACAGGTTGCCGAGATTGGTCAGCGTGTAGGCGAGCTCGAACCCCTTCTCCTTCTCGTGCAGCTCGATGAGGCGCTTGTACAGCCCCTCGGCCTCCGTGTAATGCTTCTGCTCCATGTGCGCCTCCGCCAGGCCGTTCAATGCCTGCGCCAACTCCGCGGTGTTGGAGTCCGCATGCTTCTCCGCGATGGCGATCGCCTGCGTGAACGAACCCTCCGCCGCATGGTAATCCTTCAGCCCCAGGTAGCATGCGCCCATGATGGACTGGATGTTGCCGGCCACCGGATTCCCCGCCCCGAGATCCTTCTCCGCGATCACCAGCGCCTTCTTCGCTAGGTCCAGACCCTTGCGGAAATCGTTTGCATTGTATGCCGCAAGCGAGCCGTTCATCAGCTTGTTCAGTTCCCCCTCCTGCGCGTGCGCCACGCCGTTGCCGGCAACCGCGCAGAACAGCGCGGCGATGATCCATCTCGAAATCGTGTTCACTGAAGTACTCCGTATGCGAGGATGATGTTGTCGGCCATCAGCAGGTACCGGCCGGTTGTCCGGCAGGTACCGGTGCTTCGTTCCCTGTGCCGGGTACCGGCCGGAGCGTGCGATACACTATCCGCCGGCACCGAACCCCAACGGGACTGGTGCGCATCGCACTGCGATACGGTCAGGCCGCGTCTTCGCCTTCGACGCGTTATCGATAGATATCCCGCGCGCCCGGCACAGCGTTCGAATATATGGACTGCGCACATTCGATCATGAAGGGCGATCGTGAAGGAGGAGCACGAGTGGGCGGCCGGGTCCGGTGGACGCATCGGGCGCGCCGGGCGTTGAATCGCATGCTGCCGCTGAGTAGTAATTGAGTATCCCGTGCCGATCGGGCCGGCCTATCTTTTCATCATCCATTCTATCCCCATCCGTGCCCGCAACCGGGCGTAAGGCAACCAAACCCAGTCCAGCATCATGAGCATCACAGCAGCAGTCTATTGTTGGGAAGCATTGTACAGCGGCGGGCAACCCGTCATCGACAATCTCAAGGCATCCGGCTTCACGACCGTGCTTGCATGGTCCGTGCACGTCAGTGCCACGAATGCCGATCTCACGCTCAACGATACCGTCATCGTCACCGACGGAACCTACGTGGGCGATCCGGCGTGGCCGGGACTTCTTGCCCAGCTCAAGACCGGTACAACCTCCGTGAACCGTCTCCTCTTCTCCGTTGGCAGCGGCGGCGGGCCGACGGACTTCGGCAACATCCAGCAGTTGATCAACCGCTTCGGTACCGGCCCCACGAGCCCGCTCTACAAGAACTTCGCCGCGCTCCTCTCCGTGATTCCCTCCATCGACGGCATCGACTTCGACGATGAGGACAGCTACAATCAGGATACCGTGGTGCAGTTCGCGCAGATGCTCGCGGCGATCGGCTACAAGCAGATCACCTTCTGTCCGTACACGGACATGCAGTTCTGGGCGGGATGCCTGCAGGCGCTGCAGAACAGCAACCCCGGCCTGGTGACCGCATACAACCTGCAGTGCTATGCCGGTGGCTCCATCAATGTGTACGAGATCCCGCAGTGGATTGCATCGATCAAGCCGATCCTGGGTGATGCCGCGGCCTCCTTCATTCTTCCCGGCCTCTGGTGCCGCAACGGCACCGGCTGCACCAGCGGCGAGTGCCCGGATCAGATGGAGGTACAGTACAAGGCGTGGAGCCTGCTCGGCATCGGCGGCGGATTCATCTGGCGATACGACGACATCCTCTCCTGCGAGAGCAGCAGCACCTGCTCCGGCAACCCGATGACGCCGGCCGCCTATGCAAATGCAATCCTCAGCGGCGTCATGTCCGAGGCCGTGTAGCCTCCACTGAAGCCGCTCGGTGACGATGCGGCCGGCAAGGCCACGATATGCACAACGCCGGCCGGGAGAGTCGATCCCGGCCGGCGTTGCTACGTATCATCGTTGCCAATCATCATTGTCCGACCCGGCAGTGCTCGCTCCTCGCGGCGCCTGTTCACGTGATGTGTTTGAGCGTGGTGCCCGTGCGCCATTCGGGGAACGATTCGAGCATGTGTACGGCATGTGTTGGATCGAATGCGTGCAGTGGGCTGGGCAAATGGATCGAACACGTCTGCTATTGAAATGCCTCGTCGTCGCCGAGCGCCGGATTGTACCGGTGTTCCAGCTTCTCGCGCGCATGCAGCCAACGCTCCGGGATTGCCTCCATGCCCGTGCGGAGAACCACGATGCCCCCAACGATGGCACATGTCGTGTCGCGATCGCCGAGGCCGGAGACCGTAGTCCACAACGCTTCCTCGTAATTGCCGAGATGGCGAGCGGCGCACCAGAGTGCGAACGGAACTGTGTCCGCCGCGCTGATACGATGCCCCGAACCGAGCACGTTTGCCGCATGGGCAACGGACGTATGTTCCGGCATTGCGAGCGCCTTGCGGATACCATGCCGTGTTTCGCCGGGTGGAAT
The DNA here is from genome assembly GCA_035549015.1 of Kapaibacterium sp. (SeqCode). Lineage (GTDB taxonomy): Bacteria > Bacteroidota > Ignavibacteria > OLB7 > OLB7 > JAFDZV01. The sequence continues at coordinate 48,903 of DASZRW010000018.1, forward strand.
GTGCGTCTCGACAAAGGCAAGCAGCGACGTGTTCCCAACCGCCTCAGGCTGCAAGCATGCAAGCACTGCGTATGCGGCCGCCAGCGCAACGGCCACTGCACCTGCCACTGCCTCCTCATGCGTATGCGTCACTTCGGCCGATGCCCTCGCCTCGGCGACTGCGCGGTTGATATCATCGGCGAACCATGCGCCGATCGGAGCAACCCGCATTGCGGCGCCGTTCCCATGTGAACCGCGCCCACCGAACGCCGCCGCTGCAACGTCGCGCCACGCAGCCCCATCGGAGGCCGCACGCAGAAGCTGCCGCACGCCGGCGCCATAGCCGCGATCCGGCTCCTCCTCGTGGCGCTCCACCAAAGCAGCGGCCAGTGCGTCCTGATCGATCCGGCCGAATCGCATCAGCACGTCCACAACGGAGAGCGTCATTGCCGTGTCATCGGTGTATGGCCAGACGGGTGGCGGAATCGATCGCTCTGAAATACGTTCGGCGATCAGATCCTCGGGGCCGAAGAACTGTTCGCCGAACGCGTCGCCTACTGAAAGGCCGGCAAGCGAGATCAACGCACGCAACCTCCTCGCAGGCGTATCGCCGGAGGGCGTCTCCGAGCCTGTATCGACCTTGTGCGCTCTCATTCGTAATCCGTCATTCCCAATTCGTAGTTCACTTCCGCATCTTCGTCACGATCTTCCACTCCTCCTCGGTCACCGGCTGTACCGAGAGACGGGAACCGCGCTGCGTCACCATCATCTTCTCCAGGCCCGGCGTCTCCTTCAGCTCGTTGAGCGGGATCAGTTCCTTGAACTTCCTCACGAACTTCACATCCACCATCATCCAGATCGGGTTTTCCGCCGTGGACTTGGGATCGTAATGATCGTCCTTCGGGTCCAGCGCCGTGGCATCGGCGTAGCCCTCGCGTGCTATCTCCGCAATGCCCGCCACGCCGGGGGGCTCCGCGCTCGAGTGGTAGAAGAGGACGCCGTCACCCGGCTTCATCTCGTCGCGCATGTAGTTGCGCGCCTGATAGTTCCGGACGCCGCTCCAGAACGTGGTGCCGTCGCGCTGGAGATCATCGATGGAGTAGCAGTCGGGCTCGGACTTGAGGAGCCAGTAGTTGCGCTTGAGTGACGCCATAACAACAGAAGCTCACTGTTTGTTTTGCAGGATGGAATCGCGGATTCACCTTCTCCTGTTCGATCCTCGATTCCTGTTACTTGGGGGTTGTTCGTTACCGCAACGTTACCCGCCGTGCACGGGCAACAAGAAATGCACCATGGACGGTGACCGGATGGAGCCGGGTTGTGGCCCAGCATAGCGGGGCACCCGTTTGTAGCTGCGCCTCATCCTGATTGCCGTCAAGTGCCCTAGGCGCGAACCGTTCCCGTCGGCGCGGTATAGCCCGTTGGGTCAGTCAATGTCAGTGCCTGGACACGTCACGCGTTGCTTCGGAAACGGTATGCCGCCATGCGGCTTGCGCGCGCGGCGCGGTTCCGGATCTACAACCGGTACGCCCCGATGTATCGGGGCTGAGGGCATGGCTGTGGTGCCGCTCGCCGACTTCGCGCACTGGCTCTCAGGCCAGCCACTCGGCGGCTTCATCGTTCCAACGTACTGAGCAACGACATGGCACGACGCCCGAAACCTCGCACCTATGCAGGAGCGGTGAAGCTCCGCGAGAAGATTCTCTCCAACGGACACCGATCGCTCCACCTCGATATCTTCCAACAGGGGAAACGGACGTACGAGTTCCGGAAGCTCTACCTGACGGGCACGAAGGAGCATGATGCCGAGACGCTTCGCATTGCCGGGACGATCCGCGCACAATGGGAGATCGAACTGCAGGCGAGCGATCACGATCTGGTGCCGGCGCATCTGCGGAAGGCGAACTTCGTGGAGTTCTTCGACGGGCTTACCGGGAAGCGGCACAGTTCATCGCGCGGCCTGGCTGTACGTCAGGGAGTTCACCGGCGGCACGCTGGCGTTCGACCGGATCACCGCGGAGAAGCTGGAGGACTTCAAACTATACCTCCGCGAACACCTGAGCAACAATTCGGCGCGGCCCTACTTCGGCAAGGTGCGGGGCGCATTGCACGAGGCCGTGCGGCGGGGCAATCTGCAATCGAATCCATGCGCGGCGGTGCAGGGGCTGGCCCGCGAACACAGGACGATCGCCTTCCCTACGCTCGATGAGATTACGGCGGTGTCGGTGAAGTCACGCAGCACTATGCGAGGTGATCGACCGGGTGAAGGAGGAGGGGGAGATGAGGGTGCCGATGGTGGAGTAAGATGGATGCGGAATTCTGCCAGTTGGCCCAACATTTTGATCTCGGCAATTCATGCGCTAAGTTGTTATTGTCTCAATTGCAGCCGATATGGAACACGACAACCAATGAAGCGTGACACGATGAAAACCGTAGCCCGTAATGAAAAAAGTGCTCGCCCGAAGCGATTATCCAAGAGCATGCCTCAAGGACGAAGCAAGGGGAGTGCAGGTACGAAGGGTGGTTCCCGGAAGAGGGGAGGGCAGGGAGCGGGAGAAACGCATCAAACATTGAATGATGTTTCTCCTGCCGTGGCAACGCTGTTGCGGACGAACGATCCGGTAAAGCGGGCTGTCATCACCCGCTATCTGCGAGTGATGGCCAATGCGCTCAACGGTGCAACGGATGTGAGTCTTCAGCATGTTCTGGAAGCGCCCACCGATGCCGGCAGCGCCGCCCAACTGCTGTCGCTAGGCATCGGTTTCACGGAGGCAGTGTCGGTGCTCGATCCCACCGTGCCCGCCATCATTCGCGGCGTCGCGATGAAGCGAGACCTGCTCGAGCGTGCCGGTGGCGTGCTGGGTACCTCCCGCGTCGCAGAGCTCCTCGGCATTTCGTCACAGGCTGTGGTGAAGCGCGTCCGAAACGGGGCACTCCTTGCTCTCGAAGATGCCTCTGGACACCTGCAATTCCCGGCGATGCAATTCACCGATGCCGGAACAGTGGGCGGCCTGAAGGAGGTTCTTGCGGCATTCAACGTCGAGAGCCCCTGGACACGACTTGCTGTGTTGCTCGATACCGACGAAGCAGTGGGAGGCAGGCGAGTGATCGATGCCCTGTGCGCAGGCGAGTTGGGGAGCGTGCTGGACGTCGTACGTTCGTTTGGAGCATAGGCACCTATGGCAAAGCGGCCGCTCGGCTCAACAGCGTTCAATTACATCGCCAGGCTCGGCCTCCCTGTCGTGAAGCGAGGAAAGGGGGAGGTTTGTTTTCGGATACACCGGACAGTGCATGATCCGCTCTGGTTCGGTCCGGATACAACCATACCGGTGAGCGGCCGATTCAATGCCCCGGATTGTGAGTACGGCGTCTGCTACTTCGGAACGTCATTCGACGTTGCGTTTGCCGAGACGTTGCTGCGCAACCCTGCCAATCGATTGCTCTCGAGCATTGATCTCGCCAAACGCTCTGTTTCGACCGGACATTTGATCAGACAGATTCGTCTCGTCCAGCTTCATGGGGCTGGACTCAACCGGCTGCGCATCTCGGCCGAGACAGTCCACGGAGCGCACGACGTGTGCCGGCAACTGGCGTTGGCACTGTGGGAGCACCCGCAGAAGCTCGATGGCATTGCATATCGTTCCCGGTTCGACAACGACGAGCTCTGCTTCGCTCTGTTCGATCGTGCAGGCGACGCGGTTGCGATCGACACCACCGAAGGGCTCATGGACGATGCGCACCGGCTTGCGCGAACGCTGGACAAATATGATGTGGGATTGGATCCATAAGTGGCCGAAGGAGGAGGGGGTGATGCGGGTGCCGATGGTGGAATGGCGCGCGGCCCCGCGATGACGGCAGCCGCATTACAAACCAACGGTTGCCTGATGACACTCGTCCAGCGTATGTTCGCTGACGATTCACGTCTGTAGAATCATATCAACCGTGTCCCGGAATGCGCATCTCTTCGGCGCCGGATGGTTCTCTCCAGCGCATAATCACCCCTCCGGCACCATCAACCCCTCGGCGCACACGACAGCCTGACCAACCGGCTGCGCCAGCTCGGCAAGATGATGGACCTGCCGCTTGTCGATCACATCATCCTCGCGGGCAATCGCTGCATCTCGCTGCGAGCGCTGAATCCGGAGTGGTTTGGGGGGTGAGCCGATGGGGAGAGTATCTTAGTTGTATCTGCCGACAAGGGAATGCAGAGAGCAATTTCACTCTAAAGTCCAATGGAACTCGTTTACCCAATATATCTCGACACAACGATGATGATGGGCTTCCTTGCATCGCTGTCAGGGGGTCTCGTCGAAGAGGCGTCGATTGATGGTAAATTCGGAAGCTCAAACGAGTTGTCCGGGAAAATCGGCCTCAAGGCACAGATTAGTAACCTGTTGTCAAGTCTGATAGGCGGAGGTATTGAAGCTGAGGGAGCCGGGAAATTGACCGACACAACAGAATCTCATTATAGCGGCGTCGTCAAGTTTCCAGCGGCATCGTTATTTATACAGCTCAGAGAGCTCCTCGTCGAGCAAGGATTGGTTCTTGGCATTGCAACTTCTAAGTCGGCGAGCGAGGCGAAGTTTGGGGACCTGATCGAGTTCGAAGGAGATGTCATGCCCAATCCGGCAACGCAAATTCGCCATCTATATGATCAATTAATGCCAGTGATTGAGCCTTATTTTACTGCGGAAGTAGCGAAAGGAGATGAAGTGATTTCTCAATTAAAACTTGCCAAGGTTGGCAAGCCGATTGTTATTCAAGGGGAAACTTTTACCTTTTCAGATCAGAAGGAGATTATGGACACTTACTTTGCTTGGTTAATTATGGGTATCCCAGCCCGAGCAAAGAAGCTCGTGAGAAGCTTCGGTCGACGACGGATGCGAGTGAACTCTCGCTCGGCCGTCAGCAGCAGTTCCTGAGCATTTTCTGGGGTG
>DASZRW010000019.1:0-218105 GCA_035549015.1 Kapaibacterium sp. (SeqCode)
CGAGCTGTAGTGGAACTCGATCTTGTTGCTTCCCTCGAAGAGCTTCGCCTGGAACTGGCCCGGGTTGCGGGTCACCGGGCTGCCGGCCGCACCCTGGCACCGCCACTCGACGGTGAGGACGCGAGACGGCGTGACACCATCAACGCGCCAGTAGATGCCGCCTTCCGGAACACCCTTGGGCTCGATGTCGCTCCAGTACGGGAAGAGCATCTGCGTGCCGCTGGACTGGCTGAGATCCGGCGTGCCGCTGGTGCTCGGGCTACCAAAGGCGATGTATCCATTGGCACCGACACGAAGGACGGACGAGCCGCCGGTGTAGATGGTGCCGATGAACTTGAAGTTGAAGGGAAGCGTAAGGTTGAACACCTGCGTGCTGGCAGCAGTGGGACTGTTGGCGATCAACGTCGTCCCGAGCTGGCCGATGATAGGTGTGTACGCATTCGTGATGCGTGTACAGATATACCTGTTCCACGGCAACTGCGCCGCCGGTGGGTACACCTGCGCCTGAGCCGCGCTTCCGACGAGAATCGTCAGCACAGCCAGGGTAAGTAACCTACGAAACCACATGTTGGCTCCTGTGAATTGTGATATAGGTATAGGTAATACCGATGAATTTGCCATGTATGTCGCCTCCGGCACGGGCTGCACCCGCTCTTGATGCGTATGCACGCCCTGCGGTACTGCTATAACGACCCAACGGGTTGACCCTATGTCAGCCCGATTGGCCATTCGGCTGTATCGAGTTATCGCCCCGGAACTCCTCGAAGAAGAGAGTCGGAGCCCCTAATTGCGCCCAAATCGAACGTTTTCGCCCAAAACGATAGCAGAAGAAACGGGTAGCGCCAAAGGTTGATGACCAAGCAAGTGGGAGGTGCCACTCCAGCATCCGGATTGTTGAATCCGTCCGGAAATCCGCTCAAAAAGGCTTGAAACGGCGATTCCGATTGCTGTTGACGGTAGAAGGGCTGTCATTTTGGGCGCTACAGTTGCAATCTACTGAATATCAAAACCCAGCACCAAGAGAAAAGTTTCCGGCCAAGTTCCTCGTGTTCCACTTTTTTGATGCGTATTTTTTGCCCGAAATCTCTCATCCACAGGTGTACCGGAGCTCCAAATGAATCTGCTCGGCTTGGGCCTCCTCGACTGGGTCGTCATCGGTGCATACTTCGTCGTGCTGATCCTGATCGGCGCCTGGGTACGGCGTCGCGTGAGGAATACAAGCGACTTCTACCAGGGGAATCGATCCTTCGGGCGTATCCTGGTAACGTTCCTGAACTTCGGAACGATGACCGATGCCGGACAGACCGCCGGGGTCACGAGCGAAATCTACCGTCAGGGGCTTCAGGGCGTCTGGTTCCAGAACCTTGTCCTGTTTCATACCCCCGTTCAATGGTTCACGGCCGCGCTCCAGCGCCGGGCCCGATACCTTGCTCCAGGCGATCTGTATCAGCACCGCTTCGAAAGCCGCTTCCTCGCCGGCCTCTATGCTGCAGTCCTGCTGGCTGTGGCCGTTTACGCCAACGCGTTCGGCTACATTCTCACCGGCAAGACACTCCAGGCGATCATGGTGAAGCCGGCGGCCGAATATACTGTAGAGGAACGAGAAAGTGTGACGGCGTTCAACGAACTTCAGCGGCTGAAGGCCCTGGACTACGCCAGGCTGTCCGTTCCCGAACAAACCTCACTGGCCACACTGCAGGAACGCGAGAAGCGGGGCGAGCTTCACGCCTTCGCCTCATACCTCGATCTGGGCTCGCTTCGTTTCTATATAGTATATGCGTTGATGATCGCCGCCTATACCGCCCTGGGCGGATTGCTCGCCGTAGCGCTGATCGACATCATCCAGGGAGTCCTCATCGTATTCCTCTCACTGGCGCTGATTCCCACGGCTCTGGCTCACATCGGCGGAATCGCCGGCATGCAGCACCATGTCCCCCCTCACGCATTCGAGCTCTTCGGCACATCCCCCACAAGTGACTATACCTGGTACTTCGTCGCAAGCTTCGCACTGTTGAACCTGGTGGTGAACGCACCAAAGAGCTTCACACTCGGAGGTTCGGCCAAGGACGACAATGCGGCACGCATCGGATTCGTTTCCGGCGCGGTCTTCAAGCGCTTCATGATGATCGCCTGGGCGTTTACTGGACTGCTGGCGGTGGGGCTGTATGCGGGGAAGATCTCGGACCCCACGAACATCTGGGGATTCATGACGCGCGATCTTCTCGGAGCCGGCGCGGTCGGTCTGATGATCGCCGCCATCTTCTCCGCGAACATGGACGGTAATGCAACCGTTTCGCTGGAGGCGTCGGCTGCCCTCATCCGAAACGTTCTCCTGCCGCTGCGGCCGGCCTCCTCGGAACGCGCCCAGGTCATGCTTGGGCGGCTGCTGGTGCTGGCCGTGCTCGTGGCGTCCATCTTCTTCGCCCGCGTTATAGCCAACGAGAAGATCATGGTGGTGTTCAGCTATATCCTGACGGTTGGAAGCATCGTTGGCCCCTCGTTCTGGCTGGTCTACTTCTGGAGACGCCTGAACACGCGCGCCGTGGCGGCGCAGATGATCGTCTCGATCATTCTCACCGTCGCCGTCCCCATCCTTATCAATATCATCCCGGACGCCGCAACCAATCCGGCATTGACGGTGCAGACACACGAGCGCATTGTGCAGGTGGAGGCTCAGGCTACTGCACAGGACGTCGAAGCCGGACGGGCAAAAGCCGTGGGGGCAACGTTCATGAAGAGGGAACGCATCCCGCCAACGGGAATCTATTTTGCAACCGTAGCGCGGCAGCGCCCGAACGATACAGCCTCGCCGATGGAAGGAAAGGGTCTGTTCCGTCCGCAGATATGGCTGCTCAGCAAGGCAGGTATCGACTTCAGCACCTGGACGAAGCCCGGCATCGCCACGGCATCCATGCTCTTCGATGCAACCGTTCCGTTCATTCTGCTGATTGCCTTCTCGCTAATAACGAAGCGCAACTCGGAGCCGGTGCTGCGCGAATTTTATGCCCGCATCCACACCCCGGCGGTCGCCGATCCGGAGCTGGATGCACGGCTTGTTCGCGAGAAGGTGGAGAACCCGGAACTGGTGGAACGCGACAAGATCTTCCCGGGAAGCGACTGGGAGTTCTGGCGCCCGACGCGCACGGATGTTGTCGGCTTCTTTGCATGCATCGCATTCGTCGGTCTCATCGTGCTTCTCTATATGCTCGTGGCATCCATCGGCACCTAGCGTGCACGCAGTCTACATTCCGGGCAGATACCGATCTCACGCTCGCGTACTTCACTCTCATGTCAGACGCACAGCCATATCTTCCTTCAACCGACTACTTCTTCCTGGGAAACGGAAGGATAATGGTTGCCGTTCAGTGGAGCCGCAACACATCGGCCTCGCCGTACGGCATTCTCCTCTGCGATCCGGAACGGATGTCGCGCAAGAACGGTTCGCTTCTCTTTCACCCGGAGATGGGCCTTGCGCGAACCATGCTCACGGCTGTCGTGAACGGCATCCGTTATCGGGCTCGCCACGACAACCTTCAGGTGAAATGGCGGATCGGCCAGAGCAACGATGTGATTGCGGAGTGGCAGGCCGGCCCCGTGCGCGTGCGCGAACGTTTCGCCGTGCCGAACTCCTCGTCGGCACTGTTGCGTGATGTGGAGCTGACTTCCGACGAACCGTGCGACGTTCAGGTGGAAGCCGCCCTCTATGCCAACCCGCTTTACTTCGACGAGTTCGGCGCCAGGCCGGGCGGACAGCTCTTCGCAAACGGCTACACTTCCATCGATCTGTACTCGATCCCCACCGGCCACCCCTTCGAACGCTTTCTCACGGTGAGAACGCACGCAACGCCGCACGGATTGACGCTCTCCTTCGTGTATACGCTGGAGGCGGTAGGCACACATGAGTTCACGCTGTATCCGAATGGCCATCCGTTCGCACATGCGCACGCCGAGGAACCATTGCACGTCGACGACGCATCCACGGCGCTCGAAGTACGAATGATGCGGCAGCATCGAATTGCACGCACGTCGCTCAGAGCCACGGTCTCGGTGCTGGGAAAGTTCGATGCCGCCATCTGGCAGTATGATTTCGAATGGGGAATGGATGCCGCCATGGTGGCGCTTGCGGCCTCCGTCTCCGGTGAGTTCGAACTGGCGCGCGCCGTGCTGATCAATATTCTGCAGCGCCTCTCGAATCAGGAGGGCATGATCATGGAGGCAAGCAGGTTTCGCGGCGGCGAGATGGCGGAACTCAACGGCAACGGTGCGGTGCTGGACGCGCTGTGGCACTATTGGCAATGGAGCGGCGATCACGAACTGCTGGCAACACACTGGCAGCGCATCGGCGCCATCGCGGACTATCCGCTGCGTGAGGAGTTCGCACACCCGTCCGGGCTGCTCCGAGGATGCAGAGATCTGTGGGAGCGCACGCCGTGGATGGGAGTGCTGGAGGGATTCGAGCTCGGGCACCAGACGTTCTGTGCCGTTGGACTGCGACGTGCGGCGGACATGGCGAAGACGTTCGGAACACCCGAAGAACATGCGCGCTGGCAGACTGCCGCGGACGGCATTGCAACGGCAATGATATCCGATCCGACGTTCGCACTGGTGGACAACGACTGTCTCGTACGGCGGAGGCTGATCGATGGATCGGTGCAGCGCACGCTGAAGCCCGATCGTGCATATCACAACCCGGACTATCAGCCGTATGTGCCGGCTCCGGACTCCGCCGTACGGGAGGAAGTACCGTGGGAGCCGGATGTGGTCGAGGCGCTGCCGATTCTGTACGGCCTGGTAGGTCCCTCCAGTGCGATCGCATGGGATACGCTGGAGGCGCTGGAAGCACTCTGGAATCCCACGGGAGTTGGCGGATATGCGCGCTACAATGTTTCGGCCGAGGCGGACTCCCCCGGCCCCTGGCCGTTCGCTACGGCGTTCATGGCAGCCGCCCAGCTCACCAGCGGCAACATCGCGCGGGCGCGACGCTCCATCGCGTGGCTGCTGGACATGGCCGGCGCGGGAGGAAGCTGGTTCGAGTTCTACGGAGAACGCGCCACGCCACCACTGCCGCCGGTAGGCGTCATCGTCTGGGGATGGGCGCAGTTCCTGATCCTGATGTCCAGGCATGTGGTCGGCGCCGATATTGTCGACGGCCAGCTTCGCGTGGCACCGGCAATGAGCGGCATTGTCCACACGCTCCGTCTCGGAGGCCACTACGTCACCGTGAAGGTGGAGGGCCTTGCCCACGCCGAACTGGACGGCTTCGCGATCGCATGCGAACGCGGCACCGTGCACATCCCCCTGCCGCTCCGCACCGATCATCTTCTTCATTTCCAGGCATAGCAGCATGCCGGCCATTGTTGGCCGGTGCCAGAGTGCCAATCGCACTATATTGCATCTCCTGCCGCGCCGGGCCCCTCGCGCGCGCATTCATTCGTTTCACTTGACATCGAGCTCGTGCATCGTTATCTCCTTCCTCTCCTCGCCGCCACTTCGCTGATGATGGCCGCGTGCAGCCGCAACTCGAGCGACGCCGTACAACGCACCCAACCGCCGGCGCCGGCAGCAGGCTCTTCCGCTGCCACGGCTGATCGTGCCGTAGACGCGCGCCCGGGCGACACCTCCCGTTCCGTTCACGGAACGTATCTGCCCCCATGGAATTTCATGTCGCCCTCGGCAGCCGGCGTGGATACATTCCTCGTGGACCATCCCACGTACGACGGACGCGGTGTGGTGGTGCTGATATTCGATACGGGGATCGACATGTCGATTCCCGGACTGCAGAAGACATCCACGGGTGACCAGAAGGTGATCGATGCCATCGACTTCTCGCGTTCGAATGTGGTGCAGTTCCGGAAGGCCTCCGGCAGCGGCGCGTCCGGATATACCGCACCCGGAGCGGGCTTCCGGGTACGCGGGATCTCCGCACTCATTCCTCCCCCGACGTCGAACGATGAAGTGTATATCGGCGCGATCAACGAGTCCAACTATCGGAACAGTTCCGTTCGTGATTTCGACGGCGACGGCGATGCCAATTCGAACATCGCCGCGGTGCTCTATCGCGCCGATGATACGTGGCGCGTTGCGCTGGACACCGACGGCGACTCCACCATGGCCGGGGAGCATGGGATAGCGAGCTATCGCGAGCACTACGAAACATTGCAGTTGAAGCAGCAGTCCGGCGGCAAGTCGCCGCTTACGTTCGCTGCCGCAATCGAGCCGGGCAGCCACACGGTTGCCTTCCACTACGACATGGGGGGGCATGGAACGCACGTTGCGGGCATCGCAGCCGGCTTCGGCATCAATCGGGAACAGGGCTTCAACGGCATCGCTCCCGGCGCACAGCTGATCTCCTGCAAGTTTTCCGGAGACACCGCAAAGGACAACACGGTAACCGGAAGCATGCGCCGCGCATACGAGTACGCGGCTCACGTTTCCGATTCGCTCGCCGAGTATCATCGCCCGGTTGTAGTGAACATGAGCTTCGGCATCGGAGCGGCGCTCGAGGGACGCGCCGACATCGAACGATTCCTGGACACGCTGATTCCGAACCATCCCAACCTCTACGTAGTAACCTCCGCCGGCAACGAGGGCCCCGGGCTTTCCAGCGTGGGCATTCCGGCATCGTCGCCGCGCATGATCACCGTAGGCGCCGCACTGCCGCAGGGAATCGGACGCGACGGCTACAACGCAGCACTGGATCGCGATATCATTTGGGATTTCTCCTCGCGCGGCGGCGAGGTGGACAAGCCGGATGTGATTGCGCCGGGCACGGCCGTGAGCACCATCCCCCGTTATGCGTTTCAATCGCGGGAGAGCGGAACGTCGATGGCCAGCCCGTACACCGCAGGCGTTGTGGCGCTGTTGCTGAGCGCCATGAAGCAGGAGGATTCCACGTGGATGCCCACGCAGGAGTTGATGCGCCGAGCGCTCCGCAACTCCGCCACCATCCTCCAGGATTATCCCCTCATCGAGCAGGGAGGCGGCATGCTGAACGTGCGCCGCGCCTACGATCTGCTGCGCAGCTATCGCCGGAGCGGCTTCGCCGACGATCTTCAGCTCTATACGATATCGACGTTTTCGCCGAACTACCCGGACGGCCACGGCCCGACCGCCTTCTGGCGAAGCGCCTATGTGCCCGATGCCGACTGGCGGCAGAGCTTCACGATCTCGCGCTACGTTCCCCGCATGAAGGAAGCCTCGGACGACGAGTTTTTCCGCGCCTACACGCTGGAGGCCACCGCACCGTGGCTGCGCCCGATCCAAAGCACGGTGTACATTCGCGGCCGCGATGTGGCAACGGTGGATGTGATGTACGATCGCGACAGGATGCGCGAGCCCGGGCTGTACTCCGGCCGCATCATCGCACGCCGGGCGAGCGGACATGGTCCGGCATCGGACCAGGAGCACGAGTTCGAATTGATCAACACGGTGATCGTGCCGTACACGTTCTCCCCGGAGAAGGACTATACGGTTACGACGCAGCCGCAGAAGCTGGCGGCGGGCGTAACGCGCCGGTTCTACTTTGCTCCGCCGGTAGGCGCGGCCGCGATCACGTTCACCTTGAGCGTCCCGAAGGGATCGCGCTCCAACGTCTCCGGCAAGATCGCCGATCGCAAGGGTGTTACCGCCAACTACCTGCCGCACGCCCATGGGACGGAACGAAGCGAAGCCTCCAACACGATCCCGATGAGCGCGCTCGGTGATGGTGTGATCGAAGTGGTGGTGCAGGCCGAAGCGTTCGAGGGAGGAGGAGGCGAGTCGGAGTTCACGCTCTCCGCCAGCGCATTGATGATGTCCGTCACACCAACGGTGGAACGCTCTGCAGGCCCTCCCTCTCTGCATGTCGAGGTGGAGAACAACGGCACCACTCCGATTCGCGGCGACTTCAACTACACGATCAAGGGATTCGGGCGAACGTTCCTCGATACGCTGCACAGCGACTTCGCATCCATCCCGCTGGTGATGCGCAAGGGAGACGGTGCGCTCTGGGTTCGGCCGCGTTTCGCTGACGAGGATTACATGCACGCAACGGACATCCTTGTTCAGATCGTGGATGCCGACGGGAACGTGCAGGCGCAGGAGCCGCTCAACACGCCGAGCACCTGGCTCTTCCTTCCCAATTTCAACCACGAGTCCGACAGCACGAAGCTCTGGCTTCAGGTGAACTTCGGCGCCGCTCACTACGAGCATTTCGGTGCGATACCGATCGAGGTGACGGAGAATCACATGCGCCCGAGCGATCCGCATTCAATCGGCGGAATGGTGAGCTCGGAAATCTTTCCGTCGATCCCCAGGTCCGTAACGGCACGTCTTTCCTCGACGATCCAGACTCCCCCCGGCTATCATCAGATCGGCGAGGTGGGATTCAAGCCGCGGGGAAGCGATCAGACCATTCCGTTCGAGTTCACATTCACGCTCCCCTAACGCCGCAGAGAGCGCCGTCCGCATCACGAACGCGGCCATGCGACGGCCCACATCATGATGCCCGGTATCGTAGTCATGAAGCTCCTTGCACGCACGATGAACCGTCTCGAGTGGACCAATCCTGTCGCGGCGCTGATGCTCGCCGCTCTTCTGGTGAGTGCATGCGGCAACCCGCGGCGTGATGCCGGCCCGGGGGAAGCGGCCCGAAGCAATCACAGCGAGGACACGTCTTCGCGGCGGACCGACGTCCCGACCCACAACTGCATGAAGCAGTACGCTGGAGCCATCGACAACCACATCCATATCCAGGCATCGATCTGCCGTGAGAACGGCGGCGTGACCGGCACGCTTCACTACGAGAAGGCTCCGGCCGGGGCCGTGCTCGCGCTGCACGGGACGTATGCTTCCGACGGCACCGCGCGCGTCGAGGAGGTGGACTCCCGCTCCGGAAGAGTAACAGGCGCATTCACCGGCAGGTTCGACAGCAGCGGCGGCTTCTCCGGTACGTGGCAATCGCCGGACGGTGCGAAAACCATGCAGTTCACGATCGCGCTCGGTTCGCAGGCCGCAGCCGCCCCCGCAGAGGAATCGTTCGCCGGCGAGTGGGAGTCCCCACGGCTTTCGCACGAGGAGAGTTTCGATCTCTCACTGACGCAGCACGGAGACTCCATCGTCGGCTATCATTGTGCGGTGACGCGCAACGCCGCGCGTGTCGACTGCGCCATGGAGTTCGATGCCGAGGGCGATTCCTCCGATCAGCCGACGATCGTTGGCACGGTAACCGGCGCGACCGCGCACGTTCACTTCACAAGCGCGTACGGGATCAACGAGGCGGGCGGGCCGATAGGCGGCGAGGCAACGATGTCGCTGCGCAACGGTGAGCTTCACTGGGCGATCAGCCACGCAGATGAGGGAGAGTTCTACATCCCGATGCAGGCAACTCTGGTTCGGAGCCATCCGGCCGGGAAAAGCACAGCCGGTGCACACTGAAGCCGGAGGACCGGCAAGGCAATGCCACCCACCTTTCGTATACTCGCCGCATGAATCAGATTCAACCGGACGAGCCGAAGTCCAACGGAACGGACGCCGACGAGGCATCCGGCGGATCGGCCGCACCCGAGCGGAGCACGGGGCGCAGGACGTTCGTGTTGAAGCGCCGGGACGACTCCGCGCTCGAGACCCGATTCCGCATTCGCTATGCGGATGAACTGAACGCCGCGCAGCTCTCCGTGGCCGAACAGATCGACGGTCCGGTGCTGGTGGTTGCAGGCGCAGGCACCGGCAAGACGCGGACGCTCGTGTATCGCGTTGCGCGGATGATCGAGTCCGGCATTGCGCCGGAGAGTATTCTGCTCCTGACCTTCACGCGGAAGGCGGCGCAGCAGATGCTTCGCCGGGCAGCCGAGCTTGTGGGGCCCCGGGCAGAGCACGTTCAGGGAGGCACGTTCCATTCGTTCGCGAACCTCACGCTCCGGCGCCACGCGGAAGCCGTTGGCTACGCGCCCGGCTTCACGATCCTGGATCAGGGAGATTGCGAGGATGTGATCAACCTCCTCAGAGCACGCATCGGGCTGGATGCACGGGGGCTCCGCTTTCCGCGCAAGCAGTCGCTCGCCGCGATGATCTCCGCCTCGGTAAACCGTCTCACACCACTCTCTACGATCATCGAGGAGGACTATCCGCAGTACCGGCGGCAGATCGAGGATATCGAGAAGCTCGCGCGATCGTACCAGCAGTACAAGCACGAGCACAGCCTGATGGACTACGACGATCTGCTGATCAACATGTCGTTGCTGCTGGAACGGAACAACGATGTACGCGAGCGTCTGGCCGGGCTGCATCGCTACATCATGGTGGATGAATATCAGGACACCAACCGCCTGCAGCACGAAATCGTTCGGCAGCTCGGCGAGCGACATCGGAATGTGATGGTTGTCGGCGATGATTCGCAATCGATCTACAGCTTCCGCGGCGCGAACTTCAGGAACATCATGGACTTCCCGAAGACCTTCCCGGGCACCATGATCATCACATTGGAGGAGAACTATCGATCCACACAGCCGATTCTGAATCTGACCAACGAGATCCTCCGGCACGCAACGGAGAAGTACGAGAAGAATCTCTTCACCCGGCGCACGAGCGGCGAGATGCCGGTGATCATCTCCGCGGGGGATGAGCAACTGCAGTCGCAGTTCGTGGTGCAGCGCATTCTTGAACTGCGTGAGGAGGGAGTGGAACTCTCCGACATCGCCGTACTGTTCCGCTCCAGCTATCTCTCGTTCGATCTGGAGATCGAGCTGAACAAGGCGAACATTCCGTACGTCAAGATGGGCGGGTTCAAGTTCATCGAGACCGCCCATGTGAAGGACCTGATCTCCTATCTCCGCGTTCTCAACAACCCTCGGGATGTGGTAAGCTGGAACCGCATCCTGCTGCTCCTGCCGGGCGTAGGCCCGCGCACTGCGCAGCGGCTCGTGGACGAGATCACGAGCGATCAGCTGCGGCTGGGCCCGGGAAGCGAGGAGCCGGCCCGCAGGATCGGCAACAGCGCCACGGGGGAACTGTTCGCCATGCTGAGCTCGCTGACAGGCGAACGGATGTCCGTCCCGGAAATCGTTGAACGGCTGGTGGAGTATTATCGCCCCATCATGCGGGGCAAATACGACGACTACACGAAGCGGTTGAAGGATGTGGAGATGTTCGCGGAGATCGCAGCACGATACCGGTCACTCGGATCGTTCCTCGCGGACATGGCGCTGGAGCCCCCCACCGAATCGGTGATCGGCATGGAGGCCGGCACGGAGGATGAGAAGCTTGTGCTATCGACGATTCACTCCGCGAAGGGGCTGGAGTACAATTCGGTCTTCGTGATCTGGGCTCTCGACGGGCGTTTCCCATCGTTCTACGCCGCGCGCAGCCTGGATGAGATGGAGGAGGAGCGCCGGTTGATGTACGTTGCAACCACCCGGGCGAAGGACCGGCTCGTCATCACCTATCCCACGAACATCTTCGACCGAGAGACCGGGACGGTGCTCTCGAAGCCGTCGCGCTTCATCGAAGGGCTGCCGGGTGATATCGCGGAACGATGGGTTGTGGCCGAGGAATAGTCGCCAGTCGCGGCGGCCGGATCATGCCGGTGTGCTTTCCACTGCATACAGCGCTTCGCAGAGGCGCGAAAGCTCCAACAGTTCATGGCTGTTGAGCTGCTCGCCGATGCGGGCGGTGAGGCGGTCGAACTCGGGATCCATGGAATCCAGCAGGTCCAACCCCTTCTGCGTAATGCGTGCAATCGAGAGGCGCCGGTCCGTATCGGTACGCTCGCGTTCCACGAAGCCGGTGGCCTCCAGACGGTCGATGAGCCGCGTTACGTCCGGCGAACGATCCACCATTCGTCTGGTGATTTCCTGGCGGGGATGCCCGCCCGGATGAACGCCGCGCAGGATGCGGAGAACGTTGTACTGTGAACGTGTGATTCCGAACCGCGCGCAGATGCGATCGTTGCATTCGTTGAAATGGCAGGCAACCACCATCACGTTGATCATCGCTTCCAACGCGGCGTTGTCGAACCCCTTGGATTGTTCGAGGCGGATACGTAGAGATTCACCCATGATCGAGAATTTGACCGTCATCCGGGCGAGACCCGGACGAACGGGGTTATTGCTTGATGAATATCTGCGTGAAAAAGTATGCGCCGTCGGAACGTCGGGCCACGCCGACGCCCGTTGCCGTGAAGTCCCCCTCGATGTTCGCCAGATGCCCCGGACTGTTGAGCCAATCGCTCACGGCAGTTGCCGACGGATCGGAAACACCCAGGTTGAACGCCACGTTCTCGGCAGCCACGGAAGTACGCAGATGTTGGGCGATGGCGCTCACGCGATCGGCGAATCCATCGTGGCCGAACGGAACCTTGCCGTCGGCCATGGCGCGGCTATGCTCCCGTGCCTGCTGTGCGATGAAATCGTCGTAGATCAACGAGCTGAATCCGCTGTCGGCGCGGTGCTTGTTGATCGCATCGTATGTGGCATGCTCCATCGCCACCAGAGCCGGATCCAATGGCTCGGTGCCGGAGTCTCCTCCGCACGCTGCAACGGTCATCGCCACACAGACGGCGATGGCCAGACAGCCAATCCGGTATGGTAGAGAAGAGGGCACGCCTACGTTGACACTTCGAGAAGCGTTTGGTTCCACCCGGGCCGGGGATGATGTCGCGTGCCCGGAACCGCACCCGCTAGTAGGCCTTGGCGAAGAGTGCAATCTCCTTTGCCTCGGCATCGGTCAGGAAGCAGCGCCCGGCGCCTCCCGGCTGATCCAACGGTATGCAGCGCAGCGTTGCGCCGGTTTCCTCCTTCAGTCCACGCTCATCGGCATCACTCCCAGCCCACCAGCAGCGAGCCCACTTCCCCGACTCGACAACTTCACGGAACTGATTGTGACTCGACACATCAATAATATTATTGTCGCGGAACTCCGTTGCACGTTTCAACAGCGCCGCCTGTATGTCGGCCAGCCATTGAAGGGCGGTACGGGCAACCTCCCCGGTGGGAACTCCGAACTGCTTCCCCTCCCTGCCGGGCACATCCCGCCGGGCAAACACCACCGCATCCTTCTCGACATCCTTGGGGCCGATCTCGATGCGAAGCGGCACGCCGCGCATTTCCCACTCGTTGAACTTCCATCCGGCCGTCTCCTGCTCGCTCAGATCGCTCTTCACGCGGATGCCGGCATCGCGGAGCATCGTCTCCACCTGCAACACCTTCTCGCGCACGGAGGGCTTGTCCTCCTCCTTGTTCCAGATCGGTACGATCACAACCTGAACGGGCGCCAGACGCGGCGGCATCACCAACCCCTTGTCGTCGCCGTGCGTCATGATTATCCCCCCCACCATCCTGGTGCTCATCCCCCAGGAGGTCTGCCAGACGTATTCAAGCTCTCCCTTCTCGTTCTGAAAGCGGGTCTCGAACGCTCGCGCGAAGTTCTGGCCCAGGTTGTGGCTGGTACCCGACTGCAGCGCCTTGCGGTCCCCCATCATCGCCTCGATCGTGTACGACTGCACTGCACCGGCAAACTTTTCTATGTTGGATTTCCGGCCCGGGATCACCGGCATCGCCGCCTCGTTGATTGCCACGTCGGCATATACCTGGAGCATCTTCACGGTCTCCTCGTGCGCCTCCTCCGGCGTCGCGTGTGCGGTGTGCCCCTCCTGCCAGAGGAACTCCGACGTGCGCAGGAACGGGCGCGTGCGCAGCTCCCAGCGGACGACGTTTGCCCACTGGTTGATCAGCACCGGAAGGTCACGATAGGACTTGATCCAGAGCGAGTACATGTGATTGATGATCGTCTCCGAGGTTGGACGCACCACCAACGGCTCCTCGAGCTGCTTCCCCCCGGCATGCGTCACCAGAGCAAGCTCCGGCGAGAATCCTTCCACGTGCTCCGCCTCCTTCTGCAGGAAGGAATAGGGTATGAACATGGGGAAGTAGGCATTCTCGTGCCCGGTCTCCTTGAACCGACGGTCGAGCTGGTCGCGAAGCTGCTCCCAAAGCGCGTAACCATACGGTCGGATCACCATCGTTCCCTTCACGGGACCGTAGTCCACGAGCTTTGCGCGTTGAATCACTTCGAGATACCAGGCCGAATAATCCTGGCTGCGGGGGGTAACCGCTTCGGACATATGGAGCTCCTTGAAGGTACTGTTCCTGTTCGCTCAGGCCTGTTGAACCACTTCGGCCCATGATCCGTGCAACGACGGCCGGGTTCGGCATGCGTGCGAACATCTACGAGGCAGAGAACGTTGTTCAACAGTCTGCTGCGGGCATGAAGGAGCGAATATACACGAAGCGACGGGTTGAACGAGCATGGAAGATCGCTTCCTCAGCGAAGGAACGTGCCGGTGCCTCATCGGATATACACACCGCCTGAAACGAAACGCATGTGGCGTTGCACCTCTCCACATGATTGCCGAATTTGTGGCTCTTTTGCTTTCGGCATCGCCCCGCGGTACGTTCTGTGACAGAACGTACCCAACCGCAACCCGCCCTCATGCCCGGCGTAGCGATTGATACGCCTTCATCGCAACGTCCCCCGGCATGGAGGCATGCAACCGACGATACGACCGCAAGCGTTCACTGAACATAAAGGATCACTGAGATGCTCAACAGTTTCGATGCGCGTTCCCTCCTCAAGGTAGGTGATCGTTCCTATACTATCTACCGCCTCGATGCCCTCGCCAACTTCGGTGTCAACCTCAGCCGCCTTCCCTACTCACTGCGCATCCTGCTCGAGAATCTGTTGCGCACGGAGGATAATCTTTCGGTGACGCAGGATGATATCCGCGCTCTCGCGAACTGGGCTCCTGCAGCAGAGCCGAACAAGGAGATTTCCTTCACGCCCGCACGTGCACTGATGCAGGACTTCACCGGAGTCCCAGCCGTTGTGGACCTCGCGGCAATGCGCGATGCGATGGCGCGCATGGGGGGGAACGCCGCCTCGATCAATCCGCTGGAGCCGGCCGAACTGGTGATCGATCACTCCGTACAGGTGGACGCATTCGGCAGCGACACGGCCTTCATCACCAACACTCAGCTCGAGTACGAACGCAACCGCGAGCGCTACCAGTTCCTGCGCTGGGGGCAGAAGGCATTTCAGAACTTCAAGGTGGTTCCGCCGGAGACCGGCATCGTTCATCAGGTGAACCTGGAGTATCTGGCGCGGGTGGTGTTCGCGACGGAGAAGAACGGCGACACGGTGGCCTATCCGGACACGCTGGTGGGAACGGACTCGCACACGACGATGGTGAACGGCCTGGGTGTGCTGGGATGGGGCGTTGGCGGCATCGAGGCCGAGGCCGCGATGCTGGGCCAGCCGGTGACGATGCTGATCCCGAAGGTGGTGGGCTTCCAGCTCAACGGAAGGCTTGCCGAGGGAGCCACCGCAACCGATCTGGTTCTCGTTGTCACGCAGATGCTTCGCAGCCACGGCGTGGTGGGGAAGTTCGTGGAGTTCTACGGACCGGGCCTGGCGGATCTCCCGCTGGCGGACCGCGCCACGATCGCCAATATGGCCCCGGAGTACGGCGCAACGTGCGGCATCTTCCCGGTGGACCAGGAGACGCTTCGCTATCTGCAGTTCACCGGGCGGAGCGAGGAGCAGGTGGCCCTGGTGGAAGCCTACATGAAGGAGCAGGGATTGTTCCACACGCCGCAGACGCCTGCGGCCGAGTACTCGGAATATCTCGAGCTGGATCTCGGCACCGTTCAGCCAAGCATTGCCGGCCCGAAGCGCCCGCAGGACCGCGTGCTCCTCTCCGAGGCGAAGCGCTCGTTCCACCATGCACTTCGCGCAATCATGCAGCCCAGCGCGCCGAGCAATCCAATTGAAGACGGGGAGATGACCGACTGGTCGCAGGACGAAACGGCCGTTCCGGTCCATACCCGGAACACGGACTGCCGGCTGCATCATGGCTCCGTGGTGATCGCGGCCATTACCAGTTGTACGAACACCTCCAACCCCTCGGTGATGGTTGCCGCAGGCCTTCTGGCCAGGCGCGCCGCCGAGCGCGGCCTGCGTGCCCGCCCGTGGGTGAAGACGTCGCTGGCTCCGGGCTCCAAGGTTGTGACGGAGTATCTGGACAAGGCGGGTCTCACGCAATATCTGGACCAACTCGGATTCCAGACGGTTGGATACGGATGCACCACCTGCATCGGCAATTCGGGCCCGCTGTCACCGGAGATTTCCGCCGCGGTGAATGCCGGCAATCTGGTGGTCTGTTCGGTTCTCTCGGGGAATAGAAACTTCGAAGGCCGCATCAACCCCGATGTCAAGGCGAACTATCTGATGTCGCCGCCTCTTGTCGTGGCGTACGCAATTGCCGGCAGGATGGATATCGACCTCGTGAACGATCCGCTCGCCACGGACGCAACGGGCAACCCGGTATACCTGCGCGACATCTGGCCAAGCCAGACGGAGGTGCAGCAGACGATTGATTCCGCGCTCCAATCCGAAATGTTCCGCGACAGCTACGGACAGGTGTACACCGGAGACGAGCACTGGAACGCACTGAATGTGCCGGAGGGTGAGATCTTCGCCTGGGACGATGATTCCACCTATATCAAGAACCCTCCCTATTTCGACGACATGCCGCTTGCGGCGCCGAGCCAACTGGACGATATCGCCGGCGCCCGCGTGCTCGCGATGCTCGGCGACAGCGTCACCACGGACCACATCTCGCCGGCCGGCAGCATCAAGATCGATTCACCGGCCGGCAAGTATCTGATAGCTCACGGTGTGGAGCCGAAGGACTTCAATTCCTACGGAGCCCGCCGCGGCAATCACGAGGTGATGATGCGCGGAACGTTTGCAAACATTCGCCTTCGCAACAAGCTGGCTCCGGGCACCGAGGGTGGCTTCACCACCTATCTCCCAACCGGCGAGGTAACCACGATCTACGATGCGGCCATGGCCTATCAGGCCGGCAACACGCCGCTGCTGATCCTTGCCGGCAAGGAGTACGGCTCCGGTTCCAGTCGCGACTGGGCCGCAAAGGGGACGCGTCTGCTTGGCGCCCGCGCCGTGATTGCCGAGAGCTACGAGCGTATCCATCGCTCCAATCTCGTCGGCATGGGTGTTCTTCCCCTCGAATTCGTCGAGGGCCAGACGGCTCATTCGCTGGGTCTGACCGGAGAGGAGGTATTCTCGATCGATGGTCTGCGTGCGCTCTTCGCCGAGAGCTTCCCCTCGGAGCGGATGGTCACGGTAACCGCCACCCCCGCCGAAGGAGAGGCCATCACCTTCACGGCACGCGTTCGCATCGATACACCGCAGGAGTTGCTCTACTTCCGCCATGGTGGCATCCTGCAGTTCGTACTTCGCCAGCTTCTCTCGCGCGAACCATCGGAGGCTGCCGCCGCCGCGCTATAGTCTCCACGGATATCGTTCCGAAGCCGGGAGTGCCTGTATCAGCGGGCCGGTGACCACGTGTCATCGGCCCGCGTTCGTTCACGGGCCGTTCCGCCGGGTGCATGTAGCACACTGTCACCGAAGCCTCGCACGTGCGTTTCACGATCTGCCGTCAAAGGCGTACTTTTGCCATGCGTTTTTCAGGCACTCTCCCCGCTGCCGCGATTGCAGGCCCGCAGCGGCACAACACTCATGGTATCATCCTTCCATCATGTATAAAGCCGAAGTTAATGTGACGTTGCGTCCGGCCATCCTCGACGTTCAGGGCAAGACCGTGGAGCATGCGCTGCACTCGCTCGGATTCAACAGCGTTGGCCATGTACGCATCGGAAAACATATCACGCTCGAGATCGAGGCCGCGAGCCTGGAGGAAGCGCAGAAGATCGCGCGCCAGGTTTCCGAGCAGGTTCTGAGCAATCCCGTGATGGAGGATGTTGCGGTTACCGTCCATGAGGTGATCGCCGAGGAGGCCGGCGCATGAAGATCGGTGTGGTAGTGTTCCCCGGCTCCAACTGCGATCACGACGCCTATTATGTGTTGAGGCACGAACTTGGCGTTGAAGCGGTATTCCTCTTCCACAAGGAGCACGATCTGCAGGGCGTTGATGCGATCGTGCTTCCGGGCGGCTTCAGTTACGGCGACTATCTGCGCTGCGGAGCGATCGCGCGCTTCTCGCCGATCATGACGGAGGTGATAAAGTTCGCGCAGTCCGGCGGGCCGGTGCTCGGGATCTGCAACGGATTCCAGATCCTCTGCGAAGCCGGGCTGCTGCCGGGTGCACTGCTTCGAAATCGCGGCCTTCGCTTCATCTCGAAGCACGTCGGGATCCGGGTTGTAAACAATCGGACGATTTTCACCGGCGACCTGGAATCCGGAGCCGTGCTCCGCATCCCGATTGCTCACGGAGAAGGGAATTATCACGCCGATCCGGACGTTCTCGCCGAATTGAACGCGGAGGGCCGGGTGGTATTCCAGTACTGCGACGATCATGGGAACGTCACGGACGAGGCGAACCCTAACGGCTCGCAATTCAACATTGCCGGGATCGTCAACGCGAAAGGGAATGTTCTGGGGATGATGCCGCATCCGGAGCGTGCCTGCTCCCCCCTTCTGGGATCGAGCGATGGTTTGGGAATCTTCCGCTCGCTGGCACACTCGCTGGAAATCGTTGCGGCATAGTTCCCCCGTACCCGGCTCATTGTGAGCGCAATGCCTGCGCTCGACTCACAACTCAATTACCTGAGGATTCTCATGGGTAGCTTTGGCACAACCGAAATTATCGTCGTCATTCTCGTGCTCCTGCTTCTGTTCGGCGGCAAGAAGATCCCCGAACTGATGCGTGGCCTTGGGTCAGGCGTCAAGGAGTTCAAGAAGGCAACGTCGCTCGAGGAGGAGCCGGAGCCTCGCCGCAGTTACGATCGTTCCGATGATCGTCGCTACGATGACCGCCGTCTGGAGGATCGCCGCGATGACGATCGCCGTTATGATGACCGGCGCCACGATGATCGCCGCTACGACTCGCGGCCGTCTGAAGGGGAAAGCAAGACCGAGGTCCGCTAGTTGCCTGCGGGCAGCTCTGAACTTCAACATCCCGTTATCCCGAGTGGCCACAAGGAGAACTGATACATGTTCGATATTGGCAGCGGCGAACTGCTGCTGATACTGATCGTTGTGCTGATTGCATTCGGCCCGCGCAAACTCCCGGAGCTTGCGCAGAGCCTGGGCCGCGGCATCCGCGAATTCAAGAAGGCACAACGGGAGTTCACAGACCAGATCAACACGGCGATCCAGCAGGAGGAACGTCGTCAAAGCCGTGCATCGGCGGCTCCGCCGGTGCAATCCACAGTGCAGCGAGGCCCGATTGCGTCGGTCGCCGCCCCGTTGGAGAGCTTCAACTCGCCGGTTCCGGTGGTTCACGAACCGGCTCTGGTTCACGAATCGCAGCCGTCCGTGGAGACGCACAACATTGCGCCGCCGGTTGCGATGGAAGGGCATGCGGTTGGCCAGGCGATTCCTCATGTACCCGTCCAGCCCGCACCGCTTCCGCCCGACGATGCAACGATCGGCCAGATCCACATGCCCGTGGTGGAACGTCCCGACGGCAGTCAGCTCGGATTCTTCCCCGAAGGAGACGGAGCGCGGACACCGGCATAGAGTGCCGACGCAACCCTGAGCCGGCCCCACTCTACCGATTTCCCAACGTGCCGGAAGCGCAAGCTCGCTTCCGGCACGTTGCGTTATGGCGAGGACTCCCCGGGCTGCGCCGCGCCGGCCACCACCATCCATGATATCGAACTGCATCGATGTTCGCAGGCACGGCGCTCCGCGGCAAATTGTACCGGCACCGCAAGATCCATCATGAGTCGCTACAGGCTCCGCCCATGTTTGCCGCCACCGTGGGAATGGTTGTAACTTGGGCGTCTGTAGCATACCGGCTGCCTGCATCAGCCAGGCCGGTGCATTGTGTTCGGATGCCGAACGCTGAACCGTACGACCATCGATGACTGAGACATACAACGACCTGCGCAGGCGCCTCGACCAGGGTGAAACCACCTGCGGCCACATCGTTGCCGGGGCGCTCGAGCGCGCCGGAGCAACGAAGGACCTCAACGCCTTTCTCGCATTGTTCAACGAGCGCGCTGCTGCCCGCGCCGAGGAGATCGACCGGAAGGTGCAGAACGGAACGGCGGGACGCCTGGCCGGCATGACCATTGCACTCAAGGACAACATCGCCCTCCGCGACGAACAGCTGACCTGCGGTTCGAAGATCCTCACCGGCTTCACGTCGCTCTACTCCGCGACAGCGGTTTCCCGTCTGGAGGCTGCCGATGCGATCATCATCGGCAAGACGAACATGGACGAGTTCGCCATGGGTTCGTCGAACGAGTCGTCGTACTTCGGCCCGGCATACCATCCGATGGATCGCGAGCGCGTTCCGGGCGGCTCCTCGGGCGGCTCCGGCATCGCAGTGGCCACGGAAGTAACGCAGGCCTCCCTTGGTTCGGAGACCGGCGGCTCCGTACGGCAACCGGCGGCGTTCCTGGGCATCGTTGGCGTGAAGCCTACCTATGGCCGCGTAAGCCGCTACGGCCTTGTTGCATTCGCCTCGTCGCTCGATCAGATAAGCCCGTTCGCCCGCTGCGTTGCCGACGCCGCGCTCGTGCTGGAGACGATTGCCGGAAGCGATCCGAACGACGCAACCTCCAGCACACAGCCGGTGCAGCGCTACACTGAGGGACTCGAGAGGGCCGAGGTGCGCGGCAAGAGAATCGGCATTCCCCGAGAGTACATCATCGACGGCATGCATGAGTCCGTGGTCAGCGCACTGGACGACATGCGCGGACGGCTGGTGGAGGCGGGCGCCGAGGTGGTGGAGATCTCACTGCCGCACACGGAGTACACAATCCCGTGCTACTATGTGATCGCCACGGCGGAGGCAAGCAGCAACCTCGCCCGCTTCGACGGCGCACGCTACGGCTACCGGTCACCGAACGCGACGACGGTGGAAGAGATGTATGAGATGAGCCGTTCCGAGGGCTTCGGCGAAGAGGTGAGGCGCCGGATCATGCTGGGCACGTTCGTCCTCTCGAGCGGTTACTACGACGCGTATTATCGCAAAGCACAGCAGGTTCGCCGGCTGATTCATGACGATATGACGTCGGCGTTCGGAAACGTTGATCTGATCCTCGCGCCCACTACGCCAACACCGGCGTTCAGGCTTGGCGAGAAGGCAGGCGATCCGATCGCCATGTATCTCAGCGATATCTTCACAGCCGCGGCCAACCTTGCGGGCGTGCCGGCAATCTCGTTTCCGGCCGGGCGCGACGCCGCAACCGGGCTTCCGCTCGGCCTGCAATTCATCGCTCCGCACTTCGGCGAGGCGGAGATGTTCGCCGCCGCCGCCTGGGCGGAACGGACGCTGAAGGGATAGCCGCAGGATCGTCCGGCCCTACACCGATCGTTCGCTGCGCGCCGTTAGCAGGGATCGTGGTTTTTCCACCGTGCAATAATGTGGAGGCTGTTCGATGCGAGTATCAATCCCAATCCTGCCTGCCCTTGTACTGATACTCCTGTTGCTTTCGGCCTGCTCGGACACGACTTCCACGAACGGGCCGGACGGCACTCCGGCAATCGGCACACAGGCGCCTGGCTTCACGCAGAACGACACGTCGGGCCAACCGGTCTCCCTGAGCCAGTTCAGAGGGAAGGTGGTGTTGATCGACTTCTGGGCCAGCTGGTGCCCGCCCTGCGTGGCAGAGGTGCCGAACATCAAGGCACTCTGGCAGAAGTACAAGGATCAGGGGCTGGTTGTTCTCAGCGTCTCGCTCGACAAGAGCCTCGATGCCTGGAAGACCTTTATCCGCCTGAACGAGCTTCAATGGTACCAGGTAGCAGACGGGCGCTATTGGGACAATGCGGTTGCGCGATTGTACAGCGTCTACGACATCCCCGCCATGTATCTCGTGGGACGGGATGGGCGGATCGTAGCAGGAACACCGAATGGCGGAGCTGTGGACGAACAGACGATCGCCAACGCATTGAAGTAACCACCACACCCTGCCGGTCTCGGCACAATCGTCACAAACCTTTGAGTCCGGCTTCGCGATTGGCTATATATCCCGCTACCTTACCTATGGGGATATGAAGTTTTTCTTTAGATTCGCCCTGCGTGCAGCATCCCCGCATCGCGGTCGCCCGGATCCGCCGAGGAGCGCCATGAAGGATTTTCGGAGTGCCCGCCCGAAGGTGTGACGCGGAGCTTCGCTATCTCGTCTTATGAAGAACCGGGCTGGATATCCGGCCCGGTTCGAGAATGTTCGCAGTGCTGAAGGTGATCCCATGAAGATCTGGGTACCATCTCCTTCAATGTCTCTCTTCACAGTTGGAATCGGTCGCCGCCCAGAAAGCCCTGATGGTACAGGCTTCATCGATTTCCCAAGAGAATCGCCGCATTTGCGAACCCCGAACGTCCTGCTTTTATGTTGCGAGCATTGGCAGCCATAGGTAACTTTCACTCTACCGAAGAATGCCTTCGCCGTTCTTCGGAGGTTTATGGCTGCTCGCTCAGGCCCGGGCGGGCAGGTTCATATTCGCTCCCGTTGCATCATGCTGCGCGATCACCTCACTGTATCGCGCAGCAATCCTTATGCGGCGTCGGAGCGTATTTCTCGTTGCAAAACAGTTTCGACAGTTCAAAAGAGCATACAGCCTTTCTCACAACTCCTCCAAATCCCAGGAGACGACCAGCATGAACAGATTCTCCCGACTGCGTGGCCTGCTCGTTGTGGCAGTGCTTCTCTGCGTGAGCGGAATCGGTTTGAATGCACAGTGTCCAGGCGGCCTTGGTCCCTGGCTCTACCGTGTACCGATCACCATCAGCAACCCTGGTGGTACGCTCACGAACTACTTCCTTCTGTTGAAGATCAACACCTCCACCCCGATCGCCGCATCGAAGATGCGGGCGGATGGCGGCGATCTTCGCATTGCCGATGCCAACTGCAACCTCATGAACTTCTGGGTGCAGAACGGCATGAACTCGGCAACGACAAACATCTGGGTAAAGGTGCCGTCGATTCCGACCGGCAACAGCACGATGTATATCTACTATGGAAATGCATCGGCCACCCGCACCAACCAGGCCACGGACGTCTGGGGCAACGGCATCATCTGTCTGTTCACGTTCACCGAGGGTTCGGGTGGTACGCTTACCGACTGGGTTGGCGGTAACAACCTGAGCGTCACGTGCTCGTGGACGACCGGTTTCCGTGCCAACGTCAGCGCGCTCACCGGCTTCAACGCCGGCCGTGCGTTCCTGGGTGCCAACGGTCCTTCGCTGAACACGGGCAGCTTCACGGTGGTGGATTACATCTATCCGACCAGCGCCAACGGTTCCACGATGGGCATCATCGGCAACTACAACAACGACGGCGCCAACGGATGGGTGAACAAGCTCCAGGGCGGCGCAGGACAGTTCATGCTGCTCGACAACCAGGGGGGCAACTGGTGCCAGTCCAGCGTTGGTACGCTGCAGAACAACCAGTGGCAGATGAACGGTGTTCGCCGTATCGCCGGCAACATCAACAACGGTCTGCAGAACGGTGCCGTAACCGGCTCGGGCTTCTGCGGCGGCGACACCCGCAACCTCGACGGCACCGGTCCGTTCGAGATCGGCCACAGCTACAACAACAGCTATGCGTTCAGCGGGAACATCTCGCTCTCGGCCATCTACAATGTGGCTCTGAGCGACGGTGAAGTTTCCGCTCTGCACAACTCGATCTATGCCAATCCGGAACCGACGCCGAATCTCGGTGTCGAAGAGACGGTTGCACCGCCGGTGATCACGCAGCAGCCGACCAGCCAGGCACTCTGCCAGGGAGGCACGGTAACGTTCACTGTAGCGGCAACGGGACAGTCGCTCACGTATCAGTGGCGTAAGAACAGCGTTCCGATCGTTGGCGCCACCGGCACCAGCTACACGATCGTCAATGTGCAGCCGAGCGACGCAGGCATCTACGACTGCGTTGTCCGCAATCAGGTAACCACCAGCCCTGCCACGCTGACGGTGTACACGCCGCCGGCGATCACGCAGAATCCGACCAGCGCAACCGTGTGCCCGGGCACGCCCGTCACCTTCAGCGTACAGGCATCCGGCAGCGGACTCGTCTATCAGTGGCGCAAGAACGCCTCCAACATCGTTGGCGCCAACGGGCCGCAGTACCTGCTCCCGTCGGTTTCTTCGTCCGATAACGGCTCCTACGACGTCGTGGTGACCGGCACGTGCGGTTCGCCCGTCACGTCGAACCCGGCAACGTTCACGCTCCGTGTTCCGCCGACCATCCTCAGCAGCACCGGTGACCAGCATGTCTGCCGTGGCCAGATGGCGACCTTCTCGGTGGTTGCTACCGGTGAGGCGCTTACCTATCAGTGGCGCAAGGACGGCATCAACATGGATGGTGCCAACTCCCCGACGCTCAACGTCATGGCTCAGCCGTACAACGCCGGCGATTACGACTGCGTGATCACGGGCGCCTGCAATCCGTCCGTCACCACAACGAAGGCGCACCTGACGGTGGACCTGGATCCGATCATCACCGAGCAGCCGCTCGATCAGTCGATCCAGCCGGGCACCACGGTTACCTTCCATATCAAGGTGATCGGCGGTGGCATCATCAGCTATCAGTGGCAGAAGGACGGCGTGAACCTGCCGGGCCGCACCCACGATACGCTGATCATCCAGAACGCAACGATCGACGATATCGCAGAGTATAGCTGCGTGATCCGCGGCACCATCTGCTCCGACCGCGAAGTGATTGTCAGCGACAAGGCGCTTCTGTATCTGAACGTCCCGCCGACAATCGTGAAGCAGCCGCAGGATGCCTCCGCATGCGAAGGCTCGAAGGTCACGCTCAGCGTTACCGCAGCAGGCATCGGCCTCAGCTACCAGTGGCGTAAGAACGGCGTGAACATCCCGGGCGCGACCAGCCGTGACTACACGATCGACCAGACTGTCCCTGGCGATGCCGCCAGCTACGACTGCGTCATCAACGCACCGGGCACTTCGCAGCCGCTCATCACGAGCCCTGCAGTGGTGACCATCAACCAGCCCGCGTTCATTACGACGCAGCCGGGCGACGTTACCGTGTGCCCTGGCCAGAAGGCCGTCTTCAAGATCGGCGCCGGCGGTTCGCAGCTCACCTATCAGTGGCACAAGAACGGCACGGACATCACCGGCGCCACGCTGGACTCGCTGACCATCTCCTCCGTCTCGATCGCGGACACGGGATCGTACAGTGTGACCCTTGGCGGTGCGTGCACCGATTCTGGTGTGGTCAGCCTGAACGCCCACCTGATTCTGAACGAGTCGCCGAAGATCACCGATCAGCCGACGGTTACCGCCGACAGCTTCCCGCGTAACGGCACGATCGTCCTCGTGGTGAAGGCCACCGGCACGAACGTGACCTACCAGTGGCGCAAGGATGGCGCAGCCATCCCGGGTGCAACCAGCTCGACCTACACGATCACCAACGCTCAGCCAGAGAACAGCGGCAACTACGACTGCGTCGTCAGCGGCCTCTGCGACCCGGCTGCAACGTCGGACAAGGTGAAGGTTGTGGTTGGCGTCTTGGGTGTGCCGAACTACGACATCACGACCGGTGCTTCGATGACCGTCGTCCCGCAGCCGGCCTCCGGCATGACCCGTCTGACGATCAACCTGCCGCAGGGTGTGGTTGCACGTCCGGGCACGCAGGTGGTGCTGTATGATGCCATGGGCAAGCCGGCGCTCAACCTGAGCGACCTGTTCGAGCGTGGCGGATTTCGTACCGTCGAGTTCAACGCAGCGGTGCTTCCGTCCGGAACGTACTACTGCCGTGTCTCGAACGCGGACTGGAACGCAACGCTTGGCTCGATCGTGATCGAGAAGTAATCCGAACAGGATAACTTCTCGCATCGAGATCGAATCGATGTGAATCAACGGGGAGGCATTGCTGCCTCCCCGTTTCTTTTCGCCCCCGGTTGAATCTCACCACGTTGAATCTCACCACGTTGAATCACCGCCGCGCCGCATGCAATCGCAGCCAACGTCGCGGAGGTGTTGCAACCATGCATCGCGCTCACGCAACGCACATCAACCTGAACGAGAGATGCAGTCCCTTCCGTTAGCCACCCGGTTGGCCGTACCTTGCGTGCCGGAAACAGGAGCCGCATCCGTTGGACCTCTCGGCTCACAAACACCGGCAATAGCCCCATGAAGCCGCACGAACGCATCATCATCACCGGCGCGTCCTCCGGCATCGGCCGTGCGCTCGCCCTGGAGTACGCCGCACGCAGGGCACGGATGGTGCTTGTTGCACGGCGCGAGAGGCTGCTGGCGGAAGTCGCCGATCGGGTGAGCGCATGTGGCGGAGAGGCCGTTGTACTCGCCGCGGATGCCGCCGAACGGAGCACCGGGCAGCGAGCGCTGAAGCTTGCACAGGAACGATTCGGCGGCGTTGATGTGGCAATCATGAACGCGGGACGCAGGGGCTCCACGCCTGCAGCCACATTCGATGCTTCCATTGCGGATGATGTGATGGCGGTGAACTACCTCTCGGTCTGCTACATGCTGGAGGCGATGCTCCCGGCAATGCGGAGCGCCGGAGGAGGAACGCTGGTTGCGATCGGTTCGCTGGCGGCATACCGCGGCATGCCGGAATCGGGCGCCTACAACGCAAGCAAGGCGGCACTCGCCACGCTGATGGAGAGTCTTCGCACGGAGCTGCGCCATTCGGGCATCCACGCAATCACCATCGCACCCGGATTCGTCCGCACGGAGATGACGGCACCGAATCAATTCCGGATGCCGTTTCTCATGGAGGCCGATGAGGCCGCGCGGCGAATCATCCGCGCAATCGACCGCCGCCGCCCGGTCTACCGGTTTCCGCTCGGGACCTCACTGGTTGTACGCGCACTGCAGGCGATGCCCGTTGCGCTGTACGATCGCCTGGCCGCCCGGGGATACGTGCGGCTGCGGCGCGAACGCACCTGCGAACGCGCTCACGAGTAGCTCTCATCGCGCATGCGGCCGGCGCTCGCGGTTATGCGCTCCAGACATTCCGCGAACGCATTACTCAACCGCGCTGGCGAGAAGAAGAGGATGCGCCATGCCTCCGGCACGTCGCCGGACCATGCCACGGATTCCCCGGCGGTCCTGCAGCGAATGCCGAGCCATCTGCCGTTGTGGACCAGGGCAAACTCCACCTCCATCACCACCCCGTTCATCTGCAGCAGACAACTGCGCTCCACCTGTCGCTCCCGTTCGCACAGCGTTCGCCACAGCTTTTCCTCGGCATCCGAACCGATAACGAGCTCGTTGAAATCGCTCGCCGCCAGAAGCAGACGGCGCGTGGTTCGCAGGAAGATCACGCGACGCGGGCGGCGGCTGATGATCGGCTGCTGGAGCCGGCCCACGGAACCGAGCTTGATGACATGATAGGGCTCGTCTGCGGCGGGATGGTTGGGCTCATCGGGAACGATCGCACGGCGCGGCTGCACCGTGCGCGATTCGATATCACCCCAGAGCTCGATTGCTCCGGGCAGCCCGGCCGTTATCGCACCCGTCTGATAGAGCGCGAGCGTTCTCGTCTCGGCGAGCGAACGCTCCGTCAACCCGTGGCCGAGCGTTCGTGCGGGGATACGATAGATTCCCTGCGAGAGAAGGAGATGAAGGTCCCGATCGCTGCGCACGACAGCCACGAGGCAATCGCGCGGCGAAGCATCCGCGGTTGCAGCCAGCGTCATGATCTGTCCAAACAAGGATATGCTGTGGAGGAAGGAGCGGTGGCAATATAGCATCCGGCAGCATGTAGACCACGCGCCCAGGGTGCCGGCGGCGTTCCACCCGGCATCGCCGGAAGCATGTATCCGCACGGAGGCTGCGGTAAGAGGAGGACCGGCTCAGTACTGAAAGCGGAGGGCGAGCGAATCGATTACCGCGCCGCTCGGCGAGCCGAATTTTGCCTTCACATAGCAATAGAGCCAGCGTCCCGTGGTATCGATACCGGCCACGTTGAAGGTGCCGGAGCTTGCCGAGGGTATCGCCGCCACCCAGGTTCGATTGTACGGAGCGCGTGGAACGATCGCCAGCCCTGGGGCCGAGGTGTTGTTCCACGGGTCGACCGAGAACTCGCGCCGTGCAGTCCCGTTGGTGATCACCGTGTGAGGTATGATCATATAGAGCCACGACGGCGCAATGGCGCCCCACTTCACAGTGTCGTACGACGCCACCACACGCCCTATCAACTTCAACTGCATGGCCGTTGGACCGGTTCCAGGGCTCAACTCGAGGACGAGCAACGTAATATCGTCGATCTCCATCACAACCGAGTCGATTGTCCTGGTATCCGTTTTTCGAAAGAGCATGGCATAGCGCGGCTTCACTACCTCTCGCAGAGTATCCACCTTGCTGATGGTATCGCGTACGGTCACCGTATCGACAACCTTCACGGTATCTCTGATCTTCAACGTATCCCGCAGCTTCAGCGTGTCTCTGATCTTCAACGTGTCCCGCAGCTTCAGCGTGTCGTTTCTGACAATCGTATCCCGCAGCCTGACGGTATCCCGTTCGATCACCGAATCAAGCTGCACCACGGTGACTGTGCGGATCACCGTCTTGATATGCACCACGGTATCCCGCTTGATCAGCGTATCGTGATTGGTTGTGATGACCGTGTCGGCCTTGATGGTGGTATCACGATCGACGGTGGTATCGTGCGTGACCAGCGTGTCCTTGGGCCGCCGGGTAATGTTCGCGGTGTTCTGATCGACAGGCAGCTCCTTGCAGGCGCCTGCAAGCACAACGAGACCGGCAATGATGCCGATCTGCCACGAGTGCCGCCAGATGAACCTGCACATACGATCTACCATTCTATCCCCGCAATCGATGATCGATGCCACCCTGCACGCCTCGTTCAAACGGCGCGCAGCGCACCTGTGAGCCGGCTACCATGCACGATAGGTGAGCCCCATCGTGAGCCCCCAACGCCCCGAATAGAGCCGCTGGCTGTCGAACTGGTATTGAATCGACGAAAGCTCGCCGCTCAGATTTGCCCCGAGCGCGTTGGTAATGCTGTACTGAGCGCCGACGCGAAAACGGAACATCGGCCCCACCGACGTTCCCCCAAGTGTGACGTTCAGAAAGGGTTCCGCGCCTGCGAACGAGAGATCCGTCATCGTATATCGCAATCCGATACCGCCCCAGAAATAGTTCGGGCGCTGGTCGATCTGCAACGTATCTCCATGTCGATAACGAAGCGTCTGATCGTAGCTCTCGCTTCCTCCCTCCAGCCCGATGGCCACCGACTTATTGAATCCCCAGTAGGCGCCGCCGGCGTAGGCCGTACGCCCGGTTCCGATGTCGGCGCGGGCGTTGCTTGTCTGGAGCGAGCCACCCATCTGGCCGCGGGCCTCGGCGAACACGCTGGAGCCGTTATCGGAATCGGGTTCGACATCCAACGGATTCGTACTGTTGACCTTCTCACGCACTCCGGCCGGCATCACTGCACGATCGATGTCGTCGTGATGCACCGGAGGAACTGCCATCGGAATCGTCCGTGCAGATGCAGGCCTCCACGCATCGGTCAGATCCGGCTGCACGGCCACCTGGGAGCCCAGAGACGGAACGGCCGGCTGCGAGACCGGGTGCCGGAGGTTGGTGGATGATGCGGATGTCGAGGGCCTGTTCACGCCCTCCGACGGAGCGCGGGCCTCCGAAGCATCGCTTGGGGATTGCATGCGCCGCAACCCATCCGGCTGCACGCCAAGTTCCGGCCCACTCCGTTCCGCCGACGAACTGCTGGCCCGCCTGCTCGGTGAATGGTCGGCAACAGACTGCTCGGGCAATCGGGAGATGCCGTTGTGCGCCGCGATGCCATGATGAACGCCGAAGGGTCGGGAAGCATTCGGGACACGGGCCGTGCTGACGTTTGCGTGCGGCACGGCAACCGTGCCGACACCACTCGAACCGGTAGCCGTGCGTTCGGGGTTGACCGACGCGGAAGGCTTTGCATCGGACGCAACACCGGCTGTCCCGGAGGCGGCATCGGAGGACCGGGTTCCACTCCCCTGCGTTATAGAGCCGCCGGGCCTGTTGGAATTCGGTGCGGAGCCGCGTCCGTCGGCCAGAACGATCGTGCGATCGCCGGCCGGAGTCGCCCGGCCGTCGGCAAGATCTGTCGGCGGAGTCACTATCAGTGCGAACAGAAGGCCGGTGAGCACAACACCGCCAACGAATGCGTCCACCGCTCCCCACAGCTTTCCACCGAGCATGGCGCCGAGTCTCGCCATGATTCCGGTAGCTCCCGTAGCGAAGCCAAGCTCACTGGCAGCGATACCAAGCCCTGCCATGAGCGAACGTTCAACATCGGCAGGCGGCGCGTATGCCTCACGATCGGCACGCACGGCCTCCCCGATGCTGACGAACTGCCGCAGCACCGAGCGAAGCTCCGGTTGCCGGGCCATCGTATCGAACAGCTCCTGCTCTGACTCGGCGTCGAGCTGGCCGTCGATATACTCCAGGATTTGTTCACTCTGTATCATGGTACCGCCTGGCTACTATCGCTCATCGGTTCTTCATACTTCTTCGAGGTAGGGGGAAAGGATCTTCCGAAGCCGCTCCTTGGCACGGTAGATATGCACCTTCACAGCCGCAAGGCTTTGGCCGGTGATCTCCGAGATCTCCTGATAGCTCAGCCCGTTGTATTCGCGAAGCACGAACACCTCCCGGTGGTTCTGCGGAAGCAGCTCCAGCGAACGCTTCACCAGTTCCGCGAGCTCCACATTCTCGTGGCTCGGCTGGAAGACGATCTCGTGATAGTCCTCCACCGCAGCCGTCGGCTTGCTGTTACGGATCATGTTGAGCGCGATGTTCCGGGCGGTCGTGAAGATGTAGGCCGATACGTTGGACATTATCCGCTCCTGTTCACGGCAGCGATGATAGATGCGCGTGAACGTCTCCTGGAATACATCGTTGGCCATATCGCGATTGCCGAGCATGCGGAGAGCGTACGCGTAGATTCGGCTGCGGTATCGAGTGTACAGCTCCACAAACGCAGACTTCTCCCCGCCGCTCATGAGCGTGAAGAGCTCCTCGTCGGTATGTTTCGCGAACTTGCCTGCCATGTTGAACGCATTCCGGAATCGCGGGTGGAACACCTGAACTCTGCCCAAGTTACAGTACCAGCCCCGCAAATCCACACCCGAGCGCCATCGGCGCACTGCCATCGTGTCCGTACGTTCGATACGGCATTCGCCTCTGCCGGGTGTTCGGCTGCTGCGCTATCTTGTACACCGGATCGCGCCGGCACCGGCTTCATCGATGCATCCGGAGGGAGAGAGTCACTCTCATCGAATCCAGCCGGAACGTATCCGGTGTTCGCGCGCGCACCGGCTGGTGTACGCATGCTGCGCGGCTGCAGGAGACCCCACGGCCGGCCAAGGCAGGGATCTTCGGGCAGTGGTACGAACATCCGAAGCGCGAACTACGTTCACCTTGATGGAGATTCCTGCCGACCACCTGCTGGGTCCGGCGCTCACGCATCAATGTCCCGTTGCGACAACGGGCAGAATCGCTCAATATCTCACGGAGGCCCTTCATGGCACGAGAGTTTCGGCCGGCGGATGCCCAGGTGCATCTGCACAAGATCGATCCGAAGGATACCAACGGTACCGTCAACGATGCCAAGCTTGCCCAGCGAGTGCAGGAGCGGATGAAGGAATTGTATGACCTCCACTACCTGATGTTCGCAGAGAACAAGCGGGCGCTTCTGATCGTGCTCCAGGGGATCGATGCAAGCGGCAAGGACGGTCTGGTGCGGCACCTCGCCTCGGGGCTCAACCCGCAGGGGGTCAGGGTCTGGTCGTTCAAGCAGCCCTCCGACGTCGAACTCGACCACGACTATCTCTGGCGGGTGCACAGGGCGATGCCGGGACGGGGCGAGATAGCCATCTTCAATCGCTCACACTATGAGGAAGTAACCGTGGTGAAGGTTCATCCCGAACTCATTGCCCGGCAGAATCTCCCGGATGAACTGGCACACCCGAAATCGCTGTTCAAGCATCGCTACCGGCAGATCAACCAGTTCGAGCGAATGATGTCCGAGAACGGGACGGTGATCCTGAAGTTCTTCCTGCATATCTCCAAGGAGGAACAGGAGAAGCGGTTCGAGGAGCGGCTGCGCGACCCGCGCAAACACTGGAAGTTCGCCAAGGGGGATCTTCTGGAGCGCCAGTACTGGGAGGCCTATATGGATGCCTTTCAGGATATGATTGAGCACACCAACACGGACTACGCCCCCTGGTACATCCTGCCGGCGGACAACAAGTGGTACCGCGACTACGCCGCTCTTTCCATCGTGGTCTCAACGCTCAACAAACTGAACATGACCTTCCCGACCCTGAAGAGTCTTTGAGCGTCTTCGAGGGATGGTTCTTCATACCGCAGAGCGCATCAGCTCCGCCGGAAGAAGGTTCGAATGCTGCAGCCGGCACGGAGGCGGCCGAACGGAGCAGCATGCCGGACGTGCAGCGATGGCGCCTCACTCCGCACACTCCCCCTGCACATCGGGGCGGGTTGTGCGAGGAAGAGATTGCCCGGCGCGCATATCCGATGCGATCGCTCCGTCAACGAGCCGAACGCAACGCCGCGCACGCGCAGCCAGCTCCGCATCGTGCGTTGCGTACACGATCGTCTCCCCTTCGGCACTCAGCTCCTCCAGCAGATCGAACAGGTGGCGGCTCGATTGCGAGTCCAGCGATCCGGCAGGCTCGTCTCCCAGAAGCAGCAGCGGCCTGTTGGCCAGCGCACGCGCCACGGCAACGCGCTGCTGCTCTCCGCCGGAGAGCTGGCCCGGCCTGCTCTGCAGCCTCGCGCCGAGCCCAACCCGCTCCAGCAATTGCCGTGCACGCACGCGCGCCTCGGCGCGTCCGGTACCGGCAACCAGCATCGGCATCATCACATTCTCGAGCGCGGTGAACTCGGGAAGCAGAAAGTGGGACCGATAGATGAAGCCGATCCTGAGATTGCGAATGCCGCAGAGGCGATCCTCCGAGAACGAAGAGATCTCCTCGCCATCGAAAACGATCCGCCCCGACGTCGGCCTCTCCAGCCCGCCCATCATGTGCAGCAACGTACTCTTGCCCGATCCGGAAGGCCCCGTTATCGCCGTGAACTCACCACGTGCAATCTCGATGGTGAGGTCGGGAATGATTGAGGAGGCGGCCTCCCGGGAGTTGTTCCGGTCCCTTCGGACATGTTCCAGCCGAAGCAGTGTCGTGGTATCGTTCCGATCCATTGTCACAGGCCCATCTCCATGTTGCTGCCGGATGAAGGGTTGGCATGATCGTGCGCGATTCAACGCCGTGCACGACCGGGCGCGTTGGGGCCGGGCATGGCTCACGCACACCGGCCTATCGCACGAGTTGTCGCTGCTCGCATTGAACCACCGCCTACAGGTCACCATTGTTCACCACGCAATACGTCGGCCGGCGAAAGGCGGGCGGCCGTTCGTGCCGGAACAACGGAGGCAACAGTACCGGCAATAGTCATGCCCACAACCACGGCTGCGAAGTGCCACGGGTTCCACCCCATCTGCAGTACCTTCGTCTCCACTGCGGCAACGCCGGCGGCCCAGCCTGCGGGAACCATTCCCATCAGCCAGATGGCCGCTGCGCCGAGCACGCACCCGGGGATACTTCCCATGACGGCAATCACCAGACCCTGCAACAGATACATCCGGACGAGTCGTGAGCGCGAGAAGCCGAACGATTTCATCGCAGCGATGTCGCGCCGTTTCTCCAGCACGATCGTGATCAGAACGTTGGCAACCCCGAATCCGCAGATCGCGATCACGAACCCGCCAGCCGCGTAGAACAGCATTTGCAGGTACAGGAAGATCGATATCGTGCCGGCATTGGTCTGCTGCCACGTATCGGTGTTGCGCCCGGTGATCGCCTGGATCTCACGTGCAGCGGCCGGAGCGTCCTCAACGTTCCGCAACCGGAACCCGATGCCGGTTGCTTCGCTCGGCATGGCATGATCCAGCGCCTGTGCAAGCCGGAGATTCACGAGTGCGGAGCGATCCGAGGCCTCCAGGCCGAGATGATACACGCCGACGACACGAACCGGCACTACATCTCCGGTCATGGAGACGAGGTGAAGACGATCGCCGAAGTCCACGCCGAGCTCGGCCGCAGCCTTCGCGCCGATCAGCATGCCGTCGGGCGTGGCCTCGAGTCTGGCAACCGATCCGCTCTGCAGATACCTCGTCAGGTCGCTGATCTCCGCCTCGCGCTTCGGCATCACGCCGACAACGCGCATCGGGGCCTCACTGGTGCCGTATGCAGCAAGCACCTGCGTAGAGAGGAAGGGGGAGGCGGCCGTTAGCCGATCGCCCAGCGCGTGTTCAACCGCGCGAAGCAGCGTCATGACATTCGGAACATGCGCGCGCTCCAGTGGCTCCGCATTCTTCGCCAGTTCGATCGCGCTGTGCGGCGGCACGTCCAGAAGCAACTCCGAACCGGCTCCGTGAATACTCTCGGCAGTCATCGTCACATGCGGCGCAACGTCCTGAATTTTCTTCGTGAACGAATCGAACTGGCCGCCAAGGAGCGAGAGCATAACCAGAACCACGGCAACGCCAACCGTCACGCCGCCGATGGTGACGATCGTCTGCCGCCGATGCGCAAGCAGTTGTTGGATCGCTATCGTGAGTAGAAGCGGAATGGGAAGGGTATCCTGGTTTGCTGTCGGTTGCCGACAGGCATGGCTGGCACGCCCGTTGTTGAACAGAGGCACCCGGCGATGCAACAGGCACCCTATCGGCATCGGCGTATCGCCGGAATGTCGCGGCACGACATCGCCTAGCCTTCTCCGCGAATGATCTGCACCGGAACGAAACGAGCCGCACGCCGGGCCGGGAGCACGCTTGCGGCAATCGCCATGAACATGGAGAGGCCGAACGCCATCACGAAGATGGCCGGATCCAGTGCCACCGGAAATCGGTCGAACCGCAGATCTGCCTGGTCGCTCGCGATGGAAATCAACTGAATGTTGGAGCAGAGGAGCGCAACGCCATATCCGACACCGGCGGCCAGCACGCCTCCGGCGCCGCCGATGATTGCCCCCTCGAACAGGATTGTGCGCGCAATTACGCCGCGCGGCATGCCGAACGATTTCATGATCGCGATGTCCGGCTTCTTCTCCAGCACGATCCTTACAAGCATGTTCGCGATACCGAACGCAGCCGTGACGAAGACGAGGATCGCGAGAAGACGCACGGCTGCTCCCTGCCGTTCCAGGGATGCGAGGATCTGCGCGTTCGTCTCCCGCCATGTCTCCGTTCTGAATCCGGTAAGCCTCTGGAG
Organism: Kapaibacterium sp. (SeqCode); assembly: GCA_035549015.1. Classification (GTDB taxonomy): domain Bacteria; phylum Bacteroidota; class Ignavibacteria; order OLB7; family OLB7; genus JAFDZV01. The sequence goes on from DASZRW010000019.1 coordinate 35,278, forward strand.
CATCCGGCCCGCCTCGGCCACGCGATCGATATCACGAACCCGAACGCTCAGGCCGGAGGCCGCCGTACGCGACAGACCGCGCAATCGCTGGGCCGTGGCGAGATTGATGTATGCGCGATGATCGTCAAGGCTCGCAATCCGGCTTTCGAATATTCCCGTGACCGTCAACGGCTGCATCGTTCCGGACGACGTCACCATGCTGCACGTCCCACCCACACTCGTATGCAGCTTCCGGGCAAGGCCGCTGCCGAGCACGACTCCATCCGGACGCTGGGCGAGATCCTCCAACCGGCCTGCGACAACGTTCGCAGCGAGATGCGCAATCGCGCGTTCACGAACGGGATCGATACCGCGCACGGAAGCCATCTGGGACTGCGTACCGTTACGGATGGCCCCATCCATCGCGACAAAGGGAGCAACGGCAACCGCATCCGGCAGGCCATGTTCCACGAGCGACTGAAGCTCGGGATACGGCTTCAATTCCTTGCGCGCCTGCGGCGGCACGTTCCTTCGCAGCTCGATCACCGCATCGTGCCGTGCCGCGTCCGGCTGCTCGGAGTCCGGTGACTGCGACGGCTCGCGCAGGAGATTCTGTGCAGTCAGCGGCTGCAGGCGATCGGATGTGAGAGTGATATGCGGCGAGACATCGATCAACCGCTCTTCGAGGAAGTCCTGCTCCCCGGCCGTGATGGCAACCATCAACGCAAAGATTCCACCGCCGATCACGATGCCGAGCGTGGCGAGAATCGTCTGGCGTCTCCGAGCTCGGAGATGCCGAAGGGCGATCTGCATTGCCAGACGATTGCCGTTCATCGAGAACAGTGGTTGAAGGTTCTGCTATCTCTTTCCGTGCATCCGCACCCTGTCGATCTCCACCGTTGCCCCGCTGCTCCACGATGGGTCCGGATTCAGGGCAACCCGCTCCTCGTCGCGCAGGCCATCCACGATCTCCACGTAGTCCTCTCCGCGCACGCCCACCTTCACGGCGCGGCGCTGCAGCGTGTTGTTGTCGGTCACCACGAACAGCGTGTCGTTGGTCCCCTTGTGATTGAGCAGCGCCGCCACCGGTATCGTGAGCGCGTTCGGCGTCCGTTCCTGCACGATGTTGACCGTGGCCGTAAGTCCGTCGGAGAGGTTCGGCACCATGTCCATCAGGTTGAGAATAACCGGCAGCGTCTTCGTCACATCATCAGCCTGCGGCACGATACGCTCAACGCGGGCCTTGAAGCGCATGCGCGGCATGGCATCGAAGGCAATCACCGCCTCCTGCCCCGGACGAATACGCGTGATATCCAGTTCATCGATGCCGGCATAGACCTTGAAGGATGTCGGATCGAGGATGGTGACGGCCTCCATGTTCGGCGGGATGATGTCCCCTGCATGCACCGCGACTTTCGTGACGACGCCGCTGATGGGGGAGACCACCTTCCCTCTGCCGGAGAGCGTGCGGCGCGTTGCGAGCGTTGCCCGTACGGTTGCGAGAAATGCCGAGGCGCGATCGAGCGTCGCCTTGGCGTTGTCTACGGCCTGCTGCGTGGCCGCGCCCTGAGCAAGCAGCTGCGTCTCGCGATCGTAGTTCTGCTGCGCATCCTCCACGCTCATGGATGCTTCGCGCACGCGGGATGCCTGCTCTGCCACTGCCGCGTTCTGCTCCTTCTCCGCAATCTGGATCACCAGCATTCCCTCGCGGATCTCCTCCCCCTCCTTCACCGGCAACTGCATCACCTGTCCGCCAACCTCCGGGCGGATGTGAGCGATCTGTTCTGCCTTGACGGTTCCGGTGGCATAGACTGCACGAACCGCCTCGCGGCGTTCCGGCGCGGCGATCACGACCTTCTTCGTGCCAAAGGCTCCATACGCCCAGAGGCCAAGCGCCGCAGCCGCTACAGCGCCGATCAATCCGAGAAACCACTTCATGGCGTATATGTCTCCGAGTGCTCGCGGTGCATCGAGTCTGTTCCGATTGTGTTGATCGTGACGCACTCCACGCAACGATCGGCGAAGTTACGCAATGGAGTTCGACGTTCTTCGCCGGCTGCATGCAGGGAATATTCAAACGGCCCGCGGGTATATAGCGAACAAAGGAGGTACGAAGGCGCGATGAGCAACATCATCATCCCTCGCAGTTGGCAGATACCGGAGCGCGACGCAACACCGGAACATCTCTTCAGCGGTCGCAGACGTTTTCTTCAGTCCGTCGGTCTCGGCGCCGTTGCGTTCGCGGCGCTCGGTTGCAAACCGTCCGGCAGATCAATGAGCACCGGTGAGCATCGATCGCTTCCGAACCCCAATCCCGATCTCTACCCGGCGAAGCGCAATCCGAAGTACACGCTGGATCGTGCGCTCACCGATGAACAGGCCGCAGCCCGATACAACAACTTCTACGAGTTCTCCGAGATCAAGGAGAAGGTGGCGACGCTGGTGGATCGCTTCGAGACCAGACCATGGGATCTCGAGATCACCGGACTGGTGAACAGACCGGTGAAGCTCACTGTGGACGAGCTGGTGAGGAAACTGCCGCTCGAAGAGCGTCTGTACCGTCACCGCTGCGTCGAGGCGTGGGCCATGGCCGTTCCCTGGACCGGCATTCCGCTCGCCAGGGTGCTTGGGCTCGCGGACCCGCTTTCGTCCGCACGGTTCGTACGCTTCACCTCCTTCCTCAAGCCGGATCAGGCTCCAAATCAGCGAGAGGCTACGTGGTACAAGTGGCCGTATTACGAGGCACTGCAGCTCTCCGAAGCGATGAACGAACTGGCGATGGCGGTAACCGGCATCTACGGCCATGAGCTCCCGAAGCAACATGGCGCACCGATCCGAATCGTTGTGCCGTGGAAGTATGGCTACAAGAGCCCGAAGTCCGTGGTCAGGATCGAGTTGGTTGCGGAGCAGCCCCACACGTTCTGGAACGATCTCGCCCCCGACGAGTACAGTTTCCTTTCCAACGTGAACCCCGCGGTTCCTCATCCGCGATGGTCGCAGGCCAGCGAACGCCTGATCGATACCGGACAGCAGGTCGATACCAGGCCATACAACGGCTATGGTGAATTTGTCGCGTCGCTGTACCCTTGATTGCACCCCTGAGGCGTCGATTCCGGACCGGAAACGGCGCCTCCACTCTTTTGCGCCCGAACGGGAACAAACCATTGCCACAGCGAGTATTCATTCTCGAAGACGCTGAGGCACCAACCCTTCGCCTTCAAGTTCGAAGCTGTGCAATCAGGGGTGAGTTGCGCAGCTTCTTTTTTTCGAAGGCTCGCAGAGAAGTTTACCCCCGATGGGAACAATCCGTTCGCTCGGCGGGTATTCACTCCCGAAGGCCGGAGGCACCAACCCTCGACCTTCAATTTCGAAGCCATGCAGTCAGGGGTGAATTGCATGGCTTCTTTCTTTTCGAAGGCTCGTGAGAAGTTTTACTCCGATGGGAACAATCCGTTCGCTCGGCGGGTATTCACTCCCGAAGGCCGGAGGCACCAACCCTTGGCCTTCAATTCCGAAGCCATGCAATCAGGGGTGAATTGCATGGCTTCTTTCTTTTCGAAGACTCGCAAAGAAGTTTCCCCCGATGGGAACAAACCATCACCGCTGCGAGTATTCATTCTCGAAGACGCTGAGGCACCAACCCTTCGCCTTCAAGTTCGAAGCTGTGCAATCAGGGGTGAGTTGCGCAGCTTCTTTTTTTTTCGAAGGCTCGCAAAGAAGTTTACCCCCGGTGGGAACAATCCGTTCGCTCGGCCGGTATTCACTCCCGAAGGCCGGAGGCACCAACCCTCGACCTTCAATTCCGAAGCCATGCAATCAGGGGTGAATTGCATGGCTTCTTTCTTTTCGAAGACTCGCAAAGAAGTTTACTCCGATGGGAACAAACCGGTGTCATGGTGAGTATTCACTTCCGAAGACGCTGAGGCACCAACCCTTCGCCTTCAAGTTCGAAGCTGTGCAATCAGGGGTGAGTTGCGCAGCTTCTTTTTTTTTCGAAGGCCGCCATGCCCTCCCTCCGCGCCAGGCTCGCACTGTTCATCCGCCGCATCCCGCACGCAATTGGCCCGAACGTTGTAGATTGGCCCTATCTCAAACAATACAGCAGGCGCGCCGCATGACTTCGGAGCAGATTGAGTACATCGCAAAGCTGGCACGGCTACGGTTCAGCGCAGAGGAGCTGGCAGGCTTCACCGCGCAGTTCAATCAGATTCTCGCCTACGTGGAACAGTTGAACCGGGCGGACACCAACGGCATCGAGCCGATGGAGAGCCTGCTGGACGCGGGCTCCACGCTCCGGGAAGACGAGCCGGGGCCGATGCTTTCGGCAGCCGAGGCACTTCGCAATGCTCCCCGCAAGACCGAAGGGTTCTTCTCCGTTCCAAAGGTGCTTGGCGAGAGCTGACGCTCCGGGCGCATGCATCTTCCCCTTACGAACGAGGCACATCGTCATTGCCTCATCCGGCGAGCGGTTGCAGGCGTCGAGCTCCGGCCGTGTGCCATTGGTATTCGTCAGCTCTCCGCCACGGCACAGGCCATTGCAGCCGGCCTTCCGGCTTCGCTTGGAGGTGGACCGCACATGGCTCTCTGAGTATCGTGCGGCGCTCGATCGTTGAAGCTCCCAACAATACCTCTTGCAGCAGCGCCGGCATGCCCGGCGTTCGAACCTTCCGATGAATGATACCGAGGACGTAGTCGCCGTCATCCCTGCGCGTCATGCCTCCACACGCTTCCCGGGCAAACCGCTCGCGGAGATTGCCGGGCGCTCCATGATCCGCCGCGTCTACGAGCAGACGCAGAAGGCGCAGCGTATCGACCGTATCGTAGTGGCTACGGACGACGAGCGCATCCTGCACCATGTGGAGGAGTTCGGCGGCAATGCGGTGCTCACGTCGTCGGAACATGCGTCGGGCACGGATCGTGTTGCCGAGGCAGCTCGGCTGGTGGGCGGCGGCGGCATCGTGATCAACGTGCAGGGGGATGAGCCGATGCTCCCTCCCGAATTGCTGGATACGCTGGTGGAGGCGCTGCAGACAACCCACTACGGCTGTGCCACACCGGTTCGCCGGATCACCTCCACAGAGCATCTCCTGTCGCCGAACATCGTGAAGGTGGCGCTCACATCGGATCTCCGCCCGCTCTACTTTTCTCGCAGCCCCATTCCGCATGCCCGCAGCCTGCCGGTTGAACGGTGGCTGGAGGCATATCCGTACTATGTGCACATCGGCATCTACGCCTACCGTCATGTTGCCCTCGAGCAGTTCGTTGCCGCGCCGCCGTCCCAACTGGAGATCAGCGAGGGGCTGGAGCAACTGCGCCTGTACGAGCTCGATATTCCCATCCTCTGCGTCGAGACCGACTATGCCGGCCATGCGGTGGACACCCCTGAGGATGTTGCCATCGTGGAGCGATTGCTCGCGGCGTCGGCATGAGATCCGAACCACGCCGCGAACTTGGAAGTCACACGGCCGCAACGATAAATTGGGCTCCCGTACAAGCCTCGCGTTTCGTTTGCACATCGTATAACCCATCCAGTTCCCAGTGTGCGAAACAGTCTGCCGAATCGCCATCCGAACACTGCCTGGCAGTTGCACGGAGCCACGTCGTTGCGTCACACGATCTAACAACACCGCTATCCCATTCGTGGTATAATGGTTCGTTATGGCCATGTCCCGTCCCTGAAAGGCGGCATGGCTCCCGGAAGCAACGGCTGGTTCAGGCAGAAACAGTGGCCAACATCAGGAGAAGAATCATTGGCTGACATCTTCCAGAAGTGTCGTGAGTTTACCCGCGCCGACGACGTGAAGGAGGCGGGATACTATCCCTACTTCAGAGCGATCGAAGAGAACGAAGGTCCGGTTGTCAGGATCGAGGGGCGGGACATCATCATGGCCGGCTCCAACAATTACCTGGGCCTCACCGCGGACCCACGTGTAAAGGAGGCCGCCATCAGGGCCACCGAGCAGTTCGGCACCGGCTGTTCGGGCTCGCGCTATCTCACCGGCACCGTACGCCTCCACGAGGAACTCGAGGCGGAGCTTGCGGACTTCATGGGAAAGGAAGCATGCCTTCTCTTCTCCACCGGCTATCAGACTGCGCAGGGAGTGATCCCGACGCTCGTCAATCGCGGCGACTACGTCATCTCCGACAGAGACAACCATGCCTGTATCGTTGCGGGCAACCTGATGGCAAAGGGCGCATTCGGCGAAGTGGTCCGCTACAAGCACAACGACATGGACGACCTGGAGCGCCAGCTTGCACGCCTTCCGGAAGGATCGGGCAAGCTGATCGTCACCGACGGCGTCTTCAGCACCACGGGCACGATCTGCGAGCTCCCGAAAATGAACGAACTGGCGAAGAAGTACGGCTCACGCATCATGGTTGATGACGCGCACGCACTCGGCGTCATCGGCAGGGGAGGCCGCGGCACCGCCAGCTACTTCGGCCTGGAGGATCAGACCGATCTCACGATGGGAACGTTCTCCAAGTCGCTCGCCTCGCTCGGCGGCTGGGTGGTGGGCGAAGAGCGCGTGATCAACTACATCAAGCATACATCGCCCGCACTGATCTTCTCCGCCTCGCCGACACCCGCATCCGTTGCGGCCGCACTGGAAGCGTTGCGCATCATGCGGTCCGAGCCGGAACTCCTGCAGCGCCTGGCGGACAACGCCAACTACATGCGCCAGGGCTTCCTTGCCAGCGGCTTCAAGATCATCGACGGCATCACCGGCGTGATACCGGTGATCATCGGTGACGATACGCTCACCTTCATCTTCTGGCGCAGGCTCTTCGACGCCGGCGTATTCGTGAACGCATTCATCTCGCCGGGCGTTATGCCGGGCATGCAGATGATGCGCACCTCCGTGATGGCAACGCACGAGAAGCATCAGCTGGATCGGATCCTCGAGCTCTTCGAGGACATCGGAACGGAGATGGGATTGCTGGAGAAGGAAACGCCGGCCACGGCCGCGGAACAGTCCGCATCGGAGCCGCTTCCGACAAGCGGAACGGTCACCATCCGCACGCTCTCCAGCCGGAAGGAACGCCTGGAGTTCATCCGCATGGTGTGGGGCCTGCACAAGGAGGATCCGAACTGGGTGCCGCCGCTGGAGATGGATCGCATGCGATTGATCGATACGGAGAAGAATCCGTTCTACAAGCACGCCCGGCTGCGTCTCTTCGTTGCAGAACGGAAGGGCCAGGTGGTTGGACGCATCGCCGCCATCGTGAACGACGCGCACAACGCCGTGCACGACGACAAGGTGGGCTTCTTCGGTTTCTTCGAGTCGGTGAACGACCAGGACGTGGCCAACGAACTCGTGAATGCCGCCTCGGCCTGGCTGCGTGAGCAGGGAATGACTGCGATCCGCGGACCGATCTCGCCGTCGATCAATGACGAAGTGGGAATGCTGGTTGACGGGTTCGACTCGCCGGCCGTGATGCAGATGCCCTACAACAAGGCCTACTACCCGCAACTCATGGAGAACGCCGGGTTCGCCAAGGCGAAGGACATGCTCGCGTGGATGGTGGAGTATCCCGCCTGCCTTACCGACAGGCTGGAGCGGGTTACCGCTCTGTTGAAGCAGCGCGGCACTGCAACCGTGCGCAGCCTCAACATGAAGCGCTTCGATGAGGAGGTGGACCGGATCAAGACGATCTACAACAAGGCGTGGCAGCCGAACTGGGGATTCGTTCCGATGACCGACGAAGAGATGAACATGATGGCGTACGAGTTGAAGCAGGTGATCGACGCCGATCTCGTTCTCTTCGCCGAGCGCGATGGGGAGACGGTTGGATTTGCACTGGCGGTTCCGGATATCAACCAGGCGTTCAAGGCCGGCTCCGCGATACCGCCGGGCGCGAAGAACCTGCCAACGGCGATCATGAACCTGATGACGAAGAAGAAGCAGATCACGCAGTGCCGCATCATCATCCTCGGCGTGCTTCCGGAACATCAGGGGAAGGGGATCGATGCCCTGCTGTATCGCGAGATCATGGAGCGTGCGCGGAAGAAGGGGATGATGCGCGGCGAAGCCTCCTGGGTGCTCGAGGATAATGTAATGATGACGCGAGCTGCGGAGATGATGAACGCCACACCGTACAAGCGATATCGCGTGTTCGAGAAGCCGCTCGTCTAGGCGCGGCAGCGTACGACGCTGCAAGGCTCACAGGCACGAGGCGCGGCAGCGATCGATTGAAGTGTCTGACGAGACTGAGAAAATTACCGGACAGATAGAACGCCCTGCATGCCCGGCGCCGTTGCGCGCAGCATCCGCAGGGCGTTTGCGTTGGAACGCAGCAATGCATTCAGCCGGCTTCGTGTGCACCCATGGGGAATGAGATGAAGCCGTTCCGCTCATCACGATCTGTGGTTTTGCACGCACGATGCGATAAGAGCTTTGGCGCATCACCTTCTTTTCGCAGATTAGTTGTCGAAACACGAAACTTTTACCCCCCGCTGCGTGTTGATCCCATCAACCGTTCGTCAGCAGTCCACAACAGATTCGAAGCGCCCATGCAACCGCGAATCCAGCGACTTCCGGCAATCCTGGTTCTGATCATGGCTGCATATTCACAGGCCTCCGCCGGTGGATGGGTGCAGGATCTCGGCAAGGTCTACGCCAAACTCTCCTACAACGCCTCCTCCGCGAACACCGTCTACAAGTTCGATGGCGCCCTGAAGTACCCGACGGACAATCCTCCGTTCACGGTCCGCGACTATCCAATCGTGGACAGGGAGCTTTCGCTCTATATCGAATACGGCCTTACGAAGGATCTCACGTTGATTGGAAGCACCACGGTGAAGCGCGTGATCATTACGTCACCGGCGGAACGGAAGCAGGTGCAGGGGCTTGGCGACGTGGGGCTCTCGGCACGATATCTTCTCGCCTCGTTCGATCAGCAGGTTGTCTCCGCCACGCTGGGTCTCGCAATTCCAACGGGGTATACGCGCGACCTGACGCCGCCGCTCGGCTCGGGGAATCTCAACGTCGAGCTCTCCGGCAATTACGGCATCTCATTCTATCCGGCTCCGGCCTATGCCACCGCATCGCTCGGATTCCGGCTGCGCCCCTCCATCTTCCTCTCGAAGAAGCAGGACCCGCAGGGGACGTTCGATCCCAACTATTCGAACGAGGTGTTCTCCGACATGGAGGCCGGCTACACGCTCTTCGATCGTGTGCTCCTGCACGGCGTGGCCCGCTTCCTCTTCTCGACCCGTACGGACAACAACGACTTCGACGTTGAACATCCGCCGGAGACGCAGCGCTATATCAAGCTTGGCGGGGGCGTCATCGTGGATGTGTACAAGGGAATTCAGGTGAGTGTGGACGCACTTGCCACGCCGTATGGTGTGAAGGCATCCAACAGCATCGACCTTTCGTTCGGCGTTGCCTACGCCGGGAAGTTGTTCTGAGCGCGATGCCGAGGCATGTGCACGCGGAACCCGAACGCAGCTATTCGAAACGGCCATGCGCATAACGCGCCCAACAACGAGCCACGGTGATAATGGGAATCGATCGTAGAACATTCATGAAGCTCGGCGGCGCCGGCATTGTTGGCGTGGCATTTGCATCGCTTGTCAACGGCTGCGAGGACTACAGCGTCACTCCGTTGGGTGCATCCGGCGCACCGTTTCTCACTCCCATCGATCTGTTCTTCGTTCAGAACGGCGGGCAGGGAAGCATAACGCAGTGGGCCCAACCGAGTCTGACCCAGGATACGTGGCAGTTGAAGATCGAAGGATTTGCCGCAGGCGACGTGGGCAATCCGATGACGATTACCTACAACGACGTCGTCACCGCAGCGCAGGCGGGCAACGAAGTCACGATCCTGAAGACGATTCAGTGCGTCCTCGAAAGCCCTCTGAAGCTTACACCGACCGGCTTCATGGGGAATGCGTACTGGACCGGCGTTCCGCTGAAGTTCTTTCTGGACAAGGCGGAGGTGAATCCCGCCGTGTTGCGTCTGCTCTTCTACGGTGCCGATGGATTCACCAACAACATCACGTACGATCGCATCATCAACGGCGATGCCCAGGGACTGCTGCAGCCGCTCCTCGTCTACAAGATGAACGGCATTCCGTTGACGCCAGACCATGGCCATCCGATCCGTCTGATCGTTCAGGAAGGCTACGGCTACAAGAATGTGAAGTGGCTCACTCGCATACAGGCCACGAAGTTCGACGTGGCGTTCGGCACGTATCAGGATCAGGGCTATGTGGATGACGGCATCATCTCCGTCAACAGCCGCTCAACGGTGATTCGCGAGGGAGCCGCGCTCTCGGCCGGGAAGGTGGAGATCAGTGGCTACGCCGTCAGCGGATCGGCGCCGGTGAACAGGGTGGAGATCCGGATCGACGGCGGCAGCTATCAGGCGGCCGAGATTGTTCCCCTGTCCGAACTTTCAGCGGAGACGCCGCTGCCGGCAACGATCAAGCAGATCACGGACAGCACTCCGTTTCCGTTCCGTTCGGTCTGGACCAAGTGGCGATTCGTCTGGGATGCACCGGCGGGAAACCATGCGGTCTCGGTTCGCGCCACCGATGCGGCCGGCAACGCGCAGCCGGAGGTTGACGGCAATCCCTTCGACGGCAAGACCGGCGTGACGACTTACAACGTCACCGTACGTTGATTCCACTTCCTGCGCATTGAACTGCACGATGAAGATCGGAGAATCCATGAGATCCTTGCTTCTGTTCGCGGTGCTGCTCCTTCTCCTCGCGCCCGGCTGTGCCCTCGTCGATCCCAGCCCGCAGGCGAAGGTGGAACAGGATGTTGCCGCGAAGCTGTGGCTTACCAACTGCGCCGGCTGCCACGGCCTGAACGGCCAGCCGAGCGACACCATCGCCCGTGACCTGCGCAACTGGCAGGGCACCTTCCAGATTCTGGACAGTACGCTCAACACCGGCCCCAGTGTGATGCCGCAATTCCCCGAGATCGACGAAGCCTCGCGGCATCTGCTCTTCGACTACATCAGGAAGTTTCACTAGAAGCACGGAAGGCTGGGCGCTGCAGGGCTTGCAGGCACTGAGGCGCCGCCCGCATTCAACCAGGGCCTGCAACGGCAGAATGCCCCGCATCGCCTCACGGCAACGCCCTTCACCTCTGCTCCAACCATGCTCCCCGCATGCTGCGGAAGTTCTTCGTAACTTGCGCGATCCCTATGAACTCCAGATTCCTCGAACGTCTCCAACAACGCCCGATCGTGATCGACGGCTCGATCGAGGCCGTGCTGCGCTCGCGCGGATACGATGAAAGCCCCGTTGAACTCTACAATCTGAAGAACCCGCTTCTCGTGGAGCAGATCCACGGCGAGTTCATCGACGCGGGCGCCGAGATCATCCAGGCGAACACGCGCCGTGCGAACGCGATCACGCTGGACGCCTTCAAACTGAAGGACAAGGTCTACGAGATCAATCGCAAGGGCGTCTGGCTGGCGAGGACGGCCTCGCTCAACCGCGCGTTCGTTGCCGGCGTTGTCGGCCCGATCGGCAAGTTCCTTGCGCCCATCGGCAAGCTGCAGCCGGAGGAGGTGCGCGAGGCCTTCATGACGCAGATCCACGCACTGGTGGACGGCAACTGCGATCTGCTTCTGCTGAAGTCGTTCATCGATGTGGATGAACTGGAGATAGCGCTGCAGGCGGCGCGGCACATATCGAGCGATATCCCGATCATCGCGCAGAAGACATTCCCCGAGGATGCGGCGGTACTGGCCACGGAATTCCCCCGCGAGGTTGCCAAGCGGCTCCATCGCGAGGGCGTGGTGGCAATTGGCTCGAACGGCACCGTGGGCCCCAACCGCATGCTGGGCATCGTCCGATCGTTGTACGGCGCCACGGCTGCCATCCTCTCCGCTCAACCGGACATCGGCATTCCGACGCTGGTGGACGGGCACCCGGTGTACAATGCAACGCTGGAATACGTCGCCAACTCCGCACGGGCCCTGGTGGAGAACGGTGTCACCATCATCGGCATGGATGGCGGCGCGATGCCGGAGCACGTTCGCGCCATCAGCACGGCGATCGCGGAGACGCCCGTTGGCGTTCCGGTGCTGAAGGCGAAGAAGCAGCGCGATGCGGCGCTCGATCGGCCGCAGCCGGAATCGCCGCCGAGCACATTCCAACAGAATCTGGGCCGCAGGTTCCTCGTCACCGTGGAACTCGATATCCCGCGCGGCCTGGACATGGCCGAGGTGTACGAGGGGGCTGAATATCTCGGCCGCCACGGGATCGACGCCGTGAACATCTCGGACGGCGCACGAGCGCGACTGCGCATGAACTCCATCACGATCAGCCACCTGATTCGCGAGCGGACCGGCATGGAATGCATCACGCATATGGCGTGCCGCGACCGGAACATGGTGGGGCTGCAGTCGGAACTCCTTGGCGCACATGTGCTCGGAGTGCGCAACATTCTCGCCGTAACCGGCGATCCCGCACACATCGGGGATTACCCATACGCCACGTCGGTGTACGACGTTGACGCGATCGGCCTGATCCGCGCGCTGCATCGGATGAACGAGGGGAGCGACCTGATGGGGAATCCCGTTGGCGAACGAACCAACTTTCTCATCGCATGCGCATGCAATCCGGTAGCGGACGATCTGGACCGTGAGATCGGGCGCCTGGAACGAAAGGTCGCCGAGGGCGCCAACGTCGCCTTTACACAGCCGGTGTTCGAGGCTGCGGCGCTTGCAACGTTTCTCGAGCGAACCTCGCATCTCACCATTCCGATCATGCTGGGCATCATCCCGCTGCGGAGTGCACTGCATGCGGAGTTTCTGCACCATGAAGTGCCGGGCATGAAGATCCCGGGGCACATACAGCAGCGGATGCGCAGTGCCCATGATTCGATGGCCGAGGGCATTGCCGTTGCGGTGGAGTTTCTGGAGAGCATACAGGCGATGCGCGATCGTATCGCAGGCATCTATGTGATGCCGCCGCGCAAGAAGAACGAGATGATCGTGGAGATTCTGGAGCGAGCGGGTCTCAGGAGTGGAGTGAACGCGTGAGAAGCCGATGAGCGAGGCCCCGGACGTTCATCCTGTAGCGGTGATTGGCGGCGGCGTGGCCGGCATTGCCGCAGCCGTGGGGCTCGTATCGCGCGGCATCCCTCCCATTCTTCTTGAGTCGCGCCCCTACCTCGGCGGCCGCGTACGATCGTTCCTTCATCAGCGCACGGGCGACGAGATCGATAACGGCCAGCACCTGCTGATGGGCTGTTACCACAGCACGTTCCGGCTGCTCGAGACAATCGGCACGCGCCATCTGATCCGCCTGCAGCCCACGCTCTCCGTGGAGTTTCGCGATGCCGACGGCCGCCGCTCACTACTGCACGCACCCACCGCCCTTCCCTCTCCGCTCGACGTGTTGATCGGAATGCTGCGCCTTCGAACGCTCTCCCTCCGCGAACGTGCGGCCCTTGTGCGCATCGGCCTCGCGCTCATGGCTCGCAGGCCACGCGCCGGGGAGACCGTCGGAGAATATCTGGTGCGTCACGGACAGAGCACGAACGCACAGCAACGGATCTGGGATCCGATCGCCATCGCCACACTCAACACGCCCACGCGGGACGCCTCGGCACTTCTCTTCGCCAACGTCATGCGCCTCGCATTCCTTGGCCGGGGTGATGACTCTCACCTGGCATTCCCGCGAGCGGGACTCTCCCGGCTTCTGGAACCGGCAGGCGCATACGTCACCGCACGCGGCGGAAGCATCCGGCCTGGCACCACGGTCACCTCGATCACAGAGCAGGTGGAAGGCAGGCGGGCACGGTACGAGATCGGCCTGAAGGACGCCCCGCCGATCGTTGCCCGCGCCATCATCGCGGCGCTGCCGGAACGGTCGCTCCGCCCTCTGCTCCCCGCGGAGTCACCCCTTGCGTCCGGGCTCCCCGCAGATGGAGCCATGGGATACGCGCCTATCGTCTCACTCTATCTCTGGTACGACAGGCCATTGACGCACCTGCCGGAGTTTGCGGCGTTGATCGGCACGAACGTACAGTGGATGTTCAACCGGCGCCGGATCGATGGATCGCAGAACGATACGTTCCCCGGCCTCCTCTCCTGCACGATCAGCGCCGCGTTCGAGGCGAGCGCAACGGCGATCGAATCGATTGTGGCAACGGCGGATCGCGAGCTTCGGGGCGCATTCCCGGAGATGGCTGGGGCTCGATTGATGGAGTCGCAGGTGATCAAGGAGAAGCAGGCGACGTTTGCCGCGACCCCTGCGGCACAGCGGGCGCGGGAGGGGATTCAGGTGCATCGTGGCGGATTTGTGCTCGCCGGCGATTGGACAACGACGGACCTGCCGGCAACGATCGAGGGAGCGGTCCGCAGCGGATGGCGCGCCGCAATGGCGATCCGGAACTGACGGGATCGTTCAGGAGACATCGGCCGGAGCACTCCAGACGATCGAGTACCGCCAGAGGAGATGCCGCCGTACCCGCGCGCCGGGCAGCACGCCGGCGCATATCGAACGTATCTCCGCCAGCGTCGGATAGCGATCGTGGCAGGCATGCGCCTGCCAGGCCAGACTGACGGCTCGCGGTGGGCGCAGGCGCCCCGTATGAAGCAGGCGCAGCAACATCGACATGCAGGCGGCAGGAACACCCGCCAGCCGCTCCATCATCGTTTCTGAACGATAGAGGTCCAGTATGAGGAGCATGCCGCCGGGAGCAACAGCCGCGCTCATTCGAGCAAGCCCTTCCCGCAGTGGAAGGTGGTGCAGCGTGGCGATGCTGGCAACGCATCCTGCTCCGGAAGCCGGGAGCTGAAGCGTCATCACGTCCGCAACGCAGTACCGGACATTCGCCGACGTTGTGGACGCCGCCTCCGCCTGCCTGATCATCTCCGGCGACAGATCGATGCCGGTCACCTGCTGTGCGCGTGCAGCAAGAACGCGAGTAAACACACCGCTGCCGCAGCCAACATCGAGCGCACTCGAACACCGGCCCTTCAATTGCCGAAGCAGATAGGAATGGTAGTGGCGGTTGTTATCCCAACGCTCCTCCCCTGCGGCGGCGATGCGATCGAAGTCGCTCCGGACGCTCGCTGCAATCGGATATGTAGAGGAGATTTCCATCCGGATGGCGTGAAATGTTCTTCAATCCGCCGCACCCCGCGGCCGCAGGCCGGCGCAGGGTGATTGCCTGCGGTTACAGAGCGTGGCGCAGTTCGAGCTGGAAGATCAACGTGTTCAGATTCCAGTTCTCGTTACGCGTCACCTGGTTCAGGCCGTAGTCGAAGTAGACGCCGGGATAGAGAATCCAGTCGTTGTGGAACAAACCGAGTTCAACCGCAAGCCCCCCCTTCAACGAGAAGCGAAACGGAGCAAGCCCGCTGATCTTCTGATCCCGTGCATAGATCAGCCGCCGGTTGTTGTTCTCGGTTGGAAGCCCGTCCGGGTTGACGAACTGTGCGTTCAACGGCTCCTCCAGATCCTGCACCTGCGTGATCTTTCCGCTGAGGACATATCCCATGCATGGCCCGGCGGCGGCGCTGATACGGAAGCGCGGGCTCACCTCGATGAGCTGCTGGCTGTACATCACCTCCATGTTGATGAACTTGAATGTGATGTCCGACGTTGCAGAGACGCCTTCGGTAACAACCTGGGGGTTGACGGAGTCCGGCACATACACCTGTGCATCCGCAAGCCGCTGCTGGAAATGCCCCGGGCGCGATTCGTACGTGATGCGTGGAATGATGCTCCAGGTCCGCGCCGTCTGAATCTCGGCAGTCAGTCCGAACAGGTATCCCCAACCGGAGCCATCGGTAAAGTATGGGCAGTCCACTCCCGGAAGCACGCGGAAGCCGCCGCTGTGGCTGTTGATGTCGATCCCGCCAACCGGCCCGATCAGCACACGCGTCTTGAACCGGTCATCACCGAGCGGATTGGAAAGCGCCGCCCCCTGCTGCGCCGCGAGCCGCGCCGCGCCGAGCACCAGCAATAGAATGACTGCCGTAATGCGTACCGGCTTCACTGCCATAGCGGTCTCCTGATACCATGAACGTGCCGCCGAGAGTACGGGGCATCTGCACCCATGCGAACGTTGAGAACAACCGTGCCGTTGGATTCATGCAGCGCGATCGCACGTCCGAATCGTTCGAGCAACCGCCGCCTGCAACGAGAGGCGGAGCAAGATACGTGGTAGCGAATCAATCATCCAGTGCCGACGGCATGCACGGAGAAACAGCAAATCGGGACTACGGGTTCCTGACGTTCGGCACAACAAGGTCCGTAGCCTCTGAAACGCAACCTGGTATTGACAGGAACTGTAAGGCACCGAACGGACATGCATTGCAATAGCATTGTGGCAGCCGGGTGCCGCACAGAACTTCATTGGATCATCGGAGCACGGGCTGCATTCGAACGTCCGCGATCACCCCACGATGAAGATTCCATCCAGCTCGCAGGTGCATCGCTACGGGTCGCGACATCTCACGGCCCTCCTCGCCCGGATGCCGGGCTCAAACCGTCCACGAACATCGAGATGGAGAATCAGAGAATGGATCCTCCAGCTATCGACGCTCGTTACGTTCGTGAAGGCGAGATCATAGAGCAGGCCGGCGAGATCATGAAGCGGCCATCTCCCGCTCTTACGTTGCAGAGAAGTCCGAGCTTGGCGGATAGACGAAGGCGATTGAGCGCCGGTGTTTCATCATTGTCTGCCAGGATCAGAGTACGTCCGTTGTTATCGGCGGGCAATCCTTCAGGATTCACGCAGCGCCACGAATCCGCGCCCACGAGATCGATGCGCTGATTTATCCGGCTGCCGACCACATAGCCCACCGCGGGGCCAAGCGCGGCAACGAGATCCGCGTTCGTGCAGAACGAGATAACGTGCATGCCAAGGAGCAACTTCGAATTCAACAGACGATAGGTCACCGTGGTGCCTGCAACTACCGACCCGGTCTTCCCCGATGTTGTATCGAACCCGGTAGACTCAATCTGAACCTTTGGGTCGCGTTGTTGTTCATCGCCGAGTGAAAGGCGCCGGGGCGCGAATCGTACGTGATGGCAGGGAGAAGATACCAGCGAGTCGAAAGCGGGACCTGCGCGAAGAGGCCAGCCGCCAGGCCGATCTTGTTTTCGGTTTCGCTCTCGCAGCCGCAACCTGCACCTGCAATGCGCGCCGCGGTTTGCATATGATACCCCGGAGCAAGACGTACTCCAACATAGAACGGCAGAACGTCTTCACCCTCGAGCACGTCCGCGCCGCTCCGCGAGAGAGATTGAGAATGAAGTGTAGTGACCCCGAGGATCAGTGCAAGGAAGAAGCACGGCGAGGCTGCGCGCGCGATATGAGATGAGATCATGATACGCCGTCCATGAGATTGTTCGGTTCGGATTGCGAACGCATCGTACATCACCGCCTGAGTGAACGGAAGTGTTCAATGAGTTCCTTCTGTCGACGGCGCCGGAGAACGCATACACGCAGTGGCAAACGCCCTGAGAGCTCTCAGGACGTTCGGAACATGGTACACGTGATGGAAGCTTCCAACGGCATTCAACGGCCTAGAATGCGCGGCGGAAGTCCACCTGAAAGAGAATCGAGTTGAGCCCCCAGTTCTCGCTGCTCGTGACATCGGTCAGCCCAAGGTCGTAGAACAACCCGGGATACATGATGATGCCATTATTGAACAGGCCCACCTCCAACTGAACGCCGGCCTTCAAGGCGAAGCGAAACGCATTGCGCCCGGGAACGTTCACGTTCGCACCGTACACCAGCCGCCGCCCGTTGCCGGCCAGAGTGAAGTGAGTAGGATCGGGATTGATGAAGCGAGCGTTCGCGGGCTGCTCGAGATCCTGGTACTGCGAGTTTTGCACCCCGACAACGTAGCTCCCCACCGGCCCGGCGGCAACCGACGCTCGAAACGTCGCAGTGGGCGTCCATATCTCCTGCTTGTACAGCACCTCCGCACTCAGAATCCGATACGAGATGTCCGATGTCGCCGAAACGGACTGCGTCACAGCCACATCGTTCAGCAGCACCTGCACATCGGGCAATGCCTCCCTGAAGTTTCCCGGACGAGACTCATAGGTCAGGGCCGGCACAATGCTCCAGCTTTTGCCGCCGGAGAACTCCGCCGTCAACCCCAACAGCATGCCCCATCCCGAGCCCGATGTGAACTTCGGGCAGTTGGCCCCCTCGATCGTAGCGAAGCCGCCGGAGTGGTAGTCCCTGTTGACACCGAGCCGCGGCCCCAGCAGGATCGCAGGCTTCGCGTGCACTGGATGAATGGGATCGGAAAGCTCCGTGGGATCGATCGCCTGCGACGTCGCCGTTCGCACCACACAGAGGGGCGCCAGCAGGCTGATGAAAATTGAAATGGCGAGACGGATGCAACGATGAGAAATCATGATTCGCCCTCCGGCAAATGGAAGATGGATGTATGAGTTCGCAAGCCACGATGACAAGGAACCATGCCGGAGAACAGTTCGAGCAGCGATGCTCGCTTTGCCGGAGAACGCTGAGGCGTTGTGGTATTATCTCTGCGGGTACTGAGGCCGCCTGGCGGCGGCCTCAGTTGAAATGCTGCAACGGGAGATGTCGTTCTTCGAGTTCCGATCGATGCAAGGCCGTCCTCGCACTGGATGCACGGCGCCGGATCGACGGGACGTTCTCAGAATGCGCGACGGAAGTCCACCTGGAAAAGAATGGAGTTGAGCCCCCAGTTCTCACTGCTCGTGACGTTGGTCAGACCGTAATCGTAGAACACGCCAGGATACATCATGATCTTGTTGTGGAACAGGCCCACTTCGAACTGAAGGCCGGCCTTCAACGAAAATCGGATGGCATTGCGTCCCGGGATGTCGACGTTATCGGCATAGATCAGGCGCCGGCCGTTGTTGCCGGTGGGCAGACCGTCGGGATTCAGAAACCGCGCGTTCGCCGGCTGATCGAGATCCTGATACTGTGTGTTCTTGCCGCCGAGTACGTAGCTGAACACCGGACCGGCCGCCACTGACATGCGGAACGCCTTCGCAGGGGTCCAGATCTCCTGCTTGTACATCACCTCGGCACTGAGAAGCTGGTAGGTGATGTCCGAGGTAGCGGAAACGGTCTGCGTAACGCCGACGCCATCGAGCAGCACGCCTACGTCCGGAAGCTGCTGCTTGAAGTTGCCCGGGCGTGACTCGTAGGTCACTGCGGGAACAATGCTCCAGCTTGTACCGGGGATGAACTCGGCCGTGATACCAGCCAGGAAGCCCCATCCGGAACCGGACTCGAACTTGGGACAGTTCTCTCCCTGGATCGTGAGGAAGCCACCGGTATGGTAGTTTCGGTTGACGCCAACGCGTGGACCGATCAACAGCTTTGCGTGCGGTTGCTTCGGGTTCAACGGGTCATCCAGTTCATCTGGATCGGCCTGCGCACTAGCCACAATCGGCGCGAGCACGAACGCCAGGAACAGAATCACCCAGGGGAGAGCGAAACGCTTCTTCATCGAATGAGGTCCTCCAAGTATGCGGGATGCTGAATATATGTGTTTGCTTCTTTCTTACACCTGTCTAATGTCCGGAACACGCCCGTGCGATGCGCGATGCAGTAGCCGATGAGTCACTTGGCAATCGTCATTGTCCGCACGGCATTGTATGGTCCGGAGTTGAGCCGGTAGTAGTATAGTCCACTCGGCAGCTTTCGCACATCGACATCCACTGTATGCCGGCCTGCCGGCAGAACGCCGTCAACCAGCCTGCCTACCGACGCTCCGTTCACATCCACCAGTTCCAACGTGGTCTGCGCCTCCATGCCGAGCGTGAACTCGATCGTGGCCGTGGTGCCTGACGGATTCGGCGCACTCTGCTTCAACTGGTACGCGCCGCCGGTCACCTGAATCAGCCTGGATGACAGGCCGCATATGCTGTCCACCTGATAGGGAGCAAGGGTCGCGGCCTGCGGAGAACATGGGGGGTTCGCCGGAATCAACGTCACCGAGAAGCTGTCGCGGCTGTTGTTCCCCAGGAACCCATCGTACGGGAACGGGATGAAGCTCACGTTGTCCAGCGGCAGCACTCCTCCGCTCGCCGGGCGGAACGAGATCGTCACCACACCGGACTTCTCCACAACCGGCGCTCCATCCGGTATCCATCCGTTCACCGCACCGGCTGCCCGCGTGTTCCATGCAGGTACATCGAACCGCGCCACCGTGGGATTGTTCTGAATCTTCACCTTCACGCCGCTGACACCGATGCCGGGCCAGTGGACGGCTGCAACGTTTACCACGAGGTCGAACTTGCCGCCGATCGCCACGCTCTGCGGCGTGACTGCGGCTATCGTGAACTGTTGTGCCTCGCTCCTGATGGAGAACGATCTCTGGAATCCACTCGAAGCAGGAGTGCTGCCTCGCTTTACAGCCCGCGGAATCTCCGTGAAGCTCCATGCGAATGACCCCGTCACCGTTCCCACATAACCTGCGAAGTCCACTTTGAAGTTCATGGCCAGCGAGCCGCCAACCGGAATCACCGTTCCCACCGGGCTCGGATCCACGAGCGTCGCCAGCGGCGGCACCGATGTCAATTGGAAATCCGCAACCGTCAGCGGCGTGTTGCCGTCGTTGCGCAGCGTAAGGCTTCCCGGCCGGCCATCGCACGAATACGAGAGCGTGTTGTCGAAGGCAAGCGAATCGCTCGCACCGGCCTTCAGCCCGATCCCCTGCAGCACGGAGTCCACCGTTGCCTGAAGCCGGGATGACGTGCCGGCATGAATCATGCAACTGCGATATCCAGGTCCTGCCGGTATGAATGAGACCTTCACAGGGAGCGAATCGTTACCGTTCAACACCACGGAATTCTTCAACGGCTCAACGGCGAACTCGTTGGACTGAGGGCCATCGATCCAGACAGTGGAAACGGTCAGGGCCTGACTGCTTCGGTTGTGCACGTAGACGATGGAGTCGTTCGTGGTGCCGACCCATCGTGCGTGCCAGTCGTATCCGCCGATCGCGGCACGAAGCTGATAGCCGCCCCCTACGATCTGGTTCTTGTCCTCCAGCCCATCCGAGTTGAGCGGAAGGATGTCCGAGGTATAGACGCGTTCACTGTCCGGCACGAAGCAGATCTTCACCCAGAGCGTATCGCCCGATGCGAGGTCGTGCGGGAAGACGCTGGGATCGGGGAGGAAGGCGCGCGGCTGGCTCAACTGCAGCCCGGTAAGATGCGCCGTATCGCCGCCGATGTTCGTCACCGGAACCGTTGTACAGAGCGTGTCGCCAACCTGAATGGTTCCGTAATCATATCCGCCGATGCGAATCTCCGGATACACGGCAACGCCGCGAAGGTGCGCAACGGCAACGGAGTCCGCCGTACTGTAGAAGCTCACCGTGCCGGTGTAGCCGCCGACGCTCTGCGGCGAGAAGAGAATGATGAGCGATGTATCCTTCCCGGGATCGAGAAGCACGACATGCTGCAGCGGAGTCTGCATGGAGAACGACGTCCCCGCAATCACCGCACTGTCGATCCGAAGCGGTATGGTACCGGAGTTCCAAACGCGAAGCGGCAGCGAACGAACGGTGCCGCTTCGCAGCGTCTTGAAGTCCAGATCCTCCGTGGCAATCTTCGGTGAGCTGATGTGCGCGGAGAACGGTATCGAATATGTCTGGCACGCTGCAGTCAAATCCAGCGTATCGAATTGATCCTGCTTGGCCGGCGACTGGAAGAAGATCTTCACCGTAACGGAGCCCTTCGGGGGGATAACGACGCCGGTGTAATCCTTGTCGAAGATGAACTCCCGGCCGCGACGCAGCAGCAGATGATCGATGGTAACCGGTACCGGGTTCGGATTGCTGATGACAAAGAGCTGCGAGTACGACACGCTTGGCAGCACATCCGCAAATGCAACGGCATCAGCACTGAAGGTCAGCTGAATCGATGCCACCACATCGAAATCCACCGTGTCGCGATTGCCGGCCTGATCCTCCGCGATGATGCGGGCGTGTCCCGGCTTGCGCGGATCCTGAAGCAGCACATGCCCTTCACCGTATTCATCGCCGATCATCAACTGTGTCAGCTGCAGCTGCACGTTGCTGGAGCCGGCGCTGTCGATCCAGATGCGGCGCAGGCCGCTCTGGAACGGTCCGCTCTCGTAGACCGTCACGAAGACGCCGCTGCACTCGATGGAGTCGTGCACCACCGGCGCCGTGCTATCCGTGACGTCGAACTTTCGGACACCGCAGCCGATCGGCCAGGCATAGGAGTCTTCCGGCCCGAGGCCGTAGACATAACCGCCGAAGAGCGCATCGCCGGTAAGCGAGTGAACACGGCCGTCGCCGATCTTGACCGTTGCCCAATGATAGTTTGTATTGGGAACATCAGCCCCCACGATGCCCGGCTGGTCTGCGAGCGGCTGGCCGTTCAGACGAAGCGTCGAGAACTTGTCGCGCTCAGCGATCAGCGTCACATAATGCTCATCGTACTGCACACGGCCCTCTTCACGCAGCGTATCCGGCATCGTCTCGAAGAGAGCGCTTTGCGCGTATTGTTCCGTAGGCGTTACAACCACCATGTCTGGATCGAATGCAACAACAACCGCCGGACCGTTGTTCCGCGGGTCAGCATTCTCCGACTTCGCATACTGCGTGACGAGGACGGGATGGTCCGTCGTGATCACGCTGACATCGTGCATGTCGTACTCGACGAAGCCGCCGAGTTTGTTGATGGTCCAGTTATGCTGCCCATCGGAGGACTTGAGCGTTACCGAAGTCGGCGAGGCATCGCAGGAGATGATGCGAATCAGATCGCCGCTCAGTCTGCCGCCGAACGGAACGGCGACGAAATTTCTTCCAAGTGCGTTCCGAGGCGGGATCATTTCGATGATATGATCCTTGGTGTTGAAGCGAAACGGAACGGCTGTGCGCATGTGTCCGCTGAGCAGCCCCACCGGTTTGTCGGCAGAGATCGCCGAGCCGGTGATATCGGTGGCACCACGCACGGTACCGCCATCCTGAACCTGCCACATCTCTCCCTTCATCAACACTTTGGCGATCCGCGGCGCGCCCATGCTGGTCATCGTGCGCGTCGTAGGGAACACGGCAACGTTCGTATTGTCCTCGCTGGCAATGATTGCGAACTCACCACCGCGCGGAATAATCGAACAGAGCGTATCGAGGTAGCCTCCACGATTCGGAATATCGTACTGGTCCAACGCGTAGTTGGCCGTAACGTACTCTGTTCCCCACACGTCCACGGGGATCGCCATGTAGCCGTCGGAGGTCTGGCGCTTGCTGCTGTAGCAATACACACAGATGGGATTCGTGGCCCGGATGTCAACAGAATTGGCGAACACCCCTTCGCCCACACACTCGAATAACATGTCCACGTTGTACGAGCGAAGCTGCCCGGGCACGAACTGATCGCGGATCACCTGGCCGTCCGGCATCCTGATCACGACGCTGGTTGTGAAGCGGGATGCGATCATGATTTTCTGCTGGCCGTAGCTTCCGGCGCAATCCCGATCCTCATTCTGCATGAACCCGACGATAAAGTGGGTCCCTTCAGAGTTGGAGCCCAGAGGATGGCTTCCACTCTTCTTCCCCTGCGGTTGCGCGAACGCAACCGCGTCACTCAGGCAAAGCACTGTAAGTAGTATCGCTACAGCCTTCATATCCTGAACGGTTCGGTGAGGATGGGTCAGGGATTGACTTCAGGGTTCGAATACCGAACAGCACACCACGCCATCCACGGGAGCACTCTGCTGAAGCCACGCCGGAGGATATTGGCCCACACCAATCCATCGCTGCACGCACAGAAGGGCCAGAATGCCGCGCAACGAGGCGAAATCGAAGATTGAACGTGGACCGGGGCGTTGAATATACGCAACTTACAATCGGACACAAGGCGCTCCCCGGTCGACCTTCGATATCTGGAAAGTAGACCGCAGCCACATGCAAATGTCGCACCCGCCGGACGCCGTTCCGGGTACATCGAGCACCGGACCGGCAGGCTGCCGGGGCGCCATACGATCGATCCATGCCACTGCTGGTGGCCACACACAATCGCTCGATGAAATGGAACGCGCCCGCCTTCCATACGGAGAGAGACGGGCGCATTCCCAGTTCACAACAACGCTTCGATCACCGCTCAGTTAGTTCTGAGGAAGTGTCGGAGTAACGATGATCACCTGCACCGTACGATTATAGAACCGGCCTTCCGGCAGTTCGTTCGGGTACAGCGGCGAATCCTCACCAACGCCCTGGCCGGTCAGCGACTGAAGCAGCGAGGACTTGACGTTCTTCCGGATCCCCTGAACCACGGTGTTCGATCGCGCCTCGGAGAGACGCTTGTTTGCGTCCTCGAGACCAACCACGTCGGTATGGCCGATAACTTCGATCTGTGCACCCTGGCGAATGTCCGCATAAACGAACTCACGCAGGATGCGATCGTTCAGAGGACCGGCCTCCGGGCTGTTGAACTTGAAGAGCACCAGCGAATAGCGGTCGATCGTCTTGTCCACCAGTCCCTGCGTGCGCTTCTCCTCGTTCGTCACGATCTCCACCGGAATCGGCACTTCCTTGGAGCGGCACTCCTTGCCGTCGGCGCTGTACACCACGAGCTGTGCCATGTACGGGTCCTCGGTGACAGGGATGGAATCAGCCTCGCCGTTCTTCCCCCAGTTGTACGGAGGGGATACCGGGTCCGTGGTTCCGACGTTGCTGATCACGTGCCACATCTTGCCGCCACGCTTGATCTCGATGGTCCGGCGGGCAACGAGATCGTTGTTGATGCCGTTGCGCATCTGGAAGTGCATCGTGTCCGGCTGCGGCGTGCGGCGGAAGTCCTTGTTGACGATCGGCTTCACGATATCCCAGTCCGCCGAGTGAATTTCGGCCCGACGGTTCTCGATGACGCCCAACGGATCCTTCTGGTTCGACGGCGTCTCCGGCAGGTCTCGAGGCGGCAGCATCTTTATGCGGTCCGGTTCGATCTTCCAGATGGTTGTCAGATAGTCGTACAACGCCTTGCCGCGCTGGCCGGAGATATCCTTGTTCTCGTTGATCGGCCCCTGGTTCGAGTTGCAGCCAACGATCTCGATCTTGGTCTCCGGATGCGTCCGCATGCGGAAGCCCACCACGTTCAGCATGTGATAGTACTTCTCGAGCGTACCACCCGGGATGGTCGTATCGGTGAAGCCTACGGTCTGATCGGGGTTCGTGAAGAGGATGTAGCGATCCGGAATCTTCGCGCTGCCGGAATCGAAGAACACGTACTCGAGGAGCGGGTAGAGCTCCTTCACCAGGTTCTCTTCGATCAGCAGACCGTGGAACTCGCGATACTTCGCCGGCGCCGGGCGACCGGACTTCTTGAGGTCCTTCACATAGTCCGCGGTGTCGGCAGTCCAGCTCAGCACCGGCTGCTCACCCAGCGGATAGTCGCGATGGATCTCCATGTACTTCTGCGTCTCCGGCACTTCGATCACGTCCTTGATCGGCGCATACCCCTTGCTCTCGCCGCTGACGTTGATCCTCATCGGCTTGCCTGCGCTGATCACGAAGGAGTACTCACCCGTGGAGCTGTTGGTCTTGGAGACGTTGAGCGTATCGCCGGTGGCAGCATTCGTGAAGACGAGGTCGGCCGGCAGATTTCCCTGCGTACACTGATCGAACACGCGGCCTGCAATCAGGACATTGATGATCTTCGGCGGCAGCAGACCCATGAAGATGTCCAGCTTGCCGGAGTTGCCGAGGTCCGTACGCTCCGAGGAGAAATAGACGATGTCGCCTGCGGCCGGAAGCGTGATGAAACGCTCGTCGCGCGACGTGTTGAACGGAGGGCCGAGATTCTCCGGCGTTCCCCACGAACCATCAGCCTGGCGCTTGGAGACGAAGAAGTCCAGTCCGCCTTCACCACCATGGCCGGCCGAGGAGAAGTAGAGTGCTCCGCTTCCTGCAATGATGAAGGGGCTGTCCTCCTTCTCCGTCGTGTTGATCGGCTTGCCGAGATTCTTCGGGGGAGCCCAGCGGCCATCGGCGCCGAGCGTGGTGACGTAGATATCCGCGTCATCCTCACCCCCCATTGCTCCGGGACGATTCGAGACGAAGTAGAGGGTTTTGCCGTCGGAGGAGATCGAGGGTTGAGAATCCCAGTACGGCGAATTGATCTCGCTCACGTTCCGAACATTCTTCCACTCCGTTCCGTCCAGTTCGGCCTCATAGATATCGCAATCTCCCAAACCGTCGGCGCGGTTGCAGCCAGTGAAGAAGATGGTCTGCCCGTCCGCGGCGATCGACGCAACACCTTCGTTCAGTTCGGTGTTGATCGGCTTGCCGATGTTGACCGGAGCGGTGAAGATCGTATCCAGGCGCTCCGCCTTGGTGGTATACCAGAAGTCGTGCCCGCCGACGCCGCCCGGCCGATTGGAGACGAAGTACAGCGTCCGCCCATCGGCAGTGATGGTTGGTGCGTACTCGAGATCGGGCGTGTTGACAATCGTGCCGAGGTTGCGAATCTTGAAACTCTTCATGGTCGAGTCTTGCGGGGGGTCGGCCGGCTGCGCGCTGAGAGGAGCGCTGACGCCGACGACGAGCAGGACGAGAGTGGCGACGGCCGCAATGGCGAACCGCAGGCTCAGCGGACATGCCACTCGTATAGAATGGGTCGGACTGTTCTTCATTGACAGTTGCTGAAAGGTTAGGTCTGGGAGAGGAACTTCCACACGCCTTGGCAGGCACCTCCGTGCGCGGAGTTGTAACAATCCTTGAATTTAGGGTGTTGTCCCAGAACAGACAACTTGAATCTCCCGGACGTGTGGTTTGAGTAGTAAGACCACACGCAACAAGGAATGTCGCACGGCGAGGGAAGCGGACGTGTAAACGGGACGGGTGAAGGCGGAGCAGGGAATCGAGGGAAGGGCCGGCCGTTGGAGGAGCGCTGGAAAATTGCCGGTGACTATCGACGAGAAATCCCGGCCGAGACCCGGCCGGGATTCCCCGAGCGCAATGTTCTGCAACGGCTCGAGCTTACTTCTGCGAGGAGGGAGGGACGGCAGAAGGCTGCGACATGGTGCCGCTGATCGAGATATCGATCATCGGCATCTCGGTGCTCGAGGTCTTCATCTTGACGGAGCCGTACAGGCTCTGCGCCTCCTTCGGCGTGACGAAGGCCTTGAGGATGTACTCCTCACCGGGCTTCAGCTCCTTCGATCCCTTCATATCGAAGCGCACCTTGATATTGCCTCCGTCAACCATCTCCGGAACCTGAAGCGTCACCGGTGCATCACCGGTGTTCTTGATCGTCATCGGCGAGGCCGGGGACTCGACGCCCATCTTGGCATCGGTGACCAGCATGTACTGCATCGGGGTGCAGGTGATCGCACGATGAACGTCCGCCTTCAGGTGAAGAACCTGCATCGGGCTGGTGGAGTCGTTGGAGGTAATGGTCACGATCTTGTCCACAGGGCCCGAGCGGCTGGTGACGTCGAGCGTAATGCTGATCTTGCCAACCTCACCCGGCTTCAGAAGGTTCTTGTCGATCGGAGCGGCCGTGCAGCCGCAGCCCGGACGAACCTCGCTGATCTTCAGGTCGGTGCTGCCGCTGTTCTTCACCTGGACAACGGTCGTGAGCTTGCTCGGAGCAACCTTGCCCCAGTCGTACGTATCACCGCCAACAATCTCCAGCTTCGGTTGCGCGTAGGCCATCGTTCCGGCAACTACGACCAGAGCAGCACTCGCCGCGATTGTACGAATCATGGACATACCTTTCATGGTACCTGCCTCGTTCGGTTATGTGTTATGGATGTTCTCAACAACGAAGGGAATATCTCGTTCAATGCCGCGTTCGCTCCCCTGCCCGGCTCATTTCTGAGGAGCGGCGCCGTTCGGAGCCGGGGTACTTGCCGCCGCGGCAGGCTTGCCTGCACCCGCAACGCGCCCGGAGACTCCAAGCAGGATCTCCGGCGACTTCGGGCTCGACGTTTTGATCGAAATCTGGCCGGTGAGATTGCCTTCAACAGTAGGTGTCACGAAGGCCTTCAACTGATACTCCTCACCTGCATTTAATTCCTTCGGGGCGGCAAAGGCCATCGACGACGGCTCCTCCCCCGGCTTCTGCACCTTCGGAGCGGCGAGCTCGAAACGGATCCTGCAGTTTGCGCCGGCCGAAATCGTCGGCGCCTGGATCGTGATCGGCTTGTCGCTGTTGTTCTTGATGCGAAGAGGAACCGCGCGGACCTCCTCGCCAACCTTGGATGAGCCCACGACGATGGAGTTGACCGGGCCTACGGAAATGTCGCGATAGACATTCGCCTTCAGCCGAAGCCATGTGGTATCGAGATGGGCATTGGCCACGGAGGAATCGATCCAGGTGATCTTGATACTGCGCTCCACGATACCGGTTCTCTCTCGCGCATCCAGCGTGATATCGATGTGCGCGGATTCACCCGGTGCAAGAACGTTCTTGTCGATCGGGGCGATGGTGCACAGGCACGTGGGATGGACTTCGGTGATGTTGATCCTGGCCTTCCCCGTGTTCTTCAATTCCACCTTCGCCTTCAGCTTGCCCGGATCCACGGTGCCCCAATCGTAGAGGCTCCCCCCAACGATTTCGAGCTTTGATTGAGCCCGCACCGATGCCCCTGCGCAAAGAAGAAGCGCAAGAGCCAGCATGGCCCTACCATACGAATGTTTCATGCGGCGTAACCCTGGTATCGATGTAGAGTTGTGATTAGCAGCCGTACGATGGATCGATTGGAGCAAGCTGGGGCCTCACCTCTCGAAGCAGCCACGTGCCAGCAAATATGGCATAAGTTCCAATCGATAACAATGCCGCATCAGGCAGCCCTGAGCCGTTCGGAACTGAACCTGGAACGCTCACCCCGCGCCGGAGTTTAACGCCCCATGACGGTACTCCTGAAATGACGCATGGGCCGAACACAATGTTGGCCCATGCAGACAATCTCCACCGTGTCATTTCAGGCTGTACCCGCCGCAGGCTAGTCGCAGCCGAGCGCCTTCATGTTCTTCAACGCCTCGGCGTTCTTCGGATCGTACTTCAACGCAAGCTTGTAGCTCCTGCAGGCGTTGTCCTTGTCCTTGCTGAGCTGATAGCTGTAGGCCATGTAGAGATACGCCTGCGAGTTCTCCGGCGACAGCTTGATCACCTTCTCGAACTCGGTGAGCGCACCACGATAATCCTTTGCCTTGAACCGGTCGGCACCGGCGAAGAAGTAGCCGGTGGCCACCTCCTTCGGATTCGTCTTGTCCATTCCCCGTGCCACCATCACGCGCGCAAGGTCGCCGGCCTTCACATACTGCTCCTTCTTGGCATAGGCATTCATCAGCCAGTAATAGGCCTGCGCATTCGTACTGTCCGCGGCAATCGAATTGTTGAGCGCCTCGATCGTCTGGTCGTACTTGTTCTGCGTGAAGTATGCCAGGCCGATATAGAGATACGGATTGGTCTTCGGTGCATCGGGACAGTTGGTCATGCGCGTTGTGAAGACGCTGATCACTTCGTCATACCGTTTCATGCTGTACAGAAGGCCGCCCAGGCTCAGGCTCATGTCGCAATCCTTCGGGTTGTCCGCAACGAGCTTGCGATACATGTCCACTGCCTTGTTGGTGTCGCCACCGGACTGCATGATGCTGGAAATGTAGAGCTTGCGTCCCTCGGTGTTGAAGAGCGAATCGGAGACGAGTGCGTACGCCTCCCGTGCCTTTACATACTCCTTGTTGGCATAGTAGGACTTGCCGAGCATGTAGCGGGCGTGATCGGCGAATGCCTTGGACACCGAGTCGTTCTTTGCAAGGATGCGCTCCAGCGGCGGAATGGCCTGAACGTAGAAGTTGCCGCCGAACGCCGCACGGGCAAGGAGCACGTCGCCGCGCGGATCGTCCGGACGCAGCTCCACGTATTGCTGGAACGAGCGGCCGGCCTTCTCATAGAGATGTGCGAGCATGAAGATTTCTCCCTGCTCCAGCCACGGCCGCGGCTGCCGCGGCGCAAGCGCGGTGACGCGATTGAACTCCAGCAGCGACTTGTTGTACAGATCGTTGATGCGCGCCGTGTCCTCCTCACGGCGGGCCTGCTCGCGATAGGCACGTCCCAGACGAATGCGGGACTCGATCAGATTGGGATTGATCTTGATCGCCTCCTCGTACTTCTGCTGCGCAAGCTCGAAGATGTCGCGCGCGAAGTAGAGATCGCCGAGCGCAACCGCAACTTCAGCAGAGTTCGGGAACTTCTGGCTGGCGGTCTGAAACGTGAGTTCCGCCCGGCTGATGGAATCCTTGCCGCCGGCAAGCTGTGCCTGCCCAAGGGCCAGATAGTTCTCCATCGAACCGTTGTCCTTCACGGCGGCGAGCATGGTGGCGACGGCCTTCGGATGGTCGCCAACCGCGGTGAGCGCCTCCGCGTACTTGCGGGTCAGCACCTGATCGCGGCTGTCGACGTCACGGGCACGCGCATAGAGATCACGCGCCGCGGCGAATCGGTCCAGCTCCATATCCACATCGGCGGCTTCGACCAGCACATCCTTGTCCTTGGGCGACACCTTGAGTGCCTGCTCGTACAGGCTGGCAGCGCCTGTGTAATCACCATTGGCCGCGGCAGTCTTCGCACTGTCGCGCACGCTCTGGGCGTTGGCCGCAATCGTGCCTGCAAGCACGAATCCCAGAACGATCACCGCAACGTGCACGGTCCGGCTCATGAATGTTCGCATCATACTGGTTTGAGAGAAAGCTGTATGCTGATTGACAATCCGCGTCTGCCGCCGATTGGATCCCACGGTGTGGGCAAGTGGGATCATTGCCCTGAAAGCGGGCGCAACGAAGCGCCCAATTTGCGAAATGTGACAACGTTGGCACCATTCGGATTCATGGCGCCGGAACTCGATTGTTGTAACACCCGGTAATGTGCCCCTGTCACGTTATTCGTGCTCGGGCATCACGATCCGGATCTTCACATTGGCCGGCTGCAGACCCTGATGAGCCAGGAAGTACTGTGCATCCTGGCTCCGGGCAAGCCATGCCAGATAGCCGATGGCCAGCGACTTGTACGATGAGAAGGAGTATCCCATCAGCGGCATCTTCAACGGGTAGGCATCGGTAACGAGCGATGTCGGATGTGCTATCGCCGGCGGATGATGCGCTCCGGACGAGTCCACGAAGCCGAGCGCGAGCGTACGAACGTGCGCGCTGTCGCGCTGCGCAGCCCACCATCCGATCACGCCCAGGCCCTCCCCTGCGCGCACCGCCGCTACCACGGAGTCGCCGGTGGAGTAGTAGCGCGCCGGTGCCGCCACCGCATCGGCATGCAGGAACTCCTTGAGCACGAAGGAGTAGGTGGAGGAGTTCTGATCGGCAAGAATGAAACGAATCGGCCCGGGTGCCGCCGTGGTATCGAGCATTGCGGCAGTGGGTGCCTTCTCGCCGAGAGCGCGCTTCAATCCTTCCCGCGTTCCCTTCGTGAGAGGTGAGGATGCCGATACCGCGACGGCGAGTGCATCGTAGGCGATCAGATATTCCTTGCTCTCGATGTGCGTCCGGGCAATTGCCTCCTGCTCGTCGGCAAGCAGCGGCCGGCCGATCACGATCGCGTAGGCAGCGGACGTGTCCGTTCTCGCGGTGTCGCGCGCGAACTGATCGAACAGTTGCTGAACCGCCATTCGCGCCGGCATCGGACGGAGCTCCACCTTCGCGTTGGGATTGCGGATCATGAAGGTATCGCTCATCGTCTTCACCAGAGGGAAGTAAAGATCGTCCACGAACACTATCAGGCGCCCGGACGTCGGCGTATTCACGTTGGGCTTCGGCGCCTCACAGCCGGCGAGCACAATACCGGCTGCAACAGCCAGCCGGAGGCAGCATGACACGAGCGATCTGTTCATGGGAATCGTCTGTTGGGTTATGACGCGGGAACGCCGCACAATCTTATTTCTTATTTCCGGGGGCCGGGCCGCAGGCGGCCCAGACGACCGCGTATGTCGCGACAAATCAACTGCAGGCCCCTGCGCAGTCCGGAGGCTGCCTGCTGCCGCCCGTATTCCTCCCAGGCCTGCGCGTTCACTTCCTGGCAGTATGCAGCCACGATCCCCTTCGCGGCTGCCGGCACCGCGATGATCACGTCATCGATGACTACGATGTACATCTCCCTTCCTCCGGCCCGGAGCGCATCCACCACGGCCGCGATATCCGGCCACTGCGCGATCCTGTGCGGAGGCTGCGGCGGCGAAAGGAACAGCCGCGCATCGTCGATAAGGATGTAACTCTCCTCTGCGGAGCGATTGATGATCGCGATCTCCTCCAGAAGCGGACACTGATCCTCGGCACCATAGGTGGCTCCGCCGCTCCAGTGCGCGTCCAGCCAGAAGAGCGCGGGGGTATCGAGCCCGCCCACAATACGCTCCAACTCCCTCCGCGAATCGCCGAAACGGAAGCGCACGTTCTCGAGGGCCCGATGGCGCTCGCGCGCTTCGTCGTACAGTTCGCGAGAGAACTCGATGGTCCAGACGGAAGGGAAATGTTCGGCGGCCCAGGCGGCCGTACGCCCTCGATAGGTTCCTGTCTCCACGAAGTGCCTGATGGTGCGGGCACGCGCCAGGCGAACAATCAGATCTTCCGGTGGACCCATTCGAACCAAACCCATAGCAGGACTCCATCAGCTTGCACTCTTCACCGCCGCATCGGAACTCCCTGCAGCGGCGCCGGACTCTATCGCATGCGGTCGTCGCGACGACGATGTGAATCGGTGATTACGATCCTGTAGATCCCGTACAGCAGCGCCAGCACACCGAAGACGTTGCGTATCAACGCCGCGCTTCCTATCAGGCTCCACCGTGAATCGAAGACACCGATCAGCACCAGCACGCCGACAACGAACATGATCGTTCCGGTAATGTAGCCGAACAGGATGGCTGGACGCATTGCGAAATCCTTCTGAGTTGAAAAACCGGGTCGCAAAGTTAGCGAGACCGTTCGTACGTGCTACCATTGGTGACGCATTGCCGGCTCGATCCTACCGGCTCGATCCGCCGCCTCGCGGGCGTTGGCGGATGGAAGCCGCAGGCCGGCACAACGCTTCGTCCATTCCCGCATCCGCTACTTCAACCGGAAGGCAATGGGAATGATGACGGATGCATCCACAGGTTCGTCATATCGGTGGGCAGCGCGAAATTGCGTGCCCCGCACGGCTTCCAGGGCCGCATCGTTCAGCATTGGACTATCGCTGTGCACCACGCGGGCCTGCGCCAGTGCTCCCGATCGGTCGATGTGCGCCTCGACGTAGACGGTTCCTTCCACGCCATGAAGCTTTGCATCTTCGGGATACGTCACCCGCGCCCGCAATACACCGAGATCGAAATCGGGGGGAGCGTATCGCGGCACGCCTCGCGGAATCGTGACGCCGCTGGGATAGAGCGTATCGAGATCGTCCGGCAGTCGCACATGGGCCGGCAGAAGGCGCACACTGGTCGATACCGGGCGTTCCGGCGGCCGATCGGTCACCTCGGCCGCATCCGCCCTCATACTCCCACCACTTCTCCGCGCCGTTGAATCCCGCGCCGCTGCTACTCGTGCTCGCGCTCGCGGCCCGTGCGGAGCCGTAACCCTGTCCGATGCCGGCGTTGATGCTGCATGCCGGAGGCTTACGCTGTCGTGCCGCCGAGCCCACATCGCGGCATCGTCCGCGTTCACTTCGTAGACGGTCACCGCAGAGGCGGCGCCCGTGTCGGCCGTGCGGAAACAGACCCGCAGACCGAATGTCGTGGGGACAACACTGTCCCACGGCGCATGCCCCGGCTCGAACGCCGCTCTGCGGAGAGCGGCCATCACGGAGTCGTCGAACGCCCGCCCGCCGCTGATCACCACGGCGCCGCTGCATGTGCCGGACGTATCCACATCCACCCTGACCACGACATCCGCATTGCACGTCCCGGCGTGCGTTGCCGGGGGATAACCGATCGTGGTTGCGAAGAGCGCCATGTCATCAGCCGAATGGCCGAAGCGGATAACCGGAGCCCATCGCGCCGGAGGTGATGCCGGCATGCGCCCACCGTGTCCCTGGCGCTCCTGAGCGAGCAGGCCCGCGGCCGTTCCGGCCAACAGGAGGGCTCCGATCGCAAGTATCGTGACCGTTCTTCGCATCATGATCCGGGGTACGGTTGGGAGCGAGCGAGCGCAACGGCCTGCCGGAGAGCCGCGGGAGCAGGTGCTCGCGCAGATTATCCCGAAAGATATCTCAATGCAGCCTGAACACCACCGGCACCTGAATCCAGACGGGGACCGGGTTGCCATTCTGAATGGCCGGCGTGTAGACCACCTTGAGGACAGCATCGGCCGCTGCACGGTCCAGATCGGGACGCACGGACTGGTCGATCAAGGTCTTGACCGCCCTGCCGTGCCGATCGATCAATACGCGAATGATCACCGTTCCTTCGATCCCCATGCGCTGCGCTGACTCCGGGTAGACAATGGCCCGGCGCAGCGCTGCCTCGTCGTACGTCGGCTCCGTTGCATCGAACACCGGCGTGTCGGATGGCGTGTTGCGGTCATCCGGTTCAACGTGCACTCTGGCACTTCCCGAATCGGACGGCGGAGTGCGCCACCGGCTGTTCGAATCGCCGCCGCCCTCGCGCGGCGTATCGGCCGCGATGTTCAGGTTCAGCGGGTCGTGATTGCGGAGCGTGGAGTCCACGGCTACCGAGTCGATCGGCCGGAGGTATCGGCTTTGATCGAAGGAAAGATGCGGAGCCGACGGCGCCGCGCTTGCACCGCACGCTGCAGGTGCCGCCGGCCTGGCGGGCTTCTCCCGCTGCACCTCCCAGAGCGGCGGCTTGATGGGCGGCAATGCCGTGGGGCCTATTGTCGCAACCGATCGCGTAAGCAGGTAGAGCCCGATCACCACGATGTGAACGCCGACCGATACGAGAAACGCCTTTGCCAGATTGCGGCCGTACTCTCCGTTGAGCTCGCGAGCGTTGTGCCCACGAGCGCCGTACTGCGAAACGATGTTTGCCGTCATAGTGCATCCACCTCCTTTCGTTCTTCGTCGTTCATCTGTTCGATAGCATATCCCACATCTGCGCGCGTCGCCGCAGCACGTGGGTCTGCCGTGCCCGCACGACTGCGCAGTCCGTCCAGCAGCCCAACCAACCGCTGGTAGCTGGCGGTTGCGGCGATCCGAATCGTCACCGCGGCCGTATGTCCCCGCGACACTGCACCCGCAATGGCGGCGGCGGCCTCGTGCTCGTCCAGACGGCGCGGATGCCGTGAGCGCGCCTCGGCCAGAAAGAGAGCTCCGTCCTGCCGCAGATAGAGCACCAGCCGCACCGGCTGGTCTGAAAGGGCAACCCCCTCCGGCAGACGCATCTCCATGATCTGCGGCTGCGCCATGGTTGTTGCGAACATGAAGAAGGTGAGCAGGAGAAAGGCAACGTCCACCAGCGGTGTCATATCCGGATGAAACCCCGGGCGCTCACGTTCCGGCATCCGCCGTCGCAAAAGGGCATGGCGATTCCCTGCCTGCATTTCTGAAGCATACATCGGGAGTCCTCCAGGTTGTCATGGTGTTTCGCTTCGGCGATCTTCCGCCTTGGCCCGCCCCGCTCCGGCGTCCCGCACTATGCGCATAATGCGTTTCCGCCTTCGGCCCGCCCTCGTGTGGGCAGCGAGGCCCTCCTCCTGTTCGGAGGAGGGCGCACTGCAATGCATCGTGCATTCCGCGGTTGACCATCAGCGGCTTCAGCGGCCGCAGGCGATCAACTGAGCTTGAAGATGACAGGGATCTGCACCCACACGGTCACCGGCTGCTTGTTCTGAATTGCCGGTGTGAACGGCGTCTTCGTCACGGCATCCACGGCCGCATCCTCCAACGCCTTGTTGTCGCTGCGATCAACCATCGTCTTCATCACGCGCCCGTCCTTGCCAACCAGGGCGCGCACAACCACTGTTCCCTCGATACCGTTCTTGCGGGCGATCTCGGGATACTTCACACGGCGCTGAAGGTCGGCGGCATCCCACTTCGGATCCTCCTCCACGGCAACGAACTCATCCGGATCCGGAACATGCTCGGTTTCCTTCACGGAGACCGGGCCATCCACCTTCACATTGGTGATGCCGTCCGATGTGTTGAAACCCGATCCATCCCCCCCCTGCGGGGTTGCAACGGAGACTTCGGTCATCTTTGCGAAGTCCTTCATCTGCGGATCGATCAACGCATCCGGCACCGCCACGGGCGTGCCTGCACGGGCCGCAACGCCGCCGTTGCCGCCGGTCTGCAACTGCGGCGGAACCATCGGCGGCGGCGGAGGCGGGGGCGCGTTGTCCTGTGCCGGAGGCGGCGCAAGGTTCGTCAGGTTGATCTTGTTGACCGGTGCGGTCTTCTGCGAATCGGCACGGCCGATGCTGACGAAGAGAGCGTACAGGCCAATCAGGATGCCATGAAACGCAATGGAGACGCCAAAGGCAATCGCCATGTTGCGGTTGTATGCCTCCTTCAGTTCGGTTGCTCCAATACGGAGCGCGTCGGAGATACTCATAGCTTTGCCAGCTCCTCTTTGTCTTGCTCAGTCATCTGCACCATTGCGAACCGGCGCTCACGCGTCGTCTTCTGCTGCTTGTACTTCTCGGTAAGATCACCCTCGGCAAGATTCAGTTCATCGAGCACCTTGATGAGCTGCGAATACTTTGCGCGCGGGTCCACCTTGAGCGACGTGATCAGATCGTTCCCCTTCTCGCTGTTCCGCTGCACGGAGAATTCCTTGATCTTGTTCAGCTCCAGCGGCTGCATCGCCGGGTCCAGGCCCGTGTTGTAGAAGATCTTCCCGTCGAATCGAACATATATCGTGATCAGGCGCGAGGCCTGCACATCGATCGGAACATCGAGCTGAGGCGGAGTGGACATCTCCATGATCTGCGGCTGCGCCATTGTCGTAGCGAACATGAAGAACGTCAGCAGCAGGAAGGCGACGTCCACCAGGGGCGTCATGTCC
The DNA here is from genome assembly GCA_035549015.1 of Kapaibacterium sp. (SeqCode). Lineage (GTDB taxonomy): Bacteria > Bacteroidota > Ignavibacteria > OLB7 > OLB7 > JAFDZV01. The sequence continues at coordinate 72,174 of DASZRW010000019.1, forward strand.
AGCGAGAAGCCGATCCGTTTCGGCTTCTTTATGCTGCTTCCTTTCTTTTTATGACTCCGACCGCCTCCGCCCCCTAAATCAGCACCTGCCATCGGGCTATCCTCCAGTTGTCGAATTCGTGTTGTTGCATCTCATGTGCCGGGCGCCGGGATCTCTCAATCCTTCCCGCTCGACTGCTGACTCACCGTGACGAAGTTGAACGTTGTTGCCCCCTGGGAGCGGAACGTGTTCATCACCTGTTCGATGCGCCCGAAGTTGATTCGCCTGTCGGCATCGATGGCAAACTTCACCTTGTTGGAGGTCTTGCTCCGCGTTGCCAGCACCAGATGGCCGAGCACCGTGGTGTCCGGTACCATCACCTGCGCCTTCTTGGCGGCTTCCTCCATCGTGAGGCCGGGCACCTGGGTGTAGATGGCCCCGCGATCCTTCTCGTTCGCAACGGTGTAATACATCACCGTATCTCCCCCCTTCTCGATGCCGATCTTCACCGTAGCCGTTCCCATCTCCGGCAGCTTGGCCGTGTCGGCCGAGGCGGTCGGACGCTTGATCTCGAACTTCTGTTCGCTCTCCGCGTCGGACTTGAACTTCGCCGTCAGCATGAAGAAGGTCAGCAGCAGGAAGGCGACGTCCACCAGGGGCGTCATGTCCAGCTTGAAGCCGACCCGTTTCGGTTTATGTGCCATAGTAGTATCTCGCTCTCGTAAAGCTTGTGGTTGACACTACTTCGTGCGTGTCGTCAGGATTTCCATCATCGAGAGCGTGGCTTCCTCGATCATGTAGACGAAGTTGTCCACGCGGTTCGTGAAATAGTTGTACGACACGATGGAGAGGATGGCGGCGGTAAGACCACCGGCCGTGTTGATGAGCGCTTCGGAGATACCGATCGACAGCTGGACGGCCGAGGCGGCCTGGCCCGAGCTTGCGAGTGCCTGGAAGGAACGGATCATGCCCAGCGTTGTGCCGAGAAGGCCGATCATCGTGGAGATCGAGGCGATGGTGGAGAGTGCCACCAGGTTCTTCTCCAGCAGCGGAGTCTCGAGGCCGGTGGACTCATCAACCGCGCGCTTGACTTCGGCAAGCTTCTTCTCGGTGTCGAACGATGCATCGTTGCGAACCTGCAGGTAGCGCTCCAATCCGGCACGCAGGATGCTGGCGGCGGAACCGCGCTGCTTGTTGCATTCGTCGATGGCGGCCTCCACGTTCCCTGCGGTAAGATGCTGCTGCACACGCTTGATGAATGCGGGAAGCGGACCGCGGCCCTGGGCCTTCGTCAGCGAGAAGATGCGCTCAACGATGAACGTCACCACCATCAGGGTAAGCGCCACGAGAATGGCCACGAGCGGACCGCCGGTGTACACCGTCCCCAGAAGGTTGCTGGGAAGTTCACGGGCAACCCCGTCCTTGAAGTTCAGGGGGCTGCCGAACCAGAATGCCCAGATGAGGAAACCTATCGCCAAGCAGGCGACCACAACGCCGATGACGAAGAACTTGCTTTTCATGAGACTCCTTTCAGAGTTGAGTTAGGTTGACGTGTATTGACTTTGATCCTGATTCTCTCGCAGTGCAGGGATGCCGGATCGCTATCGACGGCGGCACCCCGGATATACCCACGAGGCCGGCATCGTGTTACCGAAGGCGGTTCGCGTACTACCCCATATGCCCGAGCGCCTCATCGCGCGATTCGTAGATCGTGAAGACCAGGGTGAGCTTCGTGATCACGAAGATGTTCCGGATGTTGTCCGAGACATTGCAGAGCGCGATCGCCGCGCCGCGCTTCGTGAAGCTCGTATGCCCGGCAATGAGAACCCCGAGGGCAGTGGAGTTGAGATAGCTGACACCGGCAAGGTCCACCAACAGCCTGGTTGCTCCTGCCTTGTTTGCCTCGTCCAATGCGGTGCGAAGCTCGTCCGTCTCGTCGCCGCCAACGAACTCTCCGCGCGGCTCAACAAGCCAGATCTGGCCGAGGAGTGCCGTTTTCACCTTTGATGCCATGCGCTTCCAACCTCCGTTGCTGAATGCGTTTCTGTGAGTATGCTATAGAGAATATCGTACCAAACTTTCGAGGGCCGTTTTTTGCGGAAACGAAGATATTCCTCCCCGGAGGGTCTTGCAAGAAAACAAATGGCCATGCCGGGCCATTGCATTATGCAATGCCAACAACCCTTGGTATCAACGTCCCAGACGCGATGCGGCCCAGCGATCGGGCTCCGCGCCGGTAAGCGCCCGGAAGCCGGCATCGAATCCGGAGCCGGCCCCCACCGCCTGAAGAAGCCCCACCACCTTCGCGCGACCGCATGCAAGAAGGAGCGCGGAGGTCAGCCTCTCCGCCGTGCCGTATGCCGAGCGGAGATTGTCGTACCGGCGGGAGCGTGCCAGCGTATCCTCCAGCTGCGCCAGCCGGGCGAATCGCAGACGCTCCGGTTGTTTCTCGCCGGCTACGGACATCGCCATCCCCTCGTTCAGCCAGCGCGGAAGCCCGCGCCTGGCAGCACTCTCCAGCGCAACGTGAGTAATCTCATGGCGAAGGGCTCGCCCAAGCTCGCCCCGGCGCATGAGCACCGCAAGCGGCTGAAGGTGGATTCTGCCGGATCTGGCTAGCGCCAGGTTGTACGCGCTCGCCCCGGAGGCGCTCATGAAGTCCGCGGTGGTGGCGTAGCACCGAGCCGAAATCATCCCCCGAAGTGTCAGTCCGTAGGCCCGCACATCGGCATGGGCACGCTCCAGTTCGTCCAGCAGGCGGGTCACGTCCTGCCCGGCAGGAGCCAGGAGCACCACGTGTGCTGACTGATAGCGCTGCCAGCCGCGAGCCAGGGCGCAGAGCGGAGATGCGGCAACGCCGCAAAGCACCAGGAGCACAACCGCACGCCCTGCGGCGTGCCGCCGCACGATACCATTCCGTACCGGCCGCTGCGAATCATGCCTCATACTCTGGACTCCACGAGAAGTGTGAACGGCCCTTCGTTCACGAACGCTACATCCATCATCATTCGAAAGCGTCCCGTGGCCACACGATCGCTTCCGATGATGCCGCGCAACGCCTCGTTGAATCGTTCATACAGATGCTCGGCAAGCTCCGGAGGGGCGGCATCGGCATAACTGGGGCGGTTCCCCTTCCGCGTGTCACCGAGAAGAGTGAACTGGCTCACCACGAGAGCCGAATATCCGGTATCGACCAGAGAGAGGTTCGGGATCTCGTCCGCATCGGGGAACAGCCGGAGCGCCGCGATCTTCCGGGCGAGCATGTCCGCGTGCGCTTCGGTGTCGGCGCGGCCAACGCCCAGGAGCACAACCATTCCACGGGAGATACTTCCAACAATCCGGCCATCCACTGTAACCGAAGCGTCCCGAGCGCGTTGTACTACTGCCTTCATATGGAAGCGGAGTATTGTTCAGCCGGAAGAGGGGGAACGATTCCAACCGCACCGGACGCATCGCACGGCGTTGCGGGGAGGGCCGGGAGGTCCGGATACGCTTTCAGAGAATTCGTTTGTCGAAGCGCGCCCAGAGAATGCGCTGAACCTTTTCGAGGTCGGTAAGGAGGTCCACATCGAATCCCGCCGAACGATACATTGCGCCGAGACGCTCCGCCTGCCCGAAACCAATCTCGAAGAACATGCTGGCACCTTCGCGCAGCAGACGTGGTGCAAGCTCGATGAACCGCCGGTAGAAGTCGAAGCCGTCGTTCTCATCGGTCAGCGCCATGCGCGGTTCATGGTCGCGTACCTCCGGCTCCAGGGTCGCGATCTCCTCCGGCGGGATATAGGGAGGGTTGCTGACAACGACATCGAAGGATCCGAGCGCACGCATCGCTTCGTCGTCGAAGAGATCCGCATGGCGGAACGTGATGTTGCGGGCGCCCAACTCCTCGGCATTGCTGCGGGCAAGCTCCAGCGCCTCTTCGGAGCTGTCGATGGCGATCACCTCGGTATCCGGCCGCTCCAGGGCGATCGTGATCCCGATACAGCCGGACCCCGTGCCGGCGTCGAGACAGCGTATGCCGTGAACACGGCGCAGCGACTCCTGCACCAGTATCTCCGTCTCCGGTCGCGGGATCAGCACGGACGGATTCACCTTGAACATGCGGCGGTAGAACTGCGTCTCGCCGATGATGTACTGCAGCGGCTCATGGGCAGCGCGCCGCTTCACGAGCGCACGCAGCTTCTCCAGTTCCGCCTCGGAAAGGGGACGGTCGAACTGCATATACAGATCGAACCGGCGCAGCTTCAGCACATGGGCCAGCAGCAGTTCCATCGTCAAACGTGGAGAGTCCACCCCCTTCTTCTTGAAGTAGTCGGCTCCCCACGTAATCAGGCGTAGTATCGTCCAGATCTCCGTCTGCACAGAAGTCATTACGGCAAAACTACGAGGGATAGGGGTTTCCGCCGCCCACAATTCATGACGCGGGGATTGTGCGGAGCCGATCGCATGTGCCGACGGCGTCGCCGGCCGGCGGATTCGCGCCGCCGGCTGCCGGAACAGGCGCTGCACAAGCCGGTGCGGATAGTCGGGGGCGTTGGTATATTGATCGCCCTCTCTCCTGCCCTGGAGGCGTTCGATAGCGCCTCCACACCCCGTTGTCCGCCTGGAGTTGCGCATGTGATGCTGCCTGCGAGCAGCGTTCGAGTATGCGGCCATGTATTGATGTCATGGCCGGGAGAATTGCCAGTGATGAACAGTCCGATACCGGATCCTCCGAACGGGTGGGTTGAGCATGTCGGCGGTCGTACGCGATCGCGCAGCGCCGCCGTATTCCCGCTCACTCCGGTGCGGTCATCGTGCAGGCCCCGCCCCGCCTCCCCTCTGCTCACCGCCGTTCTGCTCCTGGCACTTTCGCTCGTGACCGCTCAGCATGCATCCGGCCAGCGCACCATGCCGGCGCGCGACATCCGCCCCGATCTCTATGCGGAGCTGGAGGATGGATCCGCACTCTACCGGATTCGTCCCAACGGCGACACCATTCCGGTTGAATGGGCATGCGCCACGTATGACTTCATCATGCGGAACGATTCGGCAAGCCGTACCATCTACACCATCACCGGTTTCAAGCGAAACGGCTACCGGCTTCCGCTGCATCACTGGAAAAGCTGGCGCACGATCTCCATGGATGCAGAGGAACTCAGTTCGGAGAGCCGGACGGACGATGTCACGCTGATAGCCGGCGACACGCTCAGCTTCTATCGCGAGCTGCTGTGGGAGGATCGTCGCGCGGCGGCATCGGACTCCGCCCCACTACCCGCGAACGATACCCTGAGCTACTCCGTGGAACTGGTCCGCAGCTCCGACGGCAGCCGCATGGTTCTGCTGGACAGCCTGGGAGCAATCCCGTGCACGCATTCGGCGGGGCCCGGCGTATACGGCGACCGGCCGATCATGGCCCTGGTTCGATTTGGAGTTCCCCTTCGCTACAGCGCCACGATCGCCTACCTGCGCGTCAACGTTTACAGGACGGGAAGGGGAGGCGGGAAATTCATGCGGCGGGAAACGCCAACGGTTGCGCTCTGGCGGAAGCTGAACAATTCCTACTGGGTGAACTATCTGGGGCAGTGGGGGCAGTTGCTTGCCCGGACGCACGCGGAGACGCCGGACACCACCGGCAACATCGGGCGCCTCGCCGTACGACGTTCGTGGTTTGCATCCAGCGTTGCCGTGATCGAGTTCTCGGAGAATGCGGCCGGCGGCTCCACGTGCGTGGCAATCAGCGATGTGTACGGGCGCATTCTCTACTACCCGTTTGCCACATCCGTATCGGAGGCATGCGAACGTGTGATGATGCATCGCTTCGACGAAGCCGGCACCTATCTGATCAATCTGTTCTACGACGGCCGCCTGGTGAAATCGGCATCTGTTGTCGTGAGCAGATAGGCGTTTCGGCGCGGCTGTCGAGATCCGTTCTCTTGCCGAAGGCCACTGCGTGAAGAACAACGATGGCGACAACAGTGGCGGCTGCGTGGAAAGAGAACGACACCTGCTCCGATGTCATCGAATGGAAAGCCATCGCGATTTCACGAGGGCGATAGCGGCCGGGAATATCTCCCGGCCGCTGTCGCGAAGCACTATTCCCACTCCACCTGTTCAGACTCGCAGAGCACTGCGTTCAGATCGTTGAAGAATACCTGCTTCGGCTTCAACGGCATCGGTGGGAGCTGCGGCTGCGCATGCGGCCCCTTCACCAGCACGCGCATACGTGCCAGCCGGCCATCGCCGAAGTCGATCTTGAGCGGAACGTACATCTGAAAATCATCCGGCACGTTTGTCTGGTCCACGCGCAGCTGCAGGCGGAATTTCCCGTCGGGAGCATCGTCCACCCTGTAGGACCATTTATAGGAGGGAACGTCCGTTCCATACACCCACTGCTTGAAGAACCAGTCCATCGATGTGCCGGCGTATTTCTCCACCGTCTTCCGGAAATCCTCCGTTGAAGCGGAGCGGCCGCGATATGTCGCAAAGAAGTCGCGCATTGCGCCGAGGTACTTATCCTCCTTCATGGTCTGGAGATCCAGCATCATTATCCGAAGCATGTGCAGCACCCATGCCCCCTTGCGATAGACGATCAGATCGTAGTCTCCGTCGGTACTGCTGCTGCTTGTGCGATACCCCAGCCATATCGGCCCCGCCTGCTGCCCGTTTCCGAAAATCGATTTCCGGTTTCCCAGGATCTGCCTGCGGTATTCATCGAGCCGCTTGAAGAACTTGTCGTTATCCTTCAGCACCGCCTGCATGTACATCAGTCCGGAATATTCGGCGAAGCCCTCGCTCAGCCATTGGTCGTGATAGGTGCTGAAGTCCAGGCCGATCCCCCACCACTGATGCGCAACCTCGTGCGAGCGGAATATCTCGTGGGTACCGGATTCGTTGTTCCGATCGAACGTGGAGACGGAGAGGTGAATGAGGCCGGGGAACGCCTCGCCGTGCGCCTCCGGAATTTCGGTCGCATTGAAATTCGGGACATCCAGTTTCCCGAACAGATATTCGAAGAACCTGACGCTGTGCTCAACGTCCCAGCCGATCTGCTCCGTTGCCCCGCGCGATGAATGAATTCCACGATACACGGTGATCGGAACCGTTGAATCGGTCTCCACCTTCTTCTCCTCGAACACGCCGAGGCCGAACGACGCGTTCCGCGCCGGGCTTGCTGTGACCCAGTGCGACGTTGTTACGCCGTCCTGTTCTTCGGTTCCCTTCAATGCTCCGATGCTTGCCAGCTTCAGGCTCGAGGGGATGTGGAATGTGAGATCGAAGAGCGCCCGGTTCTTGTCGTCGCACTGCGGATACCATCCGATGGAGGAATGCATCACGATCCAATCCTCCGCGCGATCGAAGAACCGTCCGTGATAGTGAAGCCGGAACGATCCCGATGCAAGCCCGGCACTGCTGGTTCGCATCCAGAGGCCTCCATCCCCGGTCTGGTAGTATTCGATGCGTTCCCCGTTCCCCCACGACGCCGAGTCCACCGCCAACTCCGGCTCCAGCGTGAAGAGAACCCACCGGCTCTCCCTGGCGGGAGCCTTGAACGCCACATCGCACCGTGCTGCCAGCTCCAGACTGGTGGCGATCGAGCAATCGATCGTATAGCGTTCCACGTTCAACAGAGGCCGTGCGTCCTCCACGCGACGTGCCCCGGATCCCTGGCGCGGGAAGGAGTTCACCAGCTCGCGGAAGGGTGCGTTGTGCTGGTTCACGCCGCGGTGCATGAAGAGCACTTCCTCGTTTTCGAAGCTGCCGACGTACGGATTGATCTCGAAGAAGAATGGATCGCCGCCGTCGGGTGTGAACTGCGAGTAGAAGAGACCGTTGTGGTCGTCGTTGAGGAGCGCCTCCAGAAACTCATCGTCGAACCGGTGTGTCTCGCGATCCGCCAGATATCGGAGGCAGTAACCGATCTCCGCGGCGTCCTCCGGAGCAACAGAGCCTGGAGCGAAATGCGCGGCACGCTTCAACTCATCGGCGGTGCTGTCCGCGAAGAGCAGAAACAGCCGGTTGAACGGCTGCGTCACGGCGTCGCGACCCAGCATGCGATTCAGGTGCGCGCGCTCCACCTCGGTTGGAGGAGTGAACGAGAAGCTGCCGTCGCCGGCGAACAGCGCACCGCACACGCGGCCACCGATCGGCTTGCAGAAGTAGAGTGTTCCGTGGTCCAGACGGAACGTGGCAACGTCCCGTTTGATCGTGATGCCGTTCACCCGCGCGACGTTCGCGGAGTCCGGATCGATCTGCATCAATCCGTTGTAGGCCTCCGGAAAGCCGATCGCCTTCGGAAAGCCGAGCGCCTCCGGGGCCGGGTGCTGGACTGGTGCTCCGCCATGTTGTGCGTGTGCAATGCCGGCTGCCAGCAACAACACGCAGGGGAGAATTCGTTGAACGATGTTCATGGAACTCCGCTAATCGTTGTAATGGCACAACCGTACCGCTACGCCGCGCGGCACGCTGAACTGTATGTTCACCACATCATCGTACGATCGCATTCCCTCCGCTCACAGCTCGTGAACGGAGTGCTCGAAGTGAATTCCCTCGGCTTCCAACTCCGCCATCATCCGGTCGTAGAGCGGACCGGTGATCAGCGCCTCCGATGTATGAAGCCCGGTTGCCCTGATATCACCCCGGCCAACCATGCGCGCCGCGATGGCTCCGGTAAAGGCCGTTGTCCGGGCCATGGAGGTGAAGCCGTGAACGCGGTCGTAGCGATCAACCATATCCACCCGGTGCATGATCCGCCTGCCGTCGCGCATGCCCACTACCTCCACGCGGAAGAGTGTGATATCCTCCTCCCCATCGTGCAGTGTCACATGCGGCGCAAGCACGGAATCAACCACCTGCTTCGGTATCACCGGCACGCCGCCAACATCGATCGGAGCCGTGCCCAGCAGGCCGAGATCCAGAAGCACCGTGGCCTTGGCCGCATAACCGGGCCAGCGAATCGTTTTCTGGGTTCCCTCGGTGATGTCCCGGAACTCGTCCATCTCGAGAAGCCACGGCATCATCCCTTCGTGCCACGCCTCGCATTCACCCACGCCTGCAAGCTCCAGCATCTCGACACCGGAATACCGCGCCACGTGCTGCGCAACTCCCTGCTCCACATCGAGCGCGGTGGTGTTCCGAAGCGGAAGCTGCGTGCCGCCGAACACGATCTTGTAGCCGAGGGGCCCGGTAGGCACGGCCGGCACTCCACCGCACTTGATATGCAGTTCGCTCACGCTGTCCAGGTCGCCCGCCAGCCTGCGCGCAACGATCTCCGTGAGCCCGGGCTCCAGGCCGCACCCGAGGAATATCAGGCATCCGGCGGCCTCCGCCTGCTGCCTCAGCACGGGGAGATCGTCATCGCCGGGAATGGCGAAATCCACGATCGGCACATGGGCCTCGAGCGCCGCGGCAAACGCCAGCATGCTTGCTCCCCACGGCAGCGCCGCCATGATGACGTCGAACCCGGCGAACAGCTTCACGGCGCTCGCATGCTCCGCCAGATCCAGCTGCACGCCATGCAGCCTGGCGGCTCCATCGTACTGCGCAAGCCTGGCGAGCGCCGCATCCAGCCGGCCGCGATCGCGGTCGCAGATACACACGCTGGTGACATCGGGGTCGTTGATGGCATTGTATGCCGCGGCCGGACCCATGAGCCCGCTGCCAAGGATCAGAATCTTCATGCTGGTTCTGGTATGTCGTAATGAGGGATTCGTCCGCGAGATACTGCGGCACGTGTGGTATGCAATGTCGACGCCGCCGAGAGGTGCGAAGATACGAGCTCAATGCTCACGATGAATGATCCATCCGTTCGCGACCTGAGCGAAGCCGATGTGCGGATAATACCCGGCAGCCTGGGGGGCAGCCAGCAACAGCAGCATCGCTTCCGGGCCGATCGCCTTCTGCACCTCACGGATCAACTCCCGGCCGATCCCGCGCCGCTGATACTCCGCATCGACGGCCAGATCGGAGAGGTAGCAGCAGTAGCTGAAGTCGGTGAGAGCACGGGCTATCCCAACCAGGCGGCCTCCGTCTCTGGCGGTGATCACGAGATTGGCATTGGCCACCATGCGGGCGATGCGGCCGATGTCCTCAGCCGGTCTGTTGATCCCCGAGGCCCGGAACAACCCGGCAACGGACTCGGCGGAGACATCCGGCTCAACGGCGTACTGGATCATCATGGGCGGGAGTCGATACTGGTTCACGGCATGCGCACAACCTGCGCCCGGGCGAGGCGGGAGCCTCCCCGCACACATTTGCAGGAAGCGAACATACCATTCCTGCCGGCAACGCACGTTGCCGGCGGCGTTCATTCAGAACTCGGCGCTAATCCCGATCGATGGAAGAATCCCGATCTGATTGTTCTCCGTGTCCGGCCCGTTCAACCGGGCATTCCATCTCGGGGCCAGAGGGTTCTTCCGATTGTAGACGTTCTGCACGTCGACGTAGGTAATCAGGCTCCATGAGTCGAACGGCCAGCGCCGGTCCACACGAACATCCAGCGCATGCGACGATGCCAGGCGAAGCGCGTTGTACTGTGACGTGACAAGGTAACCGAATGCCGGGTCGCCCGTGGAAGCCACCGGAGTATACGGCCGGCCGGTAGCGAGACGGAATTTGAATCCAACCTCCCACCGATCATCGGGCTGGTAACCGCCGCTGACATTGAAGATCAACTGCTGATCGTAGTTGCCGGGCCGCTCCACGCCATCCAGTGCGGTGAAGAGCGAACGCCCCAGCGACAGGCTCACCAGGCCGTAGCAGCGCACGGCGGAGAGTTTCTTCTGCAGCAGCAGCTCGACACCGTACGCCCGGCCCGTTCCGCCGCTGGTAAGGGGATCGATTCCGAACGACGCAAAGCCCTCATCCGCCCCACCGAATCCCGCCCCCGTATTGGCAAGCAGCAGGAACGGCCGCGACACAGCCGCGGGATAGTCACCATAGGCCTTGTAGTATCCTTCAAGGCTCACGCGCACGTCCTCCGCAAGCACGCGATCGACGCCGAGAACGAACACGTCCGTTCGGATATCGCGCAGCTTGCGATTGTCGTCGTTTGCCACGAGCCAGATGTATGATGGCGATTGATAGTATCGGCCGGCCGAGGCGGTTACGGTGGAACGCTCGTCGACGGACTGGCTCAGCGAGCCACGCAACGATGCAGCGGTTCGATTGGAGATGCCGGAGAAGTAGTCGATGCGCCCTCCCACTACCGCCCGCATTCCCCAGGGGAAGCCATGTGCCAGCTGCACGTAGGCCTCACCCTTGAGGAATCGATCCGCGAGCGATACATCGAGCGGCGCGGCCGGCCGGGCCAGGAAGAGCGCGGCGTCGAAGCCGATCGTCCGCGCCCCGGCTCCAACGGAAAGTTCCGTTGCCTCCGCCAGGTCGAGCTGCGCGTCCAGTCTCAGATTTATCTCATCCTCCGTGGAACTGTCCGTGAACACCGGCATCAGGAGGGAGTCGCTCTGCCGGAACCGATAGGTCACGAGCGTACGGCCAAGCGTTGCGTTCAGATATCCACCGGAGAAGAGATGATTCCAGGTTACGCCCGCCACCAACTGGTTCTGCGAGTTGTCGAGTATGCGGGAATTGTCGAAACGAGCGTCGGCGTTGTCGTTGAACTGCTTCACGCGATCGATGGCACCGATGGCGAGAACGGAAAGCCGGTCGTTCCTCCCGAGACGATAGCTCACCTTGCCGAGCAGATCCCAATACTCCGGCACGAACGAGAGGCCTGCGGCACGGAAGATGAAGTCCAGATAGCTGCGCCGCACGGAGGCGAGGTAGGAGCCGGAGCCCGTTACCGATCCCTCCACGTTCAGACCGAATTGAGAGGCGGAGATGGTTGCCTTGCCGCCGAAGCGATCGTCACGGCCATCGCGAAGGTCGATCGTGAGCACACTCGAGATGCGATCGCCATACTGCGCGCCGAACCCGCCGGAGGAGAACGTAACGGATTGCACGAAGTCCAGGTTCACGAACGAGAGCGGGCCGCCGCCGGAACCCTGTGTGCCGAAGTGGTTGATATTCGGTACTTCGATATTGTCGATCAGGAAGAGATTCTCCGACGGCGCTCCGCCGCGCACGAGCAGATCGTTCCGGCCGTTCTGCGCCTGCGCAACGCCTGGGAGCGTGGAGACGCCGCGCACGACATCCTCGAAGCCCCCGGGCAATCTGCGGATCTCCTCACCTCCCAGCGTCTGCCGGCTGGCAGCGGCATCCAGATCGCGCTGGAAGTATTCCGGGCGAACCACAACCTCACCCTGGAGCGATGGCTGGGGAATCATTGCCACATCGAGCGTTGCCGGCCGCACTGCGTTCACTGCCACGTCGGTCTTCACAACCGCCTCGTATCCAACCGAGGAGAATCGGATCCGGTACGATCCCGGCTGGAGATCGAACAGGCGGTATCGCCCTGCAGCGTCCGTCACGGTCCCGATTTTCGATTGCAGCACCTGTACCGTAACGCCGGCAAGCGGCTCGTGCGTGGTGTTGTCGACCACGGTTCCGGCAACGCACAGCCTTCGTTCCCCCGCGCTCTGCGCTGCGAGCGGAACACGGACAGCCGCCACGAGAATCGTGGCGAGCGCTGCGAACAGGAAATACCGGTGCTGGGTCATCGGGTATACTGTCGAATGAATCCGCTGCCGACATGCTCGCGAGCGAACATCCATGCCGGCATCCCGCTCCTTCGGCGCTCTGCGGCCCATGGCATCGCGAAGCGATGGGGAGCGCCTCCCGGCCCCATGTCGCACCACGATCGATGCACAGGGACCCACGACAGCCGGCGATCGCCGCGGAGAGCCCGCTGCGCACGGCCGGCAGGCCCGCTTACGGAGGCAGATATCGCACAGCGAGAGGTCAAAATTTATCTTGACAACGAAAAATTCTTGTGGCGCCGCATTGTAGCGAATCGTAAGTTTCTCGTTGCGGGTTCATCCCGAGGTCCAAAACAAGGGAACGGCCCGCATTCCCTGTGAACATTTTCCTGAGGTCCAACAATGGAAATCGTTCGTCCCCATACCCCATTTTCTCACAAGAGTTGGAAGCTCCCCGTCTCTGCGGACAGGGTTGGCTCTTCCCATGAACACCAGCGGGAAGGGTTCGACTATGTCGACAGTTTTACCCGCGGCTACAGTACCGGCAAGCATGACGGTACGCTCGCCGGCCTGCTGATCGGCACGATCGCAGGGATAGCGGTAGCAATGATGCTGAGCACCATGATATAGTGCCAGCGGATGTCTCGTCTCCTGTAAAGACTCAGGGGAGCTTCAGTTGCTGGAAGCTCCCCTGATGTTTTTTGAAGCTGCCGTGCATGCGCGGCAACACGGTCGTCCGGCAGGTCAGGCGGCCGCCTGTTCGGAGGCGAGCCCAAGCAGCGCACGCGCCGCATCGCTGCCGGCCGCGATGGCCCGCTCCACGTTCTCCAGCCCCACGCGATCCAGCAGCTCATCCTGCTCGCGCGATCTCCGCAGCGCATCCGCATAACCGATCGTCGTGAACGTGACCATCGTGTAGAGCGGGATCCACCGGTCCGGGAACATGGCATGCAGCGCCGCCTCGATCCTCCGCTTCCGCTGAAATACCGGATCCACCACCTTCGAACGCATCTCCAGGAAGTTGGCAACGGCAAGGCGCGCAATCGCGTCCGAGTTCGGCTTGCGAAGCTCGTAGAACCGGTCGATCACCGTCTGCCAGTCGTCACCATGCTCTGCAAGGAGTCCATCGAGCACGCTGCAATCCTCGAAGCAGCAATTCATTCCCTGACCGTAGAACGGCACGATCGCATGGGCCGCGTCGCCGATGAGCAATGCCCAGTCGCCGACGTTCCATGGGCCGCAGAAGACCGTGCCGAGCTGCGATGTAGGGTTGCGGTTCCAGTCCTCGATGAGCGTGGGCATCAGCGGAAGCGCGTCCGGGAAATGCCGTTCGAAGTAGGCCCGCACGTCGGCATCGCTCGTGATCGCATCGAATCCGTTCTCGCCGGCATAGGGAGCGAAGAGCGTGCAGGTGAACGTGGCGTTGGGATTCGGCAGCGCGATCATCATGAAATCGTGGCGCGGCCAGATGTGAAGCGCATGCGGCTCCATGAGGAAGGCCCCGTTCTCTCCGGGAGGAATCTCCAACTCCTTGTAGGCATGTTCCAGCCATTCCACTCTGTGCTCGAAGCCGGGCATGCCGACCATGGCGGCGCGCAGCGAGGAGTTGGCGCCGTCCGCGGCAATCAGAAGGTCCACGCCGAACGTGCGCTCCTCGCCGGTTTCGTCGTTCACCACGGTCACGGTCCGCCGCTCCAGGTTCACGTGCGAAGCCCGGGCGCTGAAGTGAACGGTGACACCGGGCTCCCGTTCCGCCGCGTCGAGCAGCAGGATGTTCAGGCCGGAGCGGGAGATGGAGTTGATCGCCTGCCCCTCCACGCCGTACGGCTGAAGCGTCTGCGTACCGTCCAGATCGTGAATCATCCGGCCGGGCATCGCGATTGCGTCCGCCAGCACGGCATGATCGATCCCCGCCCCCGCAAGCGCATGAATGCCGCGCGTGGAGAGCGCGAGGTTGATGGAACGCCCGCCCCCTACATCGCGCAGCCGCATGTCCGGACGCCGTTCGTACAGATCAACGGCATATCCCCGTCGCGCAAGGTAGGTGGCGAGCAACGGCCCGGTAAGGCCGGCCCCCAGAAGTGTGATGTGTCGTGCCATGATTTCGTTTACGATGCGGATGAGAGAGGAGCGGACGCGTGCAATTCGTTCGGCAGGATGATGCGAGCCTGCGACTCGAACTCCGCATGAAATTCTTCTGTACGGTATGTCGGACAATGCTCCGGGAAGCCGTTCGATACCGCCGATCGCCCGTCACCGATCGTTCACCACGATGCGGCGATCCATCCTCCAGCCCGCAGCATCCGTCCGGCATGCGAGCGGCCGGCTCACGCAAGCCGCGTGCCGTTCGGCGTGGCGCGCTCGGGAACGGCAAGCACCACCTCGCCATCGGCACGATGGAATCCCGTTACCAGCACCTCCGACATGAAGGGCCCCACCTGCCGCGGCGGGAAGTTCGTGACGCAGATCACCTGCATCCCGACAAGGCTCTCGGCAGTGTAGAGCTTCGTTATCTGCGCGCTGGAGCGCCTCATGCCCGCCTCTCCCAGATCGATCCAGAGCTTGAACGCCGGCTTGCGCGCCTCCGGGAATTCCTCGGCGCGAACGATGGTGCCAACACGTAGCTCCACACGCTCGAAATCGGTCCACGAAATCTCTGACATGACATCCTCTCCAATCTGCCTACGTCAGGCGCCGGATCAATTCGCCATGCCGGGGATAGCACCGGAGAAGCGATTCGCGTTCACCCATCTCGAAGTCCGCAACGTCGAAGCCCGGCGCCACGGTGCAACCAACCAGCAGATATCCTTCACGATCGTCTGCCTCCGCAGCGAACCAGCACCCGTGCAGGATCAGAACCTGAAATGTCTCGCCGGACTCCGGGTTCGGCCCGATGCGTCTGGGATGATATCCTCCGGCGGCGTCGATGATGTGCACGGTGCCGGCGCACCCGGCGTGGAAGTGCCATAACTCCTCGCTTGCAAGGCGATGGAATCTGGATGGGCGATCGCCGGTGAGCATGAAGTAGATCGCCGTCGAGAAGGCACGTTCGCCGGCATAGCGTTCGGGAAGATGTTCAACCGGTATCCGGTCGCCCGAACGATACGTCTCGCGGAAGTATCCCCCCTCGGGATGCGGCTCCAGAGCGAGATGTTCTATCCAGAAGGATGCATCATGCATAGTCCCCACCCGAATCAGAAGAGCGTTGCAAGGATATCCGCGAATCGCCACGCATCGAGGAAGGTGTTGTACATCGGCACCGGCGCGACACGTATCACGTCGGGAGGACGGAAGTCAACCGTAACGCCGGCCGCGCGCAGGCGGTGTGCGAGGTCGCGAGCGTTCGCCGTTGTACGAATCGAAAGCTGGCAGCCGCGCTGCGCCGGATCGCGCGGCGTAATGATCGTGTAGCGTTCGCCGGGAATCAGGTCGATCAGATACTCCAGATACGCGGTAAGCATCACGGACTTGGCGCGAAGGTTCGGTATGCCGGCCTGCGTGAAGAGATCCAGCGCAACCTTGTGCGCGGCCATCGGCAGGATCTGCGCGTTGCTCAACTGCCAGCCGCCGGCGCCCCGCTGCGGCACGAAGTCCGGATGCATTTCAAACCGGCTCGCGGGATCGTTCCCCCACCATCCCGCGAAGCGAGGCAGGTCGGGATCGAAGGCATGCCGCTCATGCACGAAGCAACCGGAGACGCCGCCGGGACCGGAGTTGAGATACTTGTAGCCGCACCAGACGGCGAAGTCCACATCCCAGTCGTGCAGCCGCAGATCCAGATTCCCGGCCGCATGCGCGAGGTCGAACCCGACCACGCATCCGGCGGCATGCGCCGCTGCGGTGATGCGTTCCATGTTGAATGCCTGGCCGGTGTAGAAGTTGACGCCGCCCATCATCACCAGCGCCACTTCGTCCCCGTGCTCCGAGAGGTACTGCTCGATATCCTCCGTGAGCAACAGATCCTGCCCGTCGCGCGGCCGAAGCTCCACGATTGCCTGCGCCGGATCGTAGCCGTGGAACCGCGCCTGGCTCCAGACCGCGTACCGGTCCGACGGAAACGCCCCCCCCTCCACGACGATCTTGTAGCGCCCGGCCGTCGGCCGATAGAAGGAGACCATCATGAGATGGAGGTTGGCCGTGAGCGTGTTCATCACCACCACCTCGCCGGGCCTCCCCCCCACCAGTGCCGCGGCGGGTTCCGCGAACATCTCGTGATAGCTGTACCAGGGATGCTTCGCCTCGAAGTGCCCCTCGACGCCGAGCTCCGCCCAGTCGCGCAGTTCCTGCTCGATCGCCTCGCCAACGCCCTTCGGCTGCAACCCGAGTGAGTTGCCCACCAGATAGATCATCGGCTCGCCGTTGGTGTGCCGCGGGAGGTGATAGGACTCGCGAAAGCCTGCAAGCGGATCGTTCCGGTCCAATGCGTCGGCGAACGCACGATCGGCCTGGAACGCCGGCGCAGCCTGATGCAGGGAGTGATCGGCAGTGATATCTGTTGGTTGATTCATTTCGTTCTTCCGGCGCCGGGATATACCGGCTGTAGTTCCTGTCAGTGGGAAGGGATGATGCCGCCGCGATCGCAACGCACGGTTGCCGCGGCTATTTCCGGCGGATCAGCCCGAACAGCAGCGGGCGCGATGGAGCGGCATCCAGCATGAAGTGCGGGATCTGAAGGTTGAGCATGTAGCAACCGTCGGCAATGTGATTGCCTACGAATATCATCTCGGTAATCGTTCGTGCCTCCAACGGCTCCGGCCCGAGGTGACCTTCGGCGGGGAGATCCCAGAAGATGCGATGCGCCGCAAGCCTTCCATCATCCTCCTCGCGATCCACCGAGGGAAGGTCCAGCAGAAGATGCCGCACGCCGAGCTCGCGAATCAGACGCATGGCCGCCGGCGTCAGATACGCCGGGTTGGTTCCGGAGTAGGCCGCGTTCAGCCTGGACTCATCGTTCGGCAACGTGCGCAGAACCAGTGCGGAGAAGAACTCGCGGGGAACGGAGCCGAGCGCCTCCAGCGCGTTCACCAGCGCGCGCCGCGTGATCACGCGATCGCCAACGGCTGCCCCCTCAAGCGCCTTGTCGCCGTTTCCGGCATTGAGCGGCGTCACGCTCGCAACTACTGCGGGCAGGAACGGCTCGCGCAGAACGGCTGCAACGGCCACACGCTCGTCCACCACATGGCCCAGGCACTCCGTGTGCGTTCCGTTGCCGTGCGGGTTCAATGTCACCGTCTCGCAATTGCACGCCCCGCCGCGGCGCGTGTCGCCAACGAAGCCTCCCGCCTCCACCGGACGCGAGATCGCTGCATCGATCCCGAAGGCGCGCGGCTGCGGCCCGTTGAAGTGAAGCGGAATGGAAATATCGTGCGCCGCATCGGTATCGATCTGCCACGAACCTCCCGCGAGTTCGAACGCCAGTATCATGCGAAGGCCTCCTGCCGCAGCCCCAGGAACTCCAACGCGGTTCCGGCAAGCAACTGCTCGCGCGATGCAGCGTCGAGATCGGCCATGGACTCGATCAGTCCCCCCGGATGATGCTCTCCCAGCGGGAAGGGATAATCCGAACCGAGCATGACGCGCTCCGGCGTGAAGAGATCCAGCATGTAGCGAAGCGCAGCGGGATCGTGCACGAGCGAGTCGAAGTAGAGTTTCGGCACGAGCGCCCGAGGCTCCGTGGTTGTCCGGACCTGAACCAGATCCGGACGCACATGGAAGCCATGCTCGATCCGCCCCAGCGTGAACGGAAAGGAGCCGCCGCCGTGCGAGAAGCAGAAGCGAAGGTTCGGGAAGCGATCCAGCACGCCGCCGAAGAGAACGGAGCAGATTGCAAGCGACGTCTCCGCCGGCATCCCGACCAGCCACGGAAGCCAGTACCGGGGCATCTTCTCCTTCCCCATCATGTCCCATGGATGCACGAAGATCGCCGCGCCCAGATCCTGCGCCGCCTCGTAGAAGGGGAAGAGCGATTCGTCGTCCAGGTTCCACTCGTTGATATGCGATCCGATCTCCACGCCCGGCATGCCGAGCGTCTTCACGCATCGCTCGAGTTCCTTCACCGCAAGCTCCGGCGCCTGCATCGGCAGGGTGCAGAGGCCCACGAAGCGCTTCGGATGGCGCTCCACCACGGAGGCGATGTGATCGTTGAGGGTGCGTGAGAGATCGTGCGCATGCTCCGGCTGCGCCCAGTAACTGAACATCACCGGAACCGTGGAGAGAACCTGCACGTGCACGCCGTGCCGGTCGCATTCGTGAATGCGGACCTCCGGACTCCAGCAATTCTCCTCCACCTCGCGAAAGAACCTGTCGTCGATCATCATCCGCGCACAGCACGGCTTGTGATGCTCCATGCGAACCCAGCCTCCGTACCCGTAGCGCTCGCGCAGGTCGGGCCAGGTTTCCGGGAGTATGTGCGTGTGTATGTCGATCTTCACGTAACGAGCAGTTGTTGGTAATCGGTCATCGATTCGTCGAGAGCTTCCTCCGCCGGATACGGACCCAGCGCCGGCACCGCAGCCTCTGCACGGGCAGCCCGAGGCGCGAGCAACCCGAGGGGATCACATGCCGGGCGGCTGCATCACGGTGCCGCAGTTGGAGCAGGTACGCGCCGCGAGATTCCCCCAGAAGGCATCGAACACCGGCTTCATCTGCGTGGTGATATCGGAGACATGAAGGAACTGTTCGTACAGCTTCGTGCCGCAGTTCTCGCAATACCACTGGAACCCGTCCAGCTCATCCTGAGTCCGCCTGCGCTCGATCACCAGCCCCACCGTATTCACACCACGCTGCGGCGAGTGCGGAACGTTCGGAGCGAGAAGGAACACCTCCCCCTGCCTGATCGGGACATCGCGGATGGCGCCATCCTCAACCAGCCGAAGCGTGATATCTCCCTCGATCTGGTAGAAGAATTCCTCGCCGACATCGACGTGAAAATCCTTGCGGGCGTTGGGGCCGCCCACCACCATGATCACGAATTCCGGATGTTCTTCCTTCCAGAGCTGATCGTTTCCCACCGGCGGCTTCAGCAGATGCCGATGTTCGTCGATCCATCGATGCAGGTTGAACGGAGTGCGCATGACAACGATCGGTTATGAATGTTGGAGGTCCTACGGCAGCCCAAGCTCCCTGCGCAGATAATCATCCGCAGTCGAGTTCTTGGTCCAGTAGTCGATCACCTTCTCGTTCGTACGAACGGCGTGCGTGGTCAGCACATGTGCCTTCGCACCGAAGCCATCCTTGTACGTCTCGCTCCATTCCATGATGCGATGCGGGAACGCGGATTCGAATTCGATCGAAAGAGTGCGATCGCCGTTGCCGTAGTTGAGCGTGTAGCGCATGCGGCCGTTCTTCGCCGGGTCGTTCGCAATCGGTTCCAGCGTGGCCGCTGCGGTCTCCACATCGAGCTCCGTGTGGCGGAGGCGCTGCGCCATCGTGCCCGGGATGATTCGTATCCGGCCGGTCGGCAGGCGCTCCGGAGCCAGACGGATGTGTGTCCACACCTCGTCCTCCAGGTAGACCGTGTCGAGCGAGAAGTCGCGATCGCCTTCCTTCTCGAAGTAGGAACGAAGCTCTACATGGTACATGGAATCGCGCAGGTTGAGCTGCGTGAACGTGTGGCCGCACCACTCCTGCGAGGAGGTGCTCACCTTCAACGAATGCGGATGCGCAGCAACTTCAACCGGCGTGAAGACGGAGGTCATCATCGAATAGGAGTAGATGCCGGTGGCGAACTTCTTCACCAGGTTCAGCTTCAGGATCGGCAGCACCGGCCGCCCAGCCGGCTCGCTCTCCAGCTTCACCTCCTTGTCCGCCAGGAAATCCTCCGTCACGAAAATCAGCACCGCGTCGCCATGGCGGATCTCGCCGTAACGCGCCTGATCGAGCGCGAAGCGGGTGAGCTCCGCCTTCCCCTGATACCAGTACGCGCCGAACTGCGCATCCACCGGCGGCGCGGCGGGCGCAGCCTGCGGCGCACTGCTCCGCACGGCCTGCACCCCGTGCCTGTTCTGGCTGTCCGCGTTGGAGCAACCAACGGCGAGAAGCGCAGCAACGAGAAACGGTACGGTAGTTGGAATCGATCTATTGTTCATGACTCTGTCCCGAGGATACTTCACAGTGTATGCCGCATCCGCTCGGGAGGCCCTGTGCCTTCCTTCGGACGTCGGGAGACGGCGGCCTGGGGGACGTGCCGGACAAGATACGATTGTTGAGCATCCTCCCGGAGATCGGCATCCGTGTCCCGGGGGTTCGTGCCCGGATGTTCGCGAGGCGGTTGTACGATCCGGTTACGATGGTTCGGAGAGTGGGGGCCACACTCGTGCAGGATCGCACGCCGCCAGCTTCGCGAGGAACCGGCACATGTGCGGATCGCTTCTGTCCGGCGGCACGTCGCCCAACGGAAACCAGCGCACGGAACTGAACTCCGCAGCATCGAACCGCAGCGAGAGCCGCCGGCTGCCGCGTAGAACGTACCAGAGCGAGACGTCGGTGTGACCGGCCGTGAGGCCTACGGTTTCTGTACAGGTGATCATCAGCGGCGGATCGATCGGCGGACCGGCCGCCAGACCCAGCTCCTCCCGAACCTCACGCACCGCCGTGACGCGCGGATGCTCGCCCGGCTCCACGTGTCCCCCCCATCGGCAGCCACAGCCCGGCATTCCGGTGATCGGCAAGAAGAACATGATCGCCGTCCACGACAACAACGTAGGCAACCAGATGCTTCGGCGGCACCGCCGGCTTCTCGATGCGGCAGAGTTCCGCGCCCGACGCAATCCAGGCGAGCGCGTCGGCAATGTGTTCGCGCTCGATATGGTCAAGCGGTTGGATCGACGCCACTTCCTCGAGTATCCGTGCACGCATTGGACTTCCCAGAATGAACCGATTGCCGAACGGGCCAACCATCGGGGACCGCAGAGATTTCGACCTCCGTTCGCCTCCATCCCTCGACGGCTGATTCACCCTCGCTCGCCGCCTCTCATCTGCTCCCCAGTTCCACCGTCACGGTCTTCTTCTCCTCCCCGCGCAGGATTTCTATCTCGACGCGATCCTTCGGCCTGGCATCTCCAAGCGCATCGGTGTAGTCGTAGACGTTGTTGATCTGCCTGGCGCCGAACCGTACGATGATATCCCCCTCCTTCAACCCTCCCTTCTGCGCCGGGCCTCCCTCGGAGACGCCGCTCAGGCGGAGCCCCTTCCCCTCGTACGCATAGTCGGGTATCGTCCCCACGTACACCTTGAACCCGCCACTGGTGCGCGTGCTGGATTGCGTCTTCATGAACGGCGGGCGCTCCGTGTGTGCGTCTATTCGCTGCACCATGCCCGCAACGCCGGCAAGGACATCCGCCTCACCGCCGTAGTTGATCTTCTCCCAGGTATCGGTGGGACGATGATAGTCGCTGTGCAGACCGGTGAAGTAGAAGAGCACCGGGATTCCCTTCGCATAGAAGCTGGAGTGGTCGCTCGGCCCGAAGCCATCCTCCACCATCTTCAGGATGAAGTGCCCGGCATTGTTGCTGTCCAGCATCGGCTTCCACCACGGCGATGTGCCCACGCCCTGCACGATCAACGACTTCGCGGTGTCCAGCCGCCCAATCATATCCATGTTCACCATCGTGGAGACCCGCTCCAGCGGGAACGGCGGCTTGCCGACGAACGCGGCGGAACCCAGCAGCCCCTCCTCCTCACCGGAGAAGCACATGAACACCAGTGTACGCCGGTTGGAATGCTGTGCGGCGAAGAAGCGTGCAAGCTCCATCACGCCGGCGGAGCCGGAGGCGTTGTCGTCCGCACCGTGATGAACGGCCGGCTCGTGCCCGCCATCCAGCGAGCCTTCTCCTCCCATGCCGAGATGATCGTAGTGGCCGCCGATCACGATGATCTGATCGCGCAGCGCCGGATCGTTTCCCGGCACCATGCCGATCACGTCCGCCACGTTCACGTGCCGCATCTGAACGTGCACCTTCACCGAGGCCTTCCAGCCTCGCATCGGAAAGGTGATCGGCCTGCGCAGGGAGTCGGTGAGCTGCTGAACCTTCGCGAGCGTGCGTCCTGCCGGATCGCGCACGTCATCGAACAGGGTGCTGAACGCGAACACCGTGGGAAGCCCTGCGTAGGTGTAGTTCCTGTCGAGCGCAACGGGAAGCAGAACGGGAGGATCGAGCGGCGGGTTGATGATCACGAGCGCAGCGGCTCCATGCTCGTGAGCGGTGCGGACCTTGGATGCATAGGTGGCAAAGCGGGCAAGCGCCCCGTGCGGGTTTGTCCCGTCAGGAGAATAGCGCATCACCACCACGATCCTCCCCCTCACATCCAGCCCGGCGTAGTCATCGTAGTTCTCATCCTTCGCCGTGATGCCGTAGCCTGCAAAGACCAGATCGTCATCGGCGCCGCCATCGTCGCTGAAGCCGAACGGATTGTAGCGATCGCCGGGAGCAAGCCTCACCTCCTTCCCGTTCGGGCTGCGGATGGCAAGCCAGTTCCGTTCGCCGAGCGTGACGCCGGCCAGATAATCGTAGTGATAGAAGTAGCCATCGCAGCCCGGCACCGCAACCAGCCCGGCATTCTGAAACTTCTGCGCGATGTAGCTCGCAGCGGCCGCGCACCCCGCCTCACCGGTCCGGCGCCCGGCAAGCTCGTCGCTCGCCAGATAGCGAACGTGGTCACGGAGGCGCGATGCCAGCAGGGAGTCCGGCTGCAGGCGGCCCGGGCTCTGCGCGGAGAGAAGCGCCGGGATTCCGAGAAGAAGAGTCAGCGTGAGAACGCGGCCAGGCAGCGTGCGAGAATGCTTCAGCATGATGGTACAACCAACGTTTGGCAGATGATGGCGCGCCGCACGCGGGCACGAGGGCCGCGAACGGAGCACGCCGAATAAACACGATCGATGCGAGGGACGTGACGCAGGGAACGCCGGACTGCACGGATGCCCTGTACGCCTACGACAGGGCGGCCGCAGCCTCCTGTACGTCGGCGGCGTGTCCGACCACGCGAACCTGCTCCCACACCCGATTGATCACGCCGTTCCGGTCAATGAGAAACGTGGTGCGCTGCGCCCAGCGATCGTCCACCGGAACACCGTAGAGGTTACATATCGTGCGGTCCACGTCTACGAGCAGAGGGAAGTTGAGCCCATACTTCTGCGTGAACGCCTGATGCGAGGCCTGATCGTCCGTGCTTACACCGAAGATCACGGTGTGCACGGCACCGAAGTCCGCATGCGCGTCGCGGAAGTCGCAGGCCTCGCGCGTGCAGCCGGACGTATCGTCCTCGGGGTAGAAGAAGAGTACCACGTTGCTGGTTCCCTTGAACGAGCTCAGCGAGACGGCCGATCCATCCGTTGCCGTTGCCGTGAAGTCCGGTGCGATATCTCCAGCCTGAAGCATGTGCGTTCCTGATTGATTGTAGAAGTGCCGCTGCCGGCCCGCAGGTTGCTCCGGCGGCAATCCTCACCGGGCCTGACGCCGGTTATCCCCTGCGTCCCGGATGCGGGGCCATCGAAACCAGAAGCACCAGGCGATCGGCGGTGTGGTTTCGCACGCCGTGCGGAACGCCCGCCTCCGCAACGCATCCCGCACCCGCCTCCAGTTCGTGCTCGGTCTCGCCGAGAAGAAACATGCCGCGCCCCTGCAGCACGAAGTAGAGCTTGTCGTTTTCCGCATGCGTGTGCGGCTTCTGTTCCTGCCCCGGCTCCAGAAGATAGTAATCCACGAACATGCGGTCCGATTCGAACTGATTCAGCTTCGTCATCTTCGTGGAATCGCCGGAGGGCGCCACCGTTGAGTAACCGGGTATGAGCATCTGGTGTAGTATTGATTGTCGAAACACCCAAACTAGAGAAACCCGCGTCCGCCGACAACTGGCCGCACGGCCGGCCGCGCGGAAATGAACGGACAGGCATCCAGATAGATATCTTCTGAGAACCGGCACCTGGAACGGCATGCCGAGGATCCGCGCCCGGCGACGCGCGGCATCGGAGGGCATGCCTGCAGAGGTAGTTCAATCCACTCCGGACAGTCATTCGGATAGTCATTCGGACACTCATGCGTGCATCTCTCGTCGCCATCGTCATCATCGCCGCGCTTGCATCGGCCTCCGCGCTCGCACAGCCGCAGAAACGTACCGTCACCGTGGAGGTGCTGGACTCACTGGGCCGCCGCATCCCGAATACGAGCCTGCAGGTCGATGCCGGCTCCTACTATTCTCCACTCCCTGTTGCGCGCAGGCCGGACTCACTCTTCGACGTCACGGTCTACGGTGAGGGAGTGTACGACGTCCGATGCGGTGCTGCCGGCTATCTGGAGTTCGAGGGGCATGCACATATCGGCCCCGCGACTCCTGCACGGTTCGCGATCCGGATGGCGAAGGTGCCAACGGACGGCTTCGGCTACACGTATGTGCCCACCGGGAGCGAGCCGTGCGGATTTCACTCCTCGGATTCGTTGATCCTGCTCGAACTGCCGCACGATCCCGAGCCCGGCCTCCCCGTGGAATGCAGTCTTTACCGCGTGAACAGCCCTGCATCGATCGTGAACTTCGTTCGCGGCGCAACCCACTATCAACGCCCGCAGGAGTTTCGCGAATGGCTGAACCACAATCAGGGAAGTTGGACCGGCGATGCACGCTGGACTGTAACGCCCGAGGCGCCGCACTTCTATCTGACGCACGTGCCGGTGAAGACACGCATGCCCGGCTGCTATCTGGTAGAGATGAACTATGGGACCTGGACGGACTGGTCCCTTCTCGTGATCAACGACGTCGACCTGGCCGTGGAATCCGCACCCGGCGTCTGCCGCATCATCGCCGTGGACGCGGCAACCGGAAAGCGCGCCGCCAATGTGCCGATCGTGGTTGCATCGGCAGGGCGCACGGACAGCACCACCACGGGACCGGACGGCATCGCGGAGGTGACGATTCCCTCGCTCCGGCCCGGAACGAGTTACAGCAACCAGCCGCCGCTGATAACCGCCTATCGCAACGGATCGTTCGCCTGTGTCACGGCGCCGCCCGCCGTGGAATGGGTCGGCCAGGGGATCGTGGCCGCATGGACGGACCGTTCGCTCTACATGCCGGGCGATACCGTCAGGATCGTTTCCGTCGCACGGCAGCGCGACGCCGGCGGACGAATCCGGATGTCATCCACGAAGAGGGTGTGCGCCGACGTCCACACCGCAATCTCTCCCGACGGCCGGAACCTTGTTCACGTGTACAGGGACAGCCTGCATCCGGGAAGGCATGGCGAGCTGCATTGCAACCTGGTTATCCCGCGCAATGCTCCCCCCGGAACGTACGAGGCCCAGGTCGTGTCCGACTCGGGAAACCAGACTACGCTGGTTCATGTCGCCAACAACGCCCGCCCCGGCTCCATCATCGAACTCGAACCTTCCAGGCAATGGTATCTGCGAGGTGACACGATCGCGATCGATGTAATCGCACGGCACGGCGACGGAAGCCCGTTAAGCTTCGCGGCCTTCAGCTACATACTTCGAAGCGAAGCGCTGGAATGGGAGCACGATCGATCGTTCGCATTCGGGGCCATACCGTTACAAGGCGACAACGGCGCCACGACATTCGACTCGGGCAACGCCACCACGGATACGAACGGCCGCTTCACGATTCTGATCCCGACGGTCAATGGAGATGCGCGGGACTACGCACTCCATTGCTACGTGCGGTCGGCCGGCGGATCGGATGGCGGAGAGGCTCCTCTCTGCGATGTGTTCGTGGCGCGATGCGGCATCGGCATCGACATGGAGGCAGGCCGCCGGTTCGCACGCGTCGGTGACCGGGTGGCGCTCAATCTCCGGCTCGCCGATCTGACCGGGAAGGGGACGGACGGGCATCCATGTTCGGTTACGATCTACCACAGGGACCCCGCACATGCAGGCGACACCGCGCGCGCGCACCGATCCGGCATCTGGAGCACGACCGTGCGCTGCGATTCATCCGGCATGGCAACGGTGCTCTGCCCGGTGGCGGCAGAGGGCCCTCTGGAGATCGTTGCAGGCACGACGGATGCGGCAGGCAACACCACATCCCGTTCCGAAATGCTGATCGGACTGCCGGCGTCCGGAAGTTCCGGGTCGCACGGGAATGCGCGCGTTCCGGAGTTCCAGCTGTACTCCGGTGAGCCGCGCATCGTGGCCGAGAAGTATCGCTATGCACCAGGCGACATGGTGCGGCTGTTGGTTCTTCATCCGCAGGACGATGCCGATGCCCATCTCACCGAGATCACCACGCAACCGGCTCGCAGGATGCTGGCACGCGTGGAGCATGGCTTCACGATCGTCACGCTTCCGCTGCTGCCGGAGAATGCGCCGCGGACAACGATTGCACTCAACGCATGGCATCGCGGAACGATGCGCAGCGACAGCACACAGTTCGACGTCTCCGGCCAGCCGGCACTGCTCCGGCTGACGGTGGCAACGGACTCCACGTCGTACACGGCCGGCGGGTACTGCCGCGCGAGCATTACGGCCACGGACGCTGTGGGCAATCCGGTTCCGGGCGCAGCGATCACCGCATGGCTTACACGGAACGATCCCGCCGTGGCGCCGGTAACGATGCGCTCCCGCCTGGAGCCGACTCGCCGGGACGCCGCTCGCGTCCCACACCTGCGTTCGGCGGCGCAGACATTCGATTATCGTACATACCTGCTGGGGGGTGTGCCTGCGTCACTCGTGCCTCGCGTCTGGACACTGCAACAGCAGCGCATATCGATCGACCCGGAGCCGCACATGTTCGCCTTCAACAGCCCTTCGAACGTGGGCTCGTTCCATGAAACGATCGTTCATCATGATGCTGCATGCCCTGTGTTGCCGAGAGACCGGACGATCGGCACGATCTGGTACGACTCGCTGGTTACCGACGCGCATGGCGTCGCACACGCACTGATACGTCTCCCGAACGATGATGCAACCTGGAGCCTTGCAGCCGTGGGCTTCGGAAGCGAGTACCAGCTTGCAACGGATGTTCGCATCATCAGGAGCGTACAACCCCTGACGGTACGCTACAGCGGCCCGACGCATCTCACGCTCGGCGATACGGCGGTCTTCGCGGCGGTGGTGGGCAATCGCTCCTCGACGCAGCGAAGCGCAACGGTGCATCTGGCAACCTCCACGGGCGGGCATCTGGATTCCACGATGATTCTTCCCCCCTCCAGTGTACGAACCGTCAGGCTCCGGCTTGCCGCAACCACTGCGGACTCGATTCGGGTTGGCCTGCGGGCCGCCTCCACCGGCATCACGGACAGCGAGAGCACGGTTGTTCCGGTTGCGGCGTTGAGAGGTCACGTGGCGGAATCGAGGGAGATGATCACGAACGCTGCGGTGCGGCATGCGGAGACCGAACTGCGGGTTCGGGCGTCGTGTGTAAGCGCACGAACGCTGCGCCTGATTCTGCGCCCTTCGCTCGCCGGCTCCATGCTCGGCCGGCTGGACAGCATGATCAAGGGATGCAACACGTTCAACAACGGAACACACATGGTGCTGATGTGCGCGCTCGCCACGGAGGCACTCGGCACGCTCCCGCCGTTCGCATTGCCGGATACGCTTCGCACACGGCTGCCGCGCCTCATCGACAGCACGATCGCGCTCCTCGTAAAGACACAACGGCCATCCGGTGAATGGTGGGCCGGTTCCTACACGGGCCGTGAGTCGCTATCATGGACTGCGATCACGCTCTATGCGCTCCTGCGGGCCCGGCAGGCGGGGCACGACGTTCCGCCGGAGACAATCGAGCGGGCACACGACAGGCTGATCGCCATTCTCGAGGGCAACGCACGGCAAGCCGGTTCGATACCGAAGGACAGCCTGCTCCGGCCCGGGGCGGAGGCGATCGCGATTCTCGCGGCGGCCCTTTCCGGCACCGATCGCAATCCGATACTTGCCGACCGCATCAGAACGCTCGTGGAGGAAAATCAGCTTCCGAACAATTCTGCCGCTGCGCTGGCTCTCGCGGCCTACGCGCTGGGGGAGAAGGCACTCGCCGAACGGATCGCAACGCGGGTTGCACGCAATGGATACAGCATGGGGACGGCGCGGCTGGTATCCATCACCGATGGGGACCGGCTCGGGAACAACGAACCGGTTGTCTGGTGGAGCAGCGGAGCCACGAGGGACATGTGGGGGTACGGCGGCGATGCAGACACCAGGGGAATGGTGCTCGAGGCGCTGCTGACGATCGGCGTGGAACAGCCGATCATGCACCGTGGAGCGTTGAACCTGATGAAGGTCAACAAGTTCAACTACTGGCGCACGGACTACGGCAACGGGCTTGCCGGGCTGTCGCTTGCCCGCTACCTGCGTACCTATGCTCTGCCGGTCGCGAACGTCACCACGGTGCGCCTGAACGGGGACATCGTGTATGAACGGCATCTGGACTCCCCCGCGGACCTCATGCGCCCGGATACCTCCGTGCAGTTCGCCGCACCGCTGAAGGTTGGAGAGAACACCATCACCATCGATGCCACCGGCGGTCCGGGCGTGGATGCAACGGTCATGTGGGAGTACGAGACGAACGACGGCGGAGGTGATTCAACCAGCAGCGGCATCCAGGTGGATCGGAGCATCTTCAAGCTGAGCCCGCACAACGTCGCCGGCACGCGGGTCTATCACGCCGGGCCGCCGGACTCCATCCGCCCCGGCGATCTGCTGCTGGTGCGCGTACGGATGCTCAGCCGGGAGCCGGTGGAAGGGGCCACGCTCTCCCTCCCTCTCCCCGGAGGCTGCATCCCCGCCGGCGAGACATCGATCAGCCAGGTGGACCGGCGAACCTATCCGGACTCCTCGGACAACAGCCGCATCCTGTTTCAGGGCGCCGCACCGATCGCATTCAACGGCCTCGAGGGGAGCGTTCTGCTGCCGGTGGGCACGAAGTCATCGCCGCTGCAGTATGAGTACGGACTGGTTGTACGCGCCGCGACACCAGGCACTTTCCGCGTGCTTCCCGCGGTTGTCGCCGGACGGAACCCGATCCTGTACGGATCGTCGAACACGGCCACGCTCGCCATCCGCGAGCCCGCCTCTCCATGACGGACGTAGTCAGGATGCATGGGTGTGAAGTGATGGGTCCCACACTAACATTTCTGTCGACGTATTGCGGGATGGGACAGGGTGATGGGTGATCGGTGTGGCATAACCCATAACTCAACACACATACCCCATACCCCCTCGTTGTTACCGAACGCTCTGCCCCGCGTCCTCATCGTGTGTTGACCGAATGCCGGACGGCGCGGGCAGCAACGAAGAGGATGGTGCAGTTGTGTACCGCCTCGCACCCCTTCAACAACGCACAACAGACAGTACTTCCGGCGCAGGGTCGGCGCTCCGCATGATAACGTGGAGCGCGGGCAGCGTCTTGCCCGAACGGAACGAACCGGATCGTGACGATGCCGCCTTCGAGCAGCCATCTCCACAGAAGTCCGGAGAGAATCCGTGCCGGCGTATCAACGTCACCTGTTGCGAACGATGGTCCTGCACGGGCACGCCGCAACGCATTCTGTGAGTGTACCATGATCCGATGCAACCACGGCCGGCTGTTCCCGGTCACCATTCTCCTGCTGCTGCTTGCGGCGCTCGATCTCTTCTCGCAGGGAAGGTATCACCCCTACTCCGCCACGGCGGATCGTGCCTTCTCGAGCAGCGACACCTCCATCGGCATTCGCTATGTGGGGCCAGCGCGCGCGCGACAACCCCTGCACGTACGTGCATATCGCATTGCCGATCCCATCGCCTACATGAACAACCCGTACGACTATCTGGACGAGTCCCAGCCTGCCCCGAAGAACCACGACTCCGTTGTGGCATGGGCATCCCGGCTCCGGTACGTCGGAACGTACAACTACAGCCCGCATGTGGCGGTCGATGGCGGCTATGTGAACGAGATGATCCCGCTCCCGATCCGCGCGCCCGGAGTCTATGTGTTCGCCATCAACGAGCAGCCGGTTGCGCAGGGCTCCACGCTCGTGATCTCCGATCAGACTCTCGTGATGAAGAGCGATGCAGGGCATCGGCTGTTCTATGTGGTCAACACCCGAACCGGCGCCAGAGTCCCCTTTGCGCGGCTCACGCTGGTAGGACAGAACGGATCGACCAATCAGATTGCCGCGGACGAGGATGGCACGATCTACTTCTCTCCCTCACGCATCGAACGGCGCGATCCGCCCGCCCATATCCTCGGCTACAACCAGGGGAACCTGATCTCCACACCGTACACATCTGCCACGGCAGGCGCCTCCGCCGTGCGTACGGTCTACCTCCATACGGACCGCCACGTCTATCGCCCCGGGCATCGGGTTCAGTTTCGGGGCGTGGTGCGCGATCTCGGCAACGGCCGCTACACAACAACATCGGTGCGCACGGCGGAGATCCAGTTCACCGATGCGCGCGGCAAGGGAATCGGCAGGCAGACGGTGCAGATCTCGAAGAGCGGAGCCTTTCACGGCGAGATCACACTCGGGCAGGAGGCGCCGCTCGGCACATATACCGCAGTCGCCACGGTTGGCGGCGTCCCCGGCTCGCATCAGTTCGACGTGATCGAGTACAGGAAGCCTGAATACACGGTGGACGTAACCACGGAGCGGCCGCACTATACCTCCGGCGAAACGGTAAGCGGAACGGTTCGCTCGCGCTATCACTTCGGCGAGCCGGTTGCCGGCGCCACCGTTGAATGCCTGGTGTATCGCACCCTGATTCCCGGCACATCGAGTGCCAGCAACTACGGGCCAAAGCCCGCTCCGCGCGCAACGGAGATGGTCCGCACGCTCAACGGCCTGCTGGATGCGGAGGGGAGCTACCGGTTCGAGATCCCGACGGACGCCAAGGGGAACGGTGACTACATCTACAGTCTGGAGGCTCGCGTGGTGGACAGGAGCAGGCGGATGATCGAGGGCTCGGCGAGCGCCCAGGTAACGCATTCCGATCTCGCCATCTCGGCAACCAGCGACCGGAACTTCTACGGCTCCGGCGTCCCCGTGGAGATGGATATGAAGCTGAACCGCTACGACGGGAAGTCGCCGGCCGGCGTCGTGGTTCACGTGAGCGCCACGCGCGTATGGCACGGTGACGGCGGGTCGCGCTCCGCGCCGGCCCGGCGCTCCGTGCTGTGGGAGGAGGATCGGACCAGCGACGCCGACGGACATATCCACGCCTCGTGCATTCCCGTGGCGGGCGGCATGATCGAGCTGCGCGCGGCTGCAGCCGATGCACATGGTGTCACCGCGGAGGCCATACGCACCGTGTACGTTGCAGGCCCGGAGCTGGCTGCGGAGGTGCCCGCGGACGGATCGATCACCATCATCCCGGAACGCGACAGCTACGATCCCGGCCAGGAGGTAAACGCTCTTGTTCTCACACCAACGCCGTACGCCGACGCGCTGGTCACGGCGGAGGGAAATACCATCTACCGGCACAGCGTGCAGCGATTCGGCGGCCATGCTGCGATTGTCTCGATGCCGGTACGGGAGGAATATGCGCCGAACTTCTTCCTTGGCGTCGCAACGGTGGTGAACAGAGGCGTTCAGACCGGCGGACGCGAGATCGCGGTTCGCGCAGCGCCGTATGCAATGAAGCTGGAGGTGGTGCACGATCGCGCCACGTATCGCCCGGGTGACTCCGGCACGATCACCGTGCGTGCGCTGGACGGGCAGAACAGACCGCTTGCAGGCGCCGATCTGGCGCTTGCCATGGTGGATGTATCGCTCTACGATATCATGGCGGACAGGACGAAGCCGATTGCCTCGGTCTTCTATCCGCGCCGCGCCAACAACGTGCAGACATCCGCGCCGCCGTTCACACTCCCGATCACCTACAGGCAACTCCAGAATCGCACCATGGAGGATGACGAGCTGGATGCGCCCCTCTCACCCTCCGGAGGTGATGGCGAAATACATGTGCGGCGCAAAACGCTGAGTCATGCCGTTGCCGAAGAGCGCACGACGGCCGTCCCGATGTCGGGATTGATGACGAATGCCAACTCGATCGGTGGCATGGCGATACGGGGCGGGCGGGAGTCCGCAGTAGCGGATACGATGCGAATGGAGACGGAGAATGGTCCCATTCGCGAAAAGACGGATGACGGAATTGCCGGATATGTTCAGCCGAAGATGCGGGCGGATTTCCGCGACATCATGGAGTGGGCACCGGAGCTGCGCACCGATGCCGAAGGATATGCGAAGGTAGTGGTGAAGTTCCCGGACAATCTCACCACATGGCGCATCGTGGTACGTGGCGTTGGCGAGGAGACGCAGGTGGGCGAGACAACGGAGGATGTGATCGTTCGCAAGGATCTGCTTGTCCGCATGGAGACGCCGCGTTTCGTGACGCAGGGTGACCGCCTGCTTATCGCCACGAATGTCCACAACTATCTGGCGGAGGACCAGCACGTAACGCTTCGCTTCTCCGCAACGCAGGCGGAGCTTGGCGCGCACGATACCACCATCACCGTGACGGCCAACGGCGAGGGGCGCGTGGACTGGCCCGTGGCCGTGAGCGGCACGGACAGCACCACCATCACGGTGACGGCGCTCACGGGAGCGGAGTCCGACGCGATGCGGCGGAGCGTCCCGATCCTTCCGCGCGGCCTGAAGGGGAGCGCCTCCGCGGCAACGGACCTGGCGGAGCCGGTGCATTCATCCACGATGACGCTCGACGTGCCGGAGGGAACGGACAGCACCACGCGATCGCTGTCGATCGCACTTTCGCCCTCGGTCGGCAGTTCGGTGATCGGTGCGCTGGACGATCTGATCGGCTATCCCTATGGATGCGCCGAGCAGACGATGAGCCGCTTCCTCCCCACGATCGTGGTGGCGAACGTGCTGCGCGATCTGCATCTCCCCTTCGATGAAAAGAAGAAGGCGGAGATGCCGAAGATGGTGGCCGCGGGGCTGGAGAAGCTGTACGGCTACCAGCATTCCGACGGCGGCTGGGGCTGGTGGCAGGCCGATGCCACGCATCCGTTCATGACGGCCTACATCATGTACGGTCTCACCGTTGCGCGCAAGGCCGGCTACGACGTGGATGGGTCGCGCTACGATCGCGGGCTTGCCTCGCTGCGCGAGCAGATCAGAACGCGGCCGGCGGCCGGATCGTACAGCCAGCGCGGAACGCCGCTGGACCCCACGAGCGAAGCGTACATGCTCTACGTGGCGACGTATATCACGGCTGGGAATCGCGATCCGCTCTGCAGCCAGAGGATCGAGGAGCTCGCGAAGCGCACGGACGTGAACGGCTACTGCATCGCACTCCTCACGCTCGCCGCCCACAATCAGGGAGACAGCGCCACCGCCTCCACGCTGGCCGCACGGCTGGCCTCCATGGCGAAGGTGGAGAACGGCGGAACCTGCTGGAAAGGCATCACCTGGGAGCATGCGTGGCAGGAGGACAATCTGGAGACCTCTGCATTCGCAGTGAAGGCGCTGTTCGAAACGGGCGGGCAGGAGGAGATGCTGAACCGCGGCATCGCATGGCTGATGTCGCAGAAGCGCGGCAACTCCTGGGGAAACACGCGGCAGAGCGCGATGATCGTGTTCACGATGGCGGACTATCTCCGGGCCAACCCGACGGGCGACGCGGACTATTCCATCACCGTGAAGCTGAACGGCACTCCGATCTACACACGCCGGATCGCCAAGGCGGAGATGCTTGGTGCGGACCAGCGCATTACGGTGGACGCGGGCCAGGTGCATGGCGGCCGCAACACGATCACCGTGGAGAAGACCGGCTCGGGGAACCTTCATGCGGCGGCGTGGGTGGATTACTACAGCGATGTGGCATCGATCCATCCGGACAATCAGGGCTTCGCCGTGAGCCGCGAGTACTTCGTGCTGCGCCGTGAACTGCGCGACGGTGCATACATCTACACGAAGCAGCCCTTCAACGGCACGGTTCACTCCGGCGACGAACTGCTGGTGAAGGTGAAGATCGTTCCGAACAAGGCATACGAGTACTTCCTGCTGGAGGACCCGTTGCCGGCCGGCTGCGAGGTGATGACCGAGACGGACAACTACGTGATCGACGGCGAGAACGACTACCAGGGCACAGCCCCTTCGAGTGGCGAACGATGGAAGTGGTGGTACTCCAGCCGCGATGTCAGGGATAGCAAGATCGCCTTCTTCGCACAGCGCCTGGAGCCGAAGACATATGAGTTCTCCTACATTCTCCGTGCGCAGATCCCGGGCAGCTACGGTGTGATGCCAACCATCGGCATGCTCAACTACTACCCCGATGTCCGGGGCAACTCGGACTCGCGCCAGATGATGATCCTGGAATAGAGGCGATCGCAATGCGGATCCCGATCCGCGGATGATACGGTCCCAGACGTCCGGCAGCGGGCCGGCCTGGATACGTCCATGATTCGGAACGCCCCGTCACCATCAGGATGGCGGGGCGTTCGCGTTGTGCCGCGGCCGTTCCGGCCTCACCGTTCCGGCTGCATGGTGCATGGGTGAAGAAGCTCCGCAACGGCAACTGCATCTCTCCGGCGCAGCGCCCCGATCCGGACTGCGGCGCGACGATGGACGATCTGTTACGTGCTGCGGCCGTCGCGGGGTGTTACTCCCCGGATGATTCAACGTCCTCGTGATGTGCCGGTCATAGCAGCTCACGTCGGCAGCGGGCCACGCTCCTTCACCTCCGGGGCCTGCAGGCGTCCGACGAGAGGAGCTGCAGTCCCCCCCTCCGGGAAGCGGAAGCCGGAATTGCAGTATGTTGGCGGCCGGGCCACTCATCAGGTACAGCGATGAACATCAGCATCAAGTCCATTTCAACACTACTCGTCACCCTCATGGCAGCTCTTGCCGCAATCGGTTTCGATCGTGACGACAACAGCTTCGAGTTCTATCTCTCGAGCAACAGGATCTACAGTCCGGGCGACAAGGATGTCTCCGTGGGCTTCAGCGGTCGCGTGGACCGGCACACCACGATCTCGATGCATACCTACAGGATCGCCGATCCGGTTGCATTCTTCGTGGCGCAGGCCAACCCGCACGCGCCGGGGCACGGAAGCGACAGCACGGACGCGATAGACCTTCGCGATCACCGGCAGTTCATCCCCCTCTCCAGTTGGGATTACACTCTCACCTCGCGCGACAAGTACTGGCAGTACGAGAACATTCCGCTGCAGATGAACGAGAAGGGAGTCTACCTGGTGCAGGCCTCGGCGCGCGGCAAGGTGGCGACAACCGTGGTTGTGATCACGGAGCTCGGCATGATCATGAAGCAGGCCAACGGGCAGGTGCTCGCATTCGTGGTGAACCGCAAGAGCGGAGAGAAGGTCACGGGCCTGCCGGTGACGTTCGAGCGCGGCCCGAAGACGAAGACCACCGCGACAACCGGCAACGACGGTATCGCCAGGGCAGCGATGGATGCATCCCCGGACAACTCCGGCGGCGACGAGTTCGAAGGCGGGTACGGCAACCAGATCGTCGCGGTTGGCGGGCGCGGCAACGACTTCGTGATCTGCGACTCCTACTTCTACCGTACCTACGGCCGCAACGGAGCATCGTCCGTAGTCTATCTCCACACGGACCGGCCCGTCTATCGTCCGTCGCAGACCGTCTACTATCGCGGCATCGTCCGCTCGGTGACGGAGGCGGGCACGTACGAGAACGTGGATACGGGCAGGGCCTATGTGGAGGTCACGGACGCCCGCGGCGGTTCGTTGAAGAAGGACACGCTGCTGATCTCCGACTTCGGAACATTCAGCGGCGATCTGACGCTCGGCGAGGAGCCGCCGCTCGGCAACTACACGATCACCGTGAACATCGGCGGGCAGACATCCTCCTTCTCCTTCGACGTGCAGGAGTACAAGAAGCCGGAGTACGAGGTGACGGTGAAGACCGATCACGACCAGTACACACGCGGCGACGAGATCAAGGCAACGGTGAACGCCAGGTACTACTTCGGCTCGCCGGTATCGGAGGGAACGGTACAGTACTTCATCTATCGCTCGCGCTACTGGCGCCCGTGGTGGTACCGCTCCGAGTGGGCATATCTGTACGAGGAAGCACCGGAGTACATGAGCTACAGCGGAATGCAGATGGTCAACTCCGGCGAGGGAAAGCTGAACGCGGACGGCACGTTCTCCATGAGCTATCAGACCGATGGCAAGGCCGATGAGGACTACATCTATCGCATTCAGGCGAACGTGGTGGACGCCAGCCGGCGCTCGATCGCGGGCGTGACCTCCGCACGCGTGACGCGCGGCGAGTTCTACGTGAGCGCCAGGACAACGAAGTATGTCTACAAGCCTCAGGAGGAAGTGCGCGTGAACGTGGAGACGATTGCCTTCGATGGTGAGAAGCCGATCTCCGCTCCGTTCGACGTGAAAGTGGAGCGGGTCTGGTGGGAGGGTCGCACGGTACGGAGGAACGAGCCGCAGCGCGCCACGATATGGACCGGCTCAGGCAGCACCGACGGCAACGGCAACGGCTCCGTGACATTCAACGCCAAGGACCCCGGATACTATACCGTCTACGTGACGGCACGGGACCACCGCGGAACGGAGATCGGCGCCAGTTCCTCCGTCTACGTGAGCGACGGCTATTACTCCTACTGGAACAACGACGGCGGTGACGTGCAGGTGATACCGGATCGTGAGATGTACAAGCCCGGGGAGACGATGAGCGCGCTGGTGATCATGCCGCAGCCGAATATCGATGTGCTGGTCACCGCCGAAGCCACGACGCTCTACAGCTATCAGGTGGAGCGGCTCAGTTCCACATCTGCGGTGATCCGCGTTCCGATTATCGCCCAGCATGCGCCGATGTTCTATCTCAATGTATCGGCGCTCGCGGCGGACAACTTCTACAATGCAAACCACCGGATCGTAGTGACGCCGGAGGGAAAGCTGATCAAGCTGGAAGTGAAGATGGAGAAGGAAACGTTCAAGCCGGGGGAGAAGGGAACGGTAACGGTGCGGGCGGTGGATGCAGGCGGCGAGCCGGTGGGGAATGTCGACGTGGCACTCGGCATGGTGGACGAAGCGATCTACGCAATCCATGCGGACGAGACGCCCGACATTCAGAAGTTCTTCTACGGCTCACGCTGGAACCATGTCTCCACGAACAGTTCGCTCAACTTCAGCTTCTGGGCGGCTTCGCGGCGGGCGATGGCCCGCGACGGCATGATGGCATCCGGTGCGCCGCAGAAGAGCGCGCTGATGGATCGCGCGGAGAACGCCCCCCCTCCTCCTCCGGCCGCAGCACCGAAGAACAAGACGGGAGACGGTCTCGTCCAGCCCGCTGTGCGAACGGACTTCCGCGATCAGATGTACTGGACCCCCTCGGTGCGCACCGACGCCCGCGGCTATGCAACCGTGAACGTGACCTTCCCGGACAACCTGACCACATGGCGCATCACGGCCCGCGGCATAACGAAGGCAACGGCCGTTGGCCAGGCTCGCGCCACGGTGATCGAACGCAAGGATCTCCTTGTCCGCATGGAGACTCCGCGCTTCATGACGCAGGGCGATCAGCTCTCGATCGCCACCACGATCCACAACTATCTCGGCAGCGAGAAGAAGACGAAGGTGGTCTTCGAGGCTGAGGGCGTGGAGCTTACGGGCCACGAACAGACGGTGACGATTCCCGCGAACGGCGAGAAGCGCATCGACTGGACGATCAAGGCGCCGAAGGTCGGCCGGGCGAAGCTGACGGTGAAGGCACTCACGAACGAGGAGTCCGACGCGATGCAGCTCACCGTGCCGATTCTGCCGCAGGGCGTGCTTACCGGATCGAGCGCGATTGCCGATATGGACGAGCAGACGCGCCAGCGAACGCTCGCGCTGAACCTGCCGGACAACAGCGATCCATCCACCGGCACGCTTTCGATTGCCCTCTCCCCTTCGGCGGCAAGTTCGATTCTCGGCGCGTTGGACGAACTGGTTGGCTATCCCTACGGATGCGTGGAGCAGACGATGAGCCGATTCCTCCCGACGGTAATGGTGGCCGACGTGTTGAAGAAGCTGGATGTGCCGTTCGATCCGCAGAAGCGCGAGGAGCTTCCGAAGATGGTGGAGAAGGGATTCACGCGGCTGTACGGGTTGCAGCACGACGACGGCGGTTGGGGATGGTGGGAGCACGATCAGACGAATCCGTTCATGACCGCATATGTGATGTATGGTCTGACGGTAGCCCGCAACGCCGGATATACCGTGAACAACGATCGTTACGAGAACGGCCTGCGGGCGCTCCGCACGCTGATCGAGGCACGCAAGGCAGGCGGCGGCCTGGGAAGCGACGACAAGCGTCTTGCGGCTACTACGGAGGCCTACATGCTCTACGTGGCCTGCTTCGTCAACCGCGGCACGCGCGATGCGCTCTACGATGAACGCATCAACGCGCTCGCGCGACGCGACGATATCAACAACTACGCCGTTGCGTTGCTGGCGATGGCATCGCACTACGAGGGGGACAACACCGCGGCGAACCGCCTGGCCGACAGGCTGGAGAAGGCCGCCACCGTCACGGCCACCGGCGCGCAATGGAACGGCCAGAGCTGGCACTACAACTGGCAGGACGATGCCGTGGAAACCTCCGCCTCCGCCGTGAAGGCGCTGCTGGAGATTCGCGGCGAAACGGACCTGGTGAAGAAGGGAATCCACTTCCTGCTTGCGCAGAAGCAGGGAGATGCCTGGGGGAATACACGGCAGACCGCAATGGTGGTGTACGCACTCGCGGACTATGTGCGGGGCACGCACGAGCTTGAACCGGACTACATGGTGCACGTGCGCGTGAATGGCCGCGAGGTGCTCGCGCAGCACATCACGAAGGCGGATATCTTCGCTCCGGAAAAGCAGATCACGGTGGATCGCTCCGCCCTGCACACCGGCGACAACACCATAGAGATCGAGAAGAGCGGCAGCGGCAAGCTGTATGCAACTGCACGACTGAACTACTTCGCAACAGGCCCGGCGCTTGCGGCTGCGGACGCAGGCTTCAAGGTGACACGGGAGTATTCGCTCCTGCGTCGCGACTGGAAGGACGGGCAATTCATCTATCGTAAGATGCCGTACACGGGTCAGGTAAAGAGCGGAGACGAAGTGTTCGTGAAGGTGAAGATCACGCCGAGTGCACGCTACGAGTACTTCCTGCTGGAGGACCCGCTCCCGGCCGGCTGCGAGGTGGTGAAGAGCACCGACGGGTACAACATCCCGGGGGAGAACGGCTATGGCGAGGACAACAACGACTACCGCCGCTATGGATTCTGGGGATGGCGCTGGTGGTATGCCGACCGCGACGTGCGCGACGAGAAGGTAGCCTTCTTTGCACGCGAGATGGAGCCGCAGACCTACGAGTTCAGCTACATCATGCGTGCGCAGATCCCCGGCACATATTCGGTGATGCCGTCGGTTGGAATGTTGATGTACTACCCGGAAGTGCGCGGCAATTCCGGAAGCCTGGCGATGAAGATCGCCGGATAGGTATAGTCTCCACACCCTTCCCCCCGTCGCATGCGGCCGGCATTGCGGCAGGGGGGTGTCGTATGCCACCGCACATCCGGTCGGCACAGGCCGCGTCGGCGCCAACGTTTCCGTACACCGCACGACCAGATGCCGATGCGGCGTGCGCCGACAACGCCCGTCCCCGCATCGCCTGAACCTGCGCGCCGTGGGCTTCCCGATGGCCGGCTGATTCGTTCACGGTATCATGCCGGACCACGCATGCCCTTCTGGATGCGCAACCTGCAACATCGCACGCAGCCAGGCACGGGCCTCGCCGGAGAGCAGCGGCAGACAGGCATGCAGATCCATCAGATCCTTCGCACGATTGGTTTTCGCCTTGAAGAGAAGCTGCACTTCAACCCGGATGCACGGCAGGCCGCCGTACTCCACGATCATCTC
This sequence comes from Kapaibacterium sp. (SeqCode), assembly GCA_035549015.1. Taxonomy (GTDB): domain Bacteria; phylum Bacteroidota; class Ignavibacteria; order OLB7; family OLB7; genus JAFDZV01. The sequence goes on from DASZRW010000019.1 coordinate 112,556, forward strand.
CCGGCGCGATCCCCGAATCGCCGCATTGCGACGACTGAACCACTCCTCCCCCTCGTTCTCGGCAAGCATGAGCTGCAGTTGCCAGGCCTGCGCGTCGCGGCGATGACACCAGATATCATGCACGCCGGGCGGCAGCGTCTCCTCCGCAGTCCACGAACGGAGCGTACCGGGAGGATCGGCGGCATGAAGATGCCACCCGGCCAGCCACTCATGAGCCGCACGCTGATCGTCACGAAAGAGAATCACGTCCACGTCGCCATGCTCCCGTATCGGCCGGCCCACGAAACGTTCAATCGCATGGCCGCCGGCCAGCCCCCAGGTAAATGGAGCGTCGCGGAACAGATCGTGTACCTCCGTCACGGTCAGCGGAGACCAGTTGCTGCAGGGGATCGAATGCTGCATGCGATGAAGCCGATGGATGAAACCGATGCGCCGGGCACGGGTCACGGCAGCCGAAGCTCGCCCTCCCGGAGCGTGAAGAAGGGATTCCATGCAACCTCCCACGGATGCCCGTCGGGATCCGCGAAATACCCCGAGTAGCCTCCCCAGGCCGCATCGCATGCCGGCTTCAACAGCCGTGCGCCCGCATGCAGGGCCGCGTTGAGCACGGCATCCACATCGTCACGCGTGGGCACGTTCTGGGCAAGCGTGATGCCGCCGAAGCCGCCGCCGTCCGGTATGCATGCATCCTCTGCAAGAAGATCGCGTGGATAGAGCGCGAGCGCCGTCCCGGTTCCAAGCTTGAAGATGGCGAAGTCCCCGACGCTGGCGCTCGACATCGGCCAGCCGAGAGCGTCGCGATAGAATGCGATCGATCGCTCGAGATCGCCTACACCGAGCGTGATGATGTTGAGCCGTGGTTCCATGATGCGATTCCCCTCGGTTGCACGGAGCGTAATGACGAGCAGCGTGAGGAGAGCCATCAGCCCCTCGAACGCGCGGCCGGCAGGCGCAGCGGAAGCACCGGCCTCCGCAACGGAAAACCTCCCACCCGCTCATTCAGATTGTTCCCGCGTACGAAGTGTGGTGCCTGCTGGAAGAACAGACACCGCAGAGGGCACATTCTCCTCCGCGATGCAGGAACGTTTGCACCCATGGCACTACGGCTTCGGCGGCGGAAGCACGCCAAGCTGGCCGAGCACGCCGACGATATCCTCGATATGCCAGAACTCCGCGATCTGTCCGTTCTCGATTCGGAGGATATCCACGCCGCGCAGCACTACCGGCCGGCCGGTGGCTGGAATTCCCATGAACGGTCCGGCATGTGTGGCGCGCATGGTCCAATGGTCCACCACCTTGTCATCCTCGGCAACAACCTGATCGAGCGTGAACGTTGCATCCGGGAATGCGGCGCGAACAATCGTCAACATGGCATTGTGCCCGTCACGTCCCGGCGGCAATCCCGGCATGGGGTTGTTATCCACAACGTCCGCAGCAATAAGCTGTTCCGCAAGATTCAGATCGCCCTTCCCCCAGATATCCTCGACAAACTGTCGCGCAACTTCCTTGTTCGATGCGAGTGACATGCGTTTCTCCTGATAACTCGATGTATGTGCGGGCAGGCAGCGGCGTCCTCAGGCCGCGTGCATCCCAGCTACACTACGGTGTGCGGAGGAGATTGGATGTTGCGCCGGGCGGCCGCCTACTCCTCCAGACTCTTCAGATAGAGCGTGGTCAGTGTTCGCGCCCAGTAGCGCGGCACGCCATGGCTCTCCTGAAGGAACGCCACGACATCGTTGGACTTCTTCGTCTCGGCCTTGAAGGTCTTGAGCGTCTTCACCCAGTGTGCGATCGGCTTCCCGGTTTTTTCGATCACCTGCTCGTCGCTCACGTTCCAGTAATCGGATTTCATATGGATTGATCCTGATTGATGACTCCAAACGCCCCCCAGCCGCGGTGCCGGTGGGGCCTGCCGGCGAAGCATCACCGGTTGCGAGCACCGGGTGGGTCCGCCGAACGTATCGCACTGCGATGGATCTCGTTCAGTCCCACCAGAAGTACCAGTACGGTGACCTCACCAGCGTATCGGCCAGCTGCCCGACGGTCTCGGTTCCCTGCTCGACGATGTCGGCACAGTAGAGGTATTGCTCGTGCGCCAGTGTCAGAGCTGCAGGCCGATCGTGCGGCGGACGTTCCACGATGCACTGCACGATATCGGCCGTGACGCAGACCACTTCGGCACCATGTCTCGCCTGCCAGTACCGGTGCATCGCACAGTGCTCCGCGGCGAACGGGCACTCGTTCCACCCGCCCCAGTCCAAATATGCGAACACTTCCCATGGAGCGGCAACCCGCAACAGCCCGAGCAACACGGTTTCCTTCGGCTGCATCGTCCCCATGTCCAGATGCGCCACCAGTTCCATTCCGCCGGCGAGATCGCCATCGCCACCATCCTCCTGTTCGAACATGTCGGCAAATTCCCCCCGCCGTTCCCGGAGCAGAGCCTGAACGTCGATCGTCCTGCTCTCCGCAATGATTGCGGCGGCCTCCATTTCCTCGCCGTCGTCATGCAGCTCCTGCATGCGTTCGCAGTCCTCCTCATCTCCCAGAATAATCGGATACAGACCGGTGGCGGCATACTCCAGCCTGAGCCGCTGCAACTCGGCGAGTGCATTGCGTCCGGCGACGGGAACGATCTGGATGTTGTTCATGGGGGTTGGGTCCCGGGGTTCGATGTTCGGTTGGAGTGTACGGAGCGGAACCGCGGGCCTGGGGCCGGCGGCTGCACCATTGGTGCGGGTGCGGACCCGTTGCCGAATCATCACAGAGCGTTGGCAATCGGGGCCCTGCAATCTGCGGAATCGATTGCACAGCCGAACATGCGAGTCGCATGGCGAATACGTAACATTGGAAGCCTTCAGCGCGGCATCACGGCACACACGCGGGGCGGACGATGCCGGGACTTCCGGTATCCATCACGCTCTCGGCTCATCCGGCAATCGCACCCGATCGGGGCTCCGGTTTTTCCGTGACCGCCCCCATGGAACGCCCCGATACATCCGGCCCTTCCGGGCGATCGCAACAGCGCGATACGTCTCTGTTACGCTCCCGCATCCACGCGTCAGTTCCTGAAGAACCTGAAATGCGCTAAGTTCCGGTTACTACCGTGTTATGACCCATCGGCATCAATCCCGTGAGTCTGCCAATGAATCTCCGCTCCTTCGCTACCCGCTCCTTCATCATCCTCGCCGCGATGATGGCGTTCGCCTTCGACGGTGACGACAACTCGTTCTCCTTCTCGCTCTCGGTGGAACAGATCTTCTATCCGGGAGCGGCAGAAACCGCCGTCAACTTTGGCGGCAATGCCGTCGGCAAGGTGAAGGTGTACATGCGTGCGTTCCGGATCCCGGATCCGGTGGACTTCTTCATGAACCAGAAGGACCCGCACGCACCATCGCTCGCCTCGTTGAATCCGCCGAACACCTTCGAGATGCTGCGGCAGGGGGTGGAGAAGGTGCAACGGGACGTGCGCTATGCCGCTCGCAGTGTGATGCCTGCAGATGCGCGCAGGGCGATTCGCGATGTGGCCGATCTGAACGGCACGAAGGCGGAAAAGGAGCGCCAGCAGCGCGAACATGCGACGCCGAGGGATCCCAACAAGCTCGCCGTGGATGACATCCCGAAGGGGGCGGAGCACTATCCGATCGTGGCCACGTGGGAGCACGAGTTGAATCCGAAGCCCGAGGAGTCCGGCAACTGGCACTACGAATCGATCCCCGTGCCGGTGAAGGAGAAGGGTGTGTATCTCATCGAGGCGCGTGTGCGCGGCAAGCGTGCGCTCACCACGCTCGTGATCTCGGAATACGGTATGGTGATGAAGCAGTCCACCACCGAACTGCTGGCATTCGTGGTGAACACGCGCACCGGCGAGCGTGTGGGGGACGTACCGCTCGTGGTGACGCGCGCCGGCGAGAAGATCACCGACAAGACCACCGCCGCCGACGGCACCGCGCGCGTTGCCGTTCCTGCCCCTCCCAAGCATGAACACGCAGCAACCAGCCAGGACGATCCGGAGGATGAGTGGCAGTGGGACTATCGAATGCGCACACTGCTGGTGCTGGGGGAGAAGGATGGGAACTTCGTGATCTCCGATCCCTACTTCTACAACTACGGAAGCGGCAACAGCCCGAAGATCTATCTGCACACGGACCGCCCGGTCTATCGTCCCGGACATACCGTCTACTATCGCGGCATCGTTCGCAACACGAACACGGACGGCACCTACACGGGCCCGCAGGCCGGGCAGCGGATGGTTGCCGAGATCGACGACGCACGGGGCGACAGCTTCCGGCGCGACACGCTCGCACTCTCCGATGCCGGCACGTTCAACAGCCAGTTCGTCATCAGCGACGAGCCGCCGCTCGGCATATGGTCCGTGAAGGTCTATGCGGCCGGCGCCTCGAGCGACGAGGCACAGTACTTCAACTTCTCCGTTGAAGAGTACAAGAAGCCGGAATACAAGGTGGTGGTAACAACGGACCGCGCCACCTACACGCGCGGCGACGAGATCAAGGCAACGGTGAAGGCCGACTACTATTTCGGCTCGCCGGTGGCAAATGCAGAGGTGGAGTACTTCGTCTATCGCGCCCGCTACTGGCGGCCGTGGTGGCGCGGCTCCGACTGGGCATATCTCTATGAGGGGAGTGATGACGACGACTTCGCAACCTATCGCATGGAGATGGTGCATTCGGCCAAGGGAGTGCTGAATCCGGACGGCACATTCCAGATCGATTACCGCACGGACCCCGCAGCCGACCGCGACTATGTCTATCGCGTTCAGGCGAACGTGGTGGACAACAGCCGGCGCATGATTGCCGGCGCCAAGTCCGTGGAGGTAACGCGCGGCGAGTACTTCATCACCATGAGCACGGACAAGTATGTCTACCGTCCGAACGACGAAGCGAAGATCAGTGTGGAGGTGGCGACGTGCGAGGGGGAGAAGCCGGTGGCGACGCCGTTCACCGCGAAGGTGATCCGCACATGGTGGGACAAGGTGAAGAACGACTCGGTGCCCAACGGCTTCGTCTACAAGGCACACTACGATCAGGTATGGAGCGGCAGCGGCGCCACGGATGCCTCAGGCAAGGGGACGCTCACGTACAAGCCCAGCCAGCCCGGCTACTTCGAGATGGAGGTGAGCGTGACGGACCGGCGCGGCACGCAGATCACGGAGTCCAGCTACATCTACGTTGCCGATCAGGCGTATGCGAACTGGTATCGCGAGGGATCGAGCGACGTGCAGATTATCCCGGACAAGGCGGCCTACAAGCCTGGAGAGACGATGAGCGCGTTGGTGATCATGCCGGCCCCCAATGTGGACGCACTGGTGACGCTGGAGGGAGCGACACTCTACTCCAGCCAGGTGGAGCGGCTGAACGGCACCTCGGCAATCGTACGGATTCCCATCGAAGAGAAACATGCGCCGACGGTGTTTCTCAGCGCATCGGCAATCGTTGACGGGGAGATGTATCACGAGACGCAGCGCGTTTCCGTGGTGCCGGACGGCAAGCTGCTTCACATGGAGGTGACCACGGACAAGCAGACATATCGCCCGGGTGAGAAGGGAACGGTAACGGTGCGCGCGCTCGATGAGAAGGGCTCACCGGTCGGCAACGTCGACGTTGCCGTGGGAATGGTGGATGAGGCCATCTACGCGATTCGTCCGGAGAACACTCCCGACATCCAGCGCTCGTTCTACGGCGCGCGATGGAACGAAGTCTCCACGAGCTCATCGCTCAACTTCAGCTTCTACGGCGATGCGGTGAAGATCGACAAGGACGCGACCGATGCGCTCTACGGATATCATCACGGGCATCCCGTCTACGACAGCCTGGCTCACAGGCTGGCCAGCGGACTGTCGGGTGCGCGGGCCATCGCATTCGGCGATGTGAAGGGAAGCATGTTCGTGCAGCCCGCCACGCGCAGGAACTTCAAGGACATGATGTTCTGGACGCCGAGCGCACGCACCGGCTCCGACGGCAGGGCCACGATGACGGTGGACTTCCCGGACAACCTCACGACATGGCGTATCACGGCTCGCGGCATCACCAACGAAACAGCAGTCGGGCAGGCCACGGCGCGCGTGGTGGAGCGGAAGGAACTGCTTGTGCGCATGGAGACACCCCGCTTCCTGATTCAGGGGGACGAGTTGTTGATTGCAACAACGGTGCACAACTATCTCTCCACCGCGAAGACCACGAAGGTTGCCTTCGGAGGAGAGAACGTTTCGCTGGGCGATCGCGAGAAGACCGTGACGATTCCCGCAAACGGCGAGCAGCGTATAGACTGGAAGGTCTCCGCGCAATACAACGGCACGGCGCTCCTGAACGTGAAGGCGCTGACGAACGAGGAGTCCGATGCGATGGAACTGACGGTGCCCGTGCTGCCGCGCGGCATGAAGCTCGCAACCGGCGCCGTTACGCAGCTCGACGGCCCGACCGCCGCACGCACGCTGAACCTGCAGTTGCCGTCCGGAGCCGATCCGAAAAACGGTGACGTATACATTGCGCTCTCGCCGTCGCTGGCCGGCTCGATGCTGGGGACGTTGGACTCGTTGATCGGCTACCCGTACGGATGCGTGGAGCAGACGATGAGCCGCTTCCTTCCAACGGTGGTTGTTGCCGACGTGCTGAAGAAACTCGATGTGCCGTTCGATGAGAAGCGCCGGGCGGAGATACCTCGCATGGTATCGCGCGGATTCTCCAAGCTGTACGGAATGCAGCATGAGGATGGCGGCTGGGGATGGTGGACGTGGGACCAGACCGATCCCTATATGACTGCCTATGTCATGTACGGTCTCACCGCCGCGCAGCGCGCCGGCTACGAGGTGAACAAGGAGCGTTACGACAACGGCCACGATGCACTGATGAAGCTTCTGGTGGACGGCGGAGAGAGGGGCCATCCGCTGGACGCAACCACGCAGGCCTACATGGTCTACGTGCTCGCGACCATCGACAAGGGAAAGCCGCAGAAGGCCCTGGTCGACAGGATCCGTGCAATGGCGCGCGTGGAGACATTGAGCGATTACAGCCGCGCCCTGTTGACCCTGGCGGCGAAGGCGCAGGGGATGCAGGACGTGGTCAGCACACTGGACGCACGGCTGGAGGCCGACGCGACGCCCGGTACGGACTATGCGTTCTGGCAGCCGAAGGGCCTGCGATGGTTCTGGCAGAACGATCCGGTGGAGGCAACGGCGTTCGCGGTGAAGGCGATTCTGGAAACGAAGGGAGAGACCCAGCTTGCCCAGAAGGGCGTGCAGTGGCTCCTCTCGCAGAAGCTCGGCGACACATGGGAGAACACGAAGACGACTGCTCTGGTGATCTATGCCCTTGTGGACTACATCAAGTCATCCGGGCAGTTGAACCCGGACTATACGCTGAGCGTGAAGATCAACGGACGGGAGGTATTCACCAGGCATATCACGCGGGCAGATGTATTCGTTCCGGAGCAGCGCGTTCAATTGCACGATCCCAATCTCGTGAACGGCACCAATGCGGTGAGCATCGAGAAGAACGGCCCGGGCAGGCTGTATGCCTCGGCTCGGATGGTGTACTATGCAACCGGACCGGCGCTCCGTTCCGCGAGCTCCGGCTTCAAGGTGGTGCGCGAGTATTACACACTCACCAAGGCGCGGCGCGGCGACATCTACGTCTACACCAAGCAGCCGTTCCGCGGCACGGTAAGGACCGGCGACGAGCTCTTCGTGAAGGTGCGCGTTGTCCCCGATCGCAGCTACGAATACTTCATGCTGGAGGACCCGCTGCCGGCGGGCTGCGAGGTGGTGACCAATACGGACGGCTACACGATTGCCGGGGAGAAGGAGTACGACCAGAAGACACGCGAGGAGAATGTCGACGATTCGGAATGGTGGTGGTGGTATTCGGATCGCAACGTGCGCGACGAGAAGGTGACGTTCTTCGCACGTGAGATTCCGCGGGCGCCGTTCGAGTTCAGCTACGTGATGCGAGCGCAGATTCCGGGCACGTATTCGGTGATGCCTTCCGTGGCGGAGCTGATGTACTATCCGGAGGTGCGCGGCAACGGCGATGCAGTGAACCTGACGATCACTCCCTAAGTCCTTGCGAAGAAGTATCCTGATATGCTCTGAAGAGCACGTTGGGCCTGAGTTGTACTCAGGCCCGTTCTTCCGATGACGATCGCGGAGTCACACTCCGCGATAACGGATCGAAGTGCTACCAGGAATCAATTCCCTCTGTACGTAGCATTCAGCGCACGCGGGTGAACGTATTTCTGCGAACGAAGCGCATCTCCGATAATCGGAGGTGCGCTTCCTCGTCTTATACGCGAGCAGAGAGTACACCCCTTGACGATCACGCTGCAATAGTCGATTTTTGAGGGCGTGTCCTGTTCGGCGAACGCAGCGTTCGTTGCGATTCGCGACTCACGATCTATCAATGCCGAGAGCCGATGCGTAAAGAATCGGAATCAACCTGGTGGGTACCGGCCTGCGACCTCTGCGGAAATCTCGAGCACGCGGAGGAACGGACGGCGCAGGGCCTGCTTCTGCGACGCTGCCGCAAGTGCGGGTTGATCAGCATTGCCCACGACGAGCCCCGGCCTGCTGCCGGCACCATGTCCTCAGTGCCGCCTGCACTGCAGCGCGAGGCGCTTCGCTCGCTCCTTGGCCGGTCATCTCCCTCCGTACTGGTACTTGGCGAACCGGCTCCGTCACTCGTCGGCGAGGCGGCCGAGATGGGGATCGCGCTTTCGGCGCTGGTTGAACCGGGGCATGCTCCGATCGACGGCGTGCGCACATTTGCATGGTCGCTGGAGGGGGCGGCATTTGCAGCGGAATCGTTCGACTGCATTATCGACGCCGTAGGTCTGGAACGATATCCGGCGCCGTCGCTCCTCTTCGATCGCGCCCGGCGCTGGCTGAACCCCGGCGGGCGCCTGATCGTTGCGGCGCTGAACGCATCATCGCTGCCTGCACGGCTCAATCGCCGTTCGTGGTTGCATCGCTTCGCCGAAGAGGCCCGGCATCTCTTCACTCCGCCGGTACTCGGTGAGTATGCCTCACGCTTCGGCTTCAACGTTGCCTCGGTTCAGTCTCGCTCCGCGATACGTGATGTGGCGGCATCGATCTTCGGCACGCGCGAACCCGGCATCGTTGCAACGGTCACGGCCGCGCCGGTGGCGCTTGCATCGTCGTTGTTCGGCATGGGGCTGGTGATACTCATGGAGCTGACCAATGACGGCTACGCCGTGCGGCCGGTTGTACGGAAGGCGGAGAATGCCATGGAAGGAGCGCAGGGCCTTGCGCCCGCGCTCTACACGGGAGTGCATCGCAAGAAGGTTGCGGAGTACGCCTAAGTCCTTGCGAAGACGTATCCTGATATGCTCTGAAGAGCACGTTGGGCCGGAGTTGTACTCCGGCCCCGTTCTTCCGATGACGATCGCGGAGTCAAACTCCGCGATAACAGATCGATGTGCTATCAGGAAGCAATTCCCTCTGTACGTAGAAGGCCCAAGCGCTATCCAGGCGGGAGAGACATTCGTCGAATGCGCCATGCCTGGCGCACATAATGCACAACGCCCTGTGAAGATCGGCTTCACAGGGCGTTTGAATTTTTATCGGGAGCTGGAGAGCAGTGCGCAATCCGATGCTCCGCCGGATAGGATCAGTCGCGGTCGCGCGAGAACTCCATCTGATCCTGATTCATGGTGGGAACGTCCTTGCGCGACGCCTCACGATGAATGCGCTGAAGCTTTGCCTTCTCCGTGGTCGCCTTCGCCCAATCGAGCAGCGGCGTGTTCACGGGGCGCTTCACCGAAAAGATCGTTGTCACCATCTTCACCGAGCCCTTCATGGCAGCCTGCATGATTTCGCTCTGCGCGCGATCACCGGTCTTGGCAAATGCGGCGCTCGAGGCAACAAGCCCGGCGAGAAGAACCAGAACAACTGAGATGCGAGTCCGAGACATAGTATCTATCCTCTTCATGCGTGAATATGCTGAAGCACTTGGACGGACCTCGACCACGAACGTTTGGGACCTCAATTGTAGGACGGTGGCTGGACATATACTTCTCGCCCACCACGGCTTGAAGTGCCACGCAATATATAGCCGTTACATGGCGCGATCCAACATAAACTTTTAGGCAAATTCATCCTCGGGCCGCAACGGAATGTAAGCCGGCATCGAAGCGGTGCGTACCCCCGGGAGGTATCGCAATCCGCCACGCCAGCAGGTTGCCGTCCGATGAGACGGCAACCCGCGATATCATCGTCGGGAAATCGGCGGCGCTAACGCACGATGAGATGCCGAACGCTGGCCACTCCGGTTCGAGTTCGAATCACGAAGGAGTAGGTGCCCGATGGGAGACCCGGCACCGAGAACGGAACAACGTGCTCGCCTCCGGGCAGCCACTCCTCGGCCGCCACGGCCACCTCCCGCCCGGCGAGGTCCAGCACGGTAATGCGCACCCGATCGGTATGCGGCAGGCGGATCCGAATTGCGCCATCGCTCCCCGATGGGTTCGGGAATATCTCCGCCGCAAGCCCCGCGTTCGACTCATCCCCTCCAACGGCCGCATCCGGAGTGCCCGGGCGCGGCGGGCCGCCATCGACCGTGATCAGCTGGGAGATGCAGCGGCCGATGTTGCAACTGTCCACGACCACTCCTCCCAGCACCAGCGTCGCCGTATCCGATGCCTTCAGGCTTTCCAGGTGCAGACAGAAAAGAATGCTGTCGTGCCGGTCGATATTGATGGGAAGCCCGGGCGTGGAGATACGCAACTGCTGGTTCCCCTGAACCCACGCCGTATCGGTAATCAACACACGGACATAGTACGGATTCGGTATCGCGAAGCATGTGTCGAACGGACCGGCATGCACGCCGAGATGGAGCGCGCCGATCTTGAGAACGGACTCGATCGTTGTTTCCGTGACGGCCAGCACACGCGAGTCATAGACATCGCCGGAGGCCGCGGTCATCCGCATCAGCGTGACGTGTGCGCCCGGAACGATCCACCGGTGCAGCACCGGAATATGCATCGTGACCGTGGGGGTCAGCACAAAGGGGAGCGTCCCCTCGAAGGCATAGTCGGACGCACGGTCGCCCAGGAACTGTACGGAGACGATGGTGTCCACGCGCCGGCGGTTGTAGTAGTCCACGAACGTATGCTCGCTGTGCCCCGAACAAATCGTGGGAAGAATGAAGTCGGCATCGGCACAGGTGTTCACGTTCACCCTCACGCTGTCCAGATTGCTGCACCCGTTGGAATCCGTCGCGACTACATAGTATGTGGTTGGGGTGTTCGGCGAGGCAACCGGGCTGGCGCAATCCACGCAGCTCAGCCCGGCGATCGGCGTCCAGTGATAGTGCACTCCCCCGGTTGCATTCAGCGTGACGGAGGAACCAAGGCAGAGGTCCACGTTCGGCCCGGCATCAACGATGGGCCGAACGGCCTCGCGTGTGCTGTGCACGAGCTCCTGATTGCCGGCGACGAATCCGGCAGCGCCCGGAGTGGCTCCGTACGGGCCGTGTGCAAACACATCGGTCCCGTTCGCGCCACCGGCCGCAACCACTGCGAGTGCCGAGGCCGGAGGGAGTGCCGTGGTCAACGAAACGGCCCCGCCGCCACCGCCGCCACCGGGGCCGGCATCCTGGTTGAAGACCGTGGTGCCGGCATCGGCACCGGCACCGCCGTGTACGTCCACCGTACTCGTGCCATTGAATGCAGCAACGCTCATCACCACGGACCCGCCGGCTCCGCCCCCGCCGCCGCCATCGTACGCCGCATCGGCCGCGTCGGCACCGGCTGCAACGATGCGGCCATTTGTCCCGGTGATGGCTGCGGCCTCGATGGCAATGATGCCGCCGCCGCGCGCGCCGCTGGTTCCCACGTTGTTGTTGTCGTGGCCGGCACCGCCGCCGCCGCCAAGGAAGAGGCGCCTGTTCGGCACGATGGCATAGCCCCCCAGCCCCTGGGCATGGCGATAGTCTCCGGCGTATCGGCCATCCCTGTAGGCATACCCCCCCAGGCCACCCGCGCCGCTGTTGCTCCCTCCTCCTCCGCCGGCATTGTGATTGCCGCCGCCGCCCCCCGCATTTGCCGCGGCTCCGTGACCGGCGATATTGGGCGGCACGCCGAAGCCGGCAATTCCCTCACCCTTCAGTCCGTAACGGTCCGGATTCTCCGGTCCCGCAAACGTCGTGTCGTAATAGGGAACAAACCCGGCGGCCTTCACCGTTCCTCCGCGGAACCCCATGCCGGTAACATTCATGGAGCCGTCGATCCGCACGCTGCCCGTGGCTCGGAGCGCCAGCACACCACCGGTCTCGCCGTTCCACGGCGCGCAGGCAACCACAGCGGAGGAGGGAATCACCACATCTCCGTATTCCGGAATGCGCACAAGCTGTACGTGGCCCTGAAGCGAATAGGTGTTGCTGAGATAGTGGGTGAGATGGATCGTGTCGCCGGTGATGAATCCGATACGATTCCATTCGTAGTTGCCGGCATTGTTGTAATCGGCAACGGAACCGTAGGCCGAGGTGCCGGAGGTATCGATCACGGCCCCCTGCATCTGGATAATCATCACCAGATCGCCGGCGGCATACCCCTGCACATCACGGACGACGATCGATGCGCAATCACCGAAGGCAAGGACCGGCGTATAGAGATTGATGACGCCGCTCTGCAGCCTATCCTGAGCGCGAACCAGCGTACCGGAGAAGAATAGAAGGATGGTGACAAAGGCCACCAGGCGGACGCAACGTACTGCTACCACGTCTGTTACCGTAGTTGGTTTTGGGTTGCGCGCCGGGTAAGAGAGGCGGGAGGGCTCCGCGGTATTCGCATACATGGTATGCAGGAGCGTTCCAGCCGGGACGATTATAGTGCTTCGGGCGTCAATGATGCAAACGCTCGACACCTGCCCGCAGGTGCCGGCGTTGTGCAGGCGCACATCGGAGCACCGCATGCTCGTGATATGTGCCGGCGCCACGAATCGTCGCAGAGCCGCAGAGGAGCGCCGGAGTGCATTCTGCCGGAGTGCAGCCGCCGGAGTGCGGCAAACAGAGATTCAAGATCCCTGCGCCGAACTGGCGCAGGCAACGGCCCGAGTGGTAGGACCCGGGAGAGCCGGCTACGTCGCAGGCAACGAGGTCGTACGGACAAGGCTCACGGTGCAGCACGAGTATCCACGGAGAGGGAGAGCCGATGCCTGCCGGGCAGTTCAACAGCTGCGAGAGCCGCTACTTCTTTTTCTTCGGCGCACTCTTCGTTGCTGCACGCTTCGTTGTGCCGGCCCCCTTGGCTGCGGAGCTCTTCGTAGTTGCGGCCGCACCGTTGGATGGGGCTGCGCTCTTCTTCGCCGGAGCCTTTCGAGCAGGCTTCCCCTTCTTCTCCGGCGGGTTCGCGGCACGTTCGGCAATCAGCCTCACCGCATCCTCCAGAGCAATCTCCTCCACGCTCACCCCCTTCGGCACCGGCGCGTTGATCTCGCCATGCTTCACGTACGGACCGTAGCGTCCCGAGTATGCTTCCACCGGCTCGCCGTCCGAAGGATGCGCCCCGATGATTCGCACCAACCCTCGCTTCCCGGGTCCGAGCTTCTTCAACTCGAAGAGCTCCAGGGCACGATCCAGCCCAACGGTCAGCACATCGTCCGTGGCTTTCAGTGAGGCGAACTGGCCGTCGTGCATCACATATGGCCCGAACCGGCCGATCGCCGCCTTCACTTCCTTCCCGGTCTCGGGATGCAGGCCCAGGGTACGCGGAAGGCCCACGAGCCCGATTGCCTGCTCCAGTGTAATGTTCTCCGGCGTGATCCCCTTCGGCAGCGAGGTCCGCGTTACCTTCACCCCCTTATCCTCGCTCTCGTCCCCCAGCTGCACATACGGTCCGTACGGACCCACACGGAGATAGATCGGCTCCTCCGTCTCCGGGTGATGGCCCAGCGCCTCCGCCCCTCCAAGCTTCTGCCGAATGATCTTCTCCGCCTCATCGGACGTGAGATCGGCCGGCGCAACGGACTCCGGGAGCGATGCCTTGATCGTCTCCCCCTCATCCTCCTTCTCGAGGTAGGCCCCGAACCGTCCCACGCGCACGTCGGCATCCAGATCGTCGAACCGGATGGTGCACGCCTCGCGCGGGTCGATCTTCTCCTCCTGCATCTTCACCTGCTCCTCCAACCCCGCAGTCCCCAGATAGAACTTGTTGAGGTAGGGAAGCCACTCCGCCTCACCGGCCGCGATATCGTCCAGCGTCTGCTCCATCGACGCCGTGAACTTGAGATCCACGAGCTGCGGGAAGTGCATCTCCAGCAACGACACAACGGCCATCGCCGTGAACGTAGGGACAAGCTGCTGCCCCTGCTTGCGCACGTAGCCGCGATCCTGAATCGTGTTGATGATGCTGGCATACGTGCTGGGCCTGCCGATCCCCTCCTTCTCCAGCGCCTGAACAAGCGCTGCCTCGCTGTAGCGGGCCGGCGGCTTGGTCTCGTGACGCACGGTATCCACGCCGTTGCACTCCAGCTGCTGGCCGCGCGAAAGCTGCGGAAGCGGAGCGTCGCGATCCTCGATCGCCGCCTCGGGATCGTCCGACCCCTCCACGTACGCGCGGAAGAAGCCGGGGAACTCCACGCGGCGCCCGTTCGCGCGGAACGTTGCATCCCCCGCCTCGATGGTGGCAGAGACGAACCGCAGGCGGGCCTCCGCCATCTGCGTGGCCATGGTCCGCTTCCAGATCATGTCGTAGAGCGCGGCATCCGCCCCCTCCAGATTCAGATCTCCCGCAGTCGGCATCAATGTGCCTGCAGGCCTGATCGCCTCGTGCGCCTCCTGCGCTCCCTTCGACTTCGTGGTAAAGCGGCGCGGCGCCGGGCTCAGATACTGGGAACCGTACTTGGTCTCCACCGCGGCGCGGGCCGCGTCGATCGCCTGTTCCGAGAGGTTCACCGAATCCGTACGCATGTAGGTGATCAGCCCCTGCTCGTACAGCTTCTGGGCGACGCGCATCGTCTGCTGCGCGCTCAGGCCAAGCTTGCGGTTTGCCTCCTGCTGCAGCGTGGACGTTGTGAAGGGAGGAGACGGGCGGCGCACCTCCTCCTTCTCGTCAACCTCGGCCACGCGCCACGTCTCGCGCAGCACGCGTTCGCGGAGCTGGACGGCAGCAGCCTCATCCAGCAGCACGACATCGCGGCCGGCGGCAAGGCGGCCGGTGGCGGCGTCGAAGTCGCGACCGCCGGCGATCTTCTTCCCCCCAACGCCGGTGAGCACCGCATCGAACTGCGCGTTGCCGGCAGTTACCGCAAGGTGCGCCTGCAGATCCCAATACGCACCGCTGCGAAACGCACGCCGCTCGCGCTCGCGAATCACCAGCAGCCGCACCGCCACGGACTGCACGCGGCCGGCCGAGAGGCCGCGCGCCACCTTCTTCCACAGGAGGGGAGAGAGCGTGTACCCATACAGCCGGTCCAGTATCCGGCGCGTCTCCTGCGCGCGGACGAGACGCTGATCAACCTGGCGGGTATCGCGAAGCGCCTCCAGTATCGCAGCCTTCGTGATCTCGTGAAACACCATCCTGGTAACCGGCACCTTCGGCCGAAGAATCTCCAGCAGATGCCATCCGATGGACTCCCCCTCACGGTCTTCGTCGGTCGCGATCACCACCTCCTCGGCGTCCTTCATCGCGTCGCGCAGCTGCCTGACCACCTTGGCCTTCGCGGCGGGGATCACGTAGTGGGGCTGAAACCCGTTGGTGACGTCCACTCCGAGCCGGCCCCACTTCTCCTTCTTCACTGCGGCAGGCACGTCGGCAGCCTTCGCAGGAAGATCGCGCACGCTCCCCATCGACGCCTCCACCTGGTAATCAGGTGGCAGAAACGCCTTGATGGTTCTCGCCTTCGTCGGCGACTCGACAATCACTAGCTTCTTTCCCATTCGTGCTCGTTATGATCTCAGTAGCTGAAGATTTCTCGTTCGGTTCCGGAATCGGCCTCTACAGTGCGAAGCGAAGCCCCAGCAACACCGCCCACGCGGTTGTGCCGGGATCGAGCCCCGGCGTCACGAAGCATGCAACTTCCGCCGCCGCCGCTGTGCCCCGGCTGAAGCCGACAAGGGCTCCGTACCCCATCCGCGTTCCCGCGAAACTCCCGACGGTCCTGTCCGGAAGCGAATCGCTCACGATGCCGTAGGTGAAGTCTCCGCGAAACAGTGTGCAGCGAAGCCCCCCATACAACGACCGCACCCCCTCGCGCTCTGCGGAGTCCGCCGGGTTCAGCACGAAGGAGTAGATCGCTGCGGAACTTCCTCCTGCAGTCCAGCCGTATCCGCGATCCGCGGAGTTATCCGTCGCGAACACATTCGTTGCCCCGTACAGCCAACCGCCAACCGAGAGTGCCACCCGGCTGCGCGAGCGCCGCTCGGTCAGCATGATCTTCGCACCGGCCCTGATACCGGCGTCGAATGCCTGGAACCCGGTGGCCGGAGCGGCAATCGGAGCCGATGTCCAGACTGCGGCGCCGGCATCCACATGTTCCCCCAGGCCCAGCCGCCCTCCCCCCTGAATCGCCGGCATGAACGAGCCGGCGAGATGGCGCGACGAATCATGATACAGACCCACCAGATCGGCGCCGCTGGCCAGGCCGCCATACCAGACAACCCGGCCGGCCGGAACGGTTTCGGCATCCTGCAGTTCGAGCAGGCTCACCGATGAGCAGCCCATTAAGATAATCGCAAGGAGGAATTCCAGCGGTACGGCAATCCGGATATTCATCCTCTTTCCTCGATTCTGAGTGGAATCAGACGTTCACGCGTTCGCTCCGGCCGGCCGGGAGAACCGGATGCTCCATGAAATGCTCCAACGAGAGGTTCGGGAAGATCCGGTTATCCGATTCCAGCGTCGCCAGATCCTCCGCCGCCTCCGCCGCCAACGCCTCTCCGCGCCGAAGCGCATCCACATACCCTGCCAGCCGCATCGCGTTGTTGTAGTGGCCGAGCAACCGCTCGCGCGCATATTCCGCCGCGGACGCCGTGGTAATCAGGAACTGCCAGTCCGAAGCCTCCAGCAGCAGAAGCTCGCGCGCCATCTGCCGCAGAATGCGTTCCTCCTCCGGAAGCCCTGCCATACCGGCCAGCAACACCGAGAGGCGATCCTCCGCCTCGTAGATCATGGGCCAGGTCCATGCCGTTTCGGCGTTCAGCCAGACTGCATGGCCGCCCCCCTCCCCCCAGGAGCCCTCGGGGATCTGAATCACCAGGCCCGGATCGCGGGCATCCAGCTCGTCCGGCGCGGTGCGAACCCGGACGCTGCTCCCCCGTGCAAACCGCCGCAGCACCTGCCCCAGGAAGCGCGGCCCTTCAAACCACCAGTGTCCGAACAACTCCGTATCGAACGGGGCGGTGACAACGCCCTCGCGTCCGGTAGCCTGCCTGAAGTCCGCCAGCGCACGTTCCACGATCGAGGCGAAATGCTCCGCCTGCGCCGCAATGCGGGCGGCAGTCTTCTCCGGACGATAGATCGTCTTCAGTGCAAGATCGATCTGCGAGTCCGTTACCCGCCAGTAGCGGTGGCCGCTGTTGTGGTGTTTCTTGTGAAACTCCAGATAGTCCGGATCGCCGGGATACCCGTACACGCCGCTCCAGACGCGAAGCGTGGTCTCGGCATCGCGCGTGAAGACCGCCATCATCCCGGCATCGGGCTCGGCGGCCGACGCCACGCGATACACGTCGTACACCGATCGCGAATCGTCCAGCGGAAGGATTCCCCCCTCCTGCGCCATGCGCCGCACTGCATCGAAACGTCCGGCGTAGACCCCGAGCGGCTTGCCGCCGCGTGTGAGATGGCTGTCCACAACCGTGTACTCGAGCCCATGGGCTGCGATCAACTGCTCCACGCCCCGGCGCATTCCCTGCTGTGCATGATCGGTGGGAACCGGCGACTGCCAGTAGCCGCCGGGCCGGTACGCGCATTCGGGCATCCAGATGCCTCGCGCAGCGGCGCCGAAGCGATGCATGTGGCTTTCCGCCGCGACGCCGATCTGGGCATCGATATTCCGGTCGTGCCCCAGCAACGGGAAATAGCCGTGGGTTGCACCGCAGGTCTGGAGTGCGATCGCTCCATCGCGCATCAACTGTCCGAACGCGCCGCAGAGATCGGCTCCGTAGCGCTCGTTGAAGTCACGCTTCCGATCGCCGTACCAGTCGCGCCAGAAGTCCGCCATCGGCACATAGTGCCGTTCCTGCCGCCGCTCCAGGAAGTATGCCCGGTCATCGATCGCCGAGGCGATCTTCTCATCCAGATAGGCGTTGAAGATGCCGGCGAACTCCGGGTCCGCCAACTGCTCGGCCACCACCGGAGAGAGGGAGATCGTGATATTCGGAACGATTCCCTCCTCCATCAACTCCCGGCATTCGTTGAGGATCGGGATGTAGCACTCGGCCGCCGCCTCGCAAAGCCAGTCGGAGCCGTGCGGCCACTTGCCGTGACGCAGCACGTACGGCAGATGTGTGTGAAAGATCAGAACCAGCGAGCCGTCCATGATGTCGCCGCATGCCTCAATGGAATTGTTCGCCGCTCTCGGGCATCTGGAAGCCGAACGAACCGCCCGTGTTCATCGGGATCTCGCCGTACTGCATCTCGAACTTGGCAATGTTGTCCTGGAGCGCATTCAGGAGAAGCCGCGCGTGCTGGGGCGTCATCACGATGCGTGCATGCACGCGGGCGCGCGGCACGCCGGGGAGAAGGCGCGTGAAGTCTATAACGAATTCGGCGGGCGAATGGCTGATGATTGCGAGGTTGGAATAGATCCCCTCCGCCTCCTTCTCGCCAAGCTCGATATTTATCTGATGCCCACCCTGCTCGTCGTCCATACCGCTGTTGTTGCTCATGGCTGTATTCTCTTCCTCTGCATGTGAGGTTGTTTGATCACGCCAACCGGACGCCTATCGCCCGGGGCACGAAACGGGACGAGAGACCAGCACATGGCCGATCTCCCGTCAACATTGTATTCGGCGGCCTCCACGGCCCCTTCAGGATTCGCTCCCGGCGTGCCGCTCCCGGCGCGTTGCTTTGGGCGCGTCGCTTCCGGCGCGTCGCTTCCGGCGTGCCGCCTACTTCCGAAGGTCCTCCGAGCGCTTCATCGCCTCTTCGGACTTCTTGGTATCTCCCTTGATCACGTACAGGCGGCTCATTGCCTGCCAGTAATAGGGATCGCTCGCAACATCCGACTTGTCCTTCAGCCTCTCCAGATCGCCGAGTGCGGACTCGAACTTGCTCTTCTCGCCGAGCACGAGATAGAGGTTCGCCAGCTCGCTCAGCACAACGTAGTCCGAGCCGCCGTTGTCGGCACGAAGCTGTTCGAAGTTCTTCGCGGACTCGCGGAGCTTGCCGGTGATGGCGTCCAGCTGCGCCTTGGAGGGCTTGTCGCCGGCGGCCTTCTGAAGGTCGGCGCCCCAGTTCTTGTAGGCAGCGCCGAGATTGAAGAGCGCCGTGCTGTGCTTGTCGTCGCCGCTCCTGGTAAGCGCCAGCACCTTGTTGAAGTTCTGGATGGCCCCCTCGTAATCCTTCATGTTCACGAGGAGCGTGCCGTAATTGATATAGAGCGATGGCTCGTTCGGGTTCTGCCTGATGCTCGCCTCGAACGAACGCTTCGCCTCGTCCGTGCGCCCGGTGCGGCCGTAGATATCGGCGATCACCTGCCCAACCTTCTCCTGCGACGGGTCCAGACGCTGCACGAACTGAAGATACTTCAACGCCTCGTCGTACCGGCTCCGGTCCTTCTCGCCCGCGTAGTAGCTGTCCACGCCGAGCGTATAGTACGGGCCGCTGCGCAACTCCGTCGGCACCTCACGAATCAGGTCCGGCACGGAGGTGCCGTTGTAGTAGCGCCAGCCGATCACCTTGCCGGAGCCGTCGTAGTAGACATAGAGCTCGTTGTCGCGATAGAAGCCGTAGCCGCCGGTGCTGTCCGAGAGGGACTTGAACGGCTTCCCCATCTTCCCCTCCACCTGCGAACGGGACATTCCGAGCGAGAGGCCGGCCGCGACGCCGCGCTGTGCGTCCTGATCGACAACGCTGATATAGTCCCTGTTGGCCTTCGTCTCCAGGTCCTCGTTCTTCATGTCGCGATATACCGCGGCGCGAAGGAAGAGATTGTCCGCGGCATCCGGACGTATGGCCTGGGCGGCATCGAGCTTCGTAAGGGCCGCCTGGTATTCATGCGCGTTGAGCTTGTTGAGCGCCGCGTTGTAGGCATCCTGCCAGGCGTTGTAGCGGTTGGCATAGACCGTCTCCTTCTCCGCCGGCTTCAGCGCCGGATCCGTGGCCGCCAGCGCCTTGTCGTAGGCGTCCACCATCTCCTTCCCCTTCTCCTCGTTCTTGTAGATCTCGCCGAGCATGAACCATGCCTGGCCGTTCTGCGGACGGGCTGCGACCTCCTTCTTCAACGAAGCCTCGGCCTTCGCATAGTCCTTCTGCTGTAGCGCAACCTTTGCGGTCGTCATCTCTGTGGAGGCACATTCAAAGCCGCTCAACGCCATGAAGACTGTTGCGGCAAAGAGAGCAACAAGCGTGATTCTCATTGTCGGGACTGCTCCGATATGTATCGATTTCGGTGTGAACAGTGGCGCAGGGACGCCACGAGTCAATCTACCCAGGTTGGGGACTTTTGATACATGGAAAGGGTAGGAACCTACGTAAAAGCCGCGCCTTGCACAACATGGCCCCAGGCGTTGACGATTGGTAACAGAGCGGCGCGCAGGGCCGGAATGGGCGTAACCATGCGGGAAAGCGGCCGGCCGGCTGCGGAAGCCAGCCGAACGCGGCTCCGCGCGGGCTCTCTTTCGTTACCTCTCAATCGACGTCCGTTTCGTAGTTTAGCCGGACTTCAGTCTAACGTTAACGCAGCCGATCCCATGCCGTTTACCAACGAACGTCGCACGCCCGAACAGCTCGCCGATATCGCGACGGAAATACGCCGCGATATCATCCGCTCCCTCGTTGAAGCGAAGTCCGGCCACTCCGGAGGCCCGCTCGGTTCGGCGGATATCTTCGCCGTGCTCTACATGGGAGGCGTGATGAACCACGATCCCGCAAATCCGCACATGCCGGGGCGCGACCGCTTCATCCTCTCCGCCGGCCACATGTGCCCGGTGCTCTACGCAACACTTGCCAACGCCGGATTCTTCCCGAAGTCGGAGCTGCTTACACTCCGGAAGTTCGGCAGCCGGCTGCAGGGGCACCCCGGTCGCGACATGATGCTCCCCGGCATCGAGTCCAGCACCGGCTCGCTGGGGCAGGGGCTCTCCATCGCCGTCGGCATGGCGCTCAGCGACAAGCTGTTGGACCGCAACGGCGCACGCGTCTACTCCCTCACCGGCGACGGCGAGCTGGAGGAAGGATCGATCTGGGAGGCCGTGATGGCGGCAGCGCACTACAAGCTGGACAACTTCTGCATGATCGTGGACAACAACGATTGCCAGATCGACGGCCGCGTTACCGATGTGATGAACATCTATCCGCTGAAGGAAAAGTTCGAGTCCTTCAATTTCCATGTGATCATGGTGAACGGCCACAATCACGCCGAACTGCTTGCAGCGTTCGACGAGTTCAAGACCGTGACCGGCAAGCCGACCTGCATCATTGCGAAAACCTTCATGGGCCATGGCGTCTCCTTCATGGAGGATCGCTACGAGTGGCACGGCAAGCCTCCCTCGCCGGATCAGGCGGAAGAGGCATTGAAGGAACTGGCCGAGTAGCTGGTAGTTCGCGGCCGGTAGTCGGTTGCACACCGAACGTGCACCTTCGTTCCCTGCCTGCGCAGGAGATGGCGACCCGAGGTGGCCGTAGGCGTCAACGTCGTAAAGGAATTCTTCTGTCCGCATTCCGGCCGTTATCCCCCGTGGAGAAACCGGCTGTGGCGCGATCGAGATTTGAAGAGCCGCAGGCCTACCGGCTGGCGGAACAACTGCCGACACCATCTGGGGCGTGGCAACAGAATGGCCAACGTTCGCGACGTTGGCAATAGGCAGCCAGCTTGTCCGAGCTGACAGTATGGGGGCAAACATCGCTGAAGGTAGTGGGCGCGGTTCGTACGCCAGCAATCGACGATTCGCGATCGTCGCTCGCAGCTCTTCGAACGAAGCAACGCACTGGTTGAGAAGATCCGTCGGGCGCAATCTTCTCCCCCCGGAGCAAACTGAACAGCTGCAATTGATAGTGGACGCACTGCGCCCATGCCCAACGCATACATCCAGTCCATCGGGCAAACACGTTCAGTGGTCAGGTAGCGATCGGCACACCGTAGATGCCGGCAAGCGAGAGCCGAGCAATCGTGCTACACGACCCAACTGACAACGAACAACTGACAACTGATAACTGACCAATGGCCTACGAACAATACGGCGCGAAGGCGACTCGATTCGGATTCGGTGAAGGGCTTGTGGAACTCGGCGAGCATGATGAGCGAATCGTTGTGCTGGGCGGTGACATTACCGGATCGGTGATGACGAATCTCTTCAAGGATCGTTTCCCGGACCGCTTCTTCTCCATGGGCATCGCGGAGCAGAATGCAACCACGATTGCTGCCGGCCTCGCCCTCTCCGGAAAGATTCCCTTCTTCGCCAGCTACGGCGCCTTCTGCGCTCTTCGCAATGCGGACCAGCTTCGCATCTCCGTCTGCTACAACGAGGCGAACGTGAAGATCGGCGGCGGCCATTCCGGAATCTCGGTTGGCCCGGACGGCGCCACCCATCAGGTTCTGGAGGACATGGCCTTCCTTCGCGCACTCCCGCACATGACGCTGGTGGTGCCGTGCGACTATCTGGAGGCCAAGAAGGCAACGATCGCGATCGGCCAGATGGAAGGCCCCGCCTACATCCGGTTCGGCCGCGAGCCCGTTCCCTCCTTCACGCGCGAGGACACGCCGTTCCGCCTTGGAAAGGCGGAGACCTTCCGCGAAGGGAACGATGTTGCGATCATAGCAACCGGCTGCATGGTGTGGGAAGCGCTGGTGGCGGCGGAGGAGCTTGCCAAGGAAGGGATCCAGGCGCGCGTGGTGAACGTGCACACGATCAAGCCGATCGATACGGAGGCGATCGCTGCCGCCGCGCGCGAGTGCGGCGCCATCGTCACCGCGGAGGAGCACCAGATCATGGGAGGCATGGGCTCCGCAGTCGCGCAGGTTGTCGTGAAGAACGCACCGGTGCCGATGGAGTTCGTTGGCGTCACCGATACATTCGGCGGCTCGGGGAATCCGAACGAGCTCATGAAGGCGTTCGGCCTCACCTCCCGCGATATCTACAACTCCGTGAAGAAGGTGCTGGCGCGCCGCTCCGGCGAGTGGAACCAGGTGCAGGCGATGACGGAGGTCGGCTTCGAGGGGCAGCATCCGGTGGGCTATCCGAAGCCGGGCACGGTGTTCCCGATCGAGGAGCTGATCGAGAACGATCGCAAGGCAGCCGAGAACGCCGTGGCGTAACCGGCACCTCGATCATGCATGACATTCCATCCGAAGGCGCATCAACGATGCGCCTTCGCTCGTTCGGGCGGAAGCGAACGGCAGAGGCATGATGGGTAGATTGCGGCACGGCAAACGGTACCGGGCGGAAACGCTCTCCTGGCGCTGCAGCTTCGTGACGATGGCTCCGCGGGCAACGCAGATATCTACGATCGCGAGAAGAGCGCGTAGCCGCCCCAGCAGGCGAGAACCGAGAGGAGGATGTTGAGAAGGATGTTCGCGAACGCCCACGCATAGGCCCCCTCGCGAAAGAGCTCCAGCGTCTCCAGCGAGAAGGCACTGAAGGTGGTGAAGCCGCCGCAGAAGCCGGTGATCACCAGCAGGCGCGTCCGTTCCGAGCTTGTAAGGGTAACCGCAGCCGCGCCGATCACGAACCCGCCGATCAGGTTGACGCCGAGCGTCCAGTATGGCAGCGGTGCGGGATAGGCCTTGCCGCCAACCGCTGCAAGGTAGCGCAGCATGCCGCCGATGGCGGAGCCTGCGGCAACGATCAGAAGATTCAGAATCATTCGGGAGCAGAACGATGTCGGAGTTGACCCATCTCGACGCAAGCGGCAACGCTCACATGGTTGATGTTGGAGCGAAGGAAGTTACGGAGCGCTCCGCGACCGCAGAAGCCTTTGTCCGCCTCGGAGCAAACGCGTTCGCCGCACTGGTTGCGGGCAATCTGAAGAAGGGGGACGCGCTCGGCGCGGCGCGCGTGGCCGGCATCATGGCCGCGAAGCGGACAGGCGACCTTATCCCGCTCTGCCACCCTCTTCCGATCACCGGCGTAACGATTGCGTTCGATCTCCGTGAGGAGACGCATGCGGTCAGGATCGAAGCCACGGTGAAGGTGGTTGCCCGAACGGGTGTGGAGATGGAGGCGCTCACGGCCGCATCGGTTGCCGCACTCACCATCTACGACATGTGCAAGGCCGTGGAGAAGGGGATCACGATCGACGGCGTCCGGCTGCTGGCGAAGAGCGGCGGGCGCTCCGGAGACTTCCATGCGAATGCAGGCGCCGCGTGATACGCTGCGGTAATCCGTGCCGGCAGCATCAGTCCCGATAGATCGTCCAGCTGTACCGGCCCAGAGCGCTGTCGTAGTAGGTGCCGGAGATCTGCCGCCCGTCCGGGGAGACAACGGCATCCCCGTTGCCGGAGGAGGGGATGTTGGTCTCGAAGTCCAGATGGATCTGATTGCCGCGCAGCATCCCGCTCCCGCGCGACTGCGTTCCGTTGGGATTCATGCTGGAGAAGACCACCGACGCTCCCTGCTGTGTGATCTGGAACTGCGTCCCGAGATCATCGTGCCAGTAGCCGGCAATGTCCGGCTCCTCCCTTACCGCGGGGGGCGGAGTCGTCGGGTGATCGCCGATATCGGTGCTCCCCGATCCGCCGGCTCCGTGCGGGCGTGCCGTCGTGTCCGGGCCCGGGTTCCCCTCGGCCAGGGCTCCGTTCAGGAAGCCGGTCTCCCGCATCAATCCGAAGCCGACCAGGCAGATGCCCAGTATCGTTGCGATGGTGCGGGCAAGTTTCCCGGCGGAGGACTCCACCTCCGCACTGAAGATCTTGAACCGGCCACCGACCAACCCGACCAGCAGCAGGACGGCGCCGAGCACGAATGCTCCGAGTGAAATTGTCTGCGGCATCGTTGTACGTCGATTGAGGAGAGGGCACGTGCAGGCCGGAGGGCGGAACACTGGACCGCAGTGCCACGCATCGGCCATCACAAATGCCTTGCATCCGTTGATTGTTGAAGGCGTTGTCGATTCGTCGTACTACAACAGGCTGACAAGGGGGGTGTTGTGCATGACGGCAAAGATACGAGAGAACGAACGCCATGCCAGACCACGGCACACGCCGCCGATGATCCGTGATAGTGCCGGGCCCCTCTGCCGTTCGCACGGCGCTCTCCGCACCGGCCCCATGTTCGTTGCCGCATGCAGGCCTCCCACCACGGGGAGAAGAGCCGGCATGCGCTGACAAATGCATACATCGCGCCCTCGATGTCCGCTTCGGAAATTCCACCGGCGCGCACTATGTTGTTTTCGTTCAAATTCGAGGTTGGCGTTGTTTTCATTCTACCTGCTTCCGTGACTGCATTTGACACGCGACATCCTCTGCATGCGGCGCGCATTCTGATATGCCTGCTGCTGGCGGCGGCCTTCAACTGCGAGCTTCTGCCGGCGCAGCATGTGTTGCCGATGCCGCCGGGCGATGTTCTGAATCCGAACGTCCGCAACGACATGCCGCCGATCATGATCGGCATCCGCGCCGGACTGAACCGCTCCTCCTATTCCAACGATCGCTTCCTCAACAATGTCCCGTTCGATGTCGGCGATGTGAGCGGCGAGACGGAGATCTATTCCTCGGCCGCAGGGTTCGGGTACAACGTCGGCTTCGATCTCGAGTACCCGCTGAACCGCTCCTTCGCAATCCTCGGCACACTGGAGTACGTTCACTCCTCGTTCGCTTCCAGCGGAACGGTCACCGAGCCGTGCGTACGGCGCGACAGCACCACGGGGCTCGGCACCTCCCTCCACGACTTCTCTGCACATATCGACTTCGTGAAGCTGGGCGCAGCCATCAAGCTGGATCTGGGGTCGTGGTATCTGCTGGGCGGCCTTGCGGCCGCACGGCCGCTCTCCACCGGGCTGGACCGGACCCGCACGTTCGGCTCAACCGATTGCTTCTTCCCCGGATCGGGCGGGCAGTCCACACTCGAGGAACACGGCGGCATCCCAAGCCCCACGCACATGCACTATGCATTCCGGTTCGGTGCGGGATTGAACTATCAGCTTTCGCCGCGCATGCGATTCGCTCCGGAACTGGTGCTGGATTTCGGCATGAACGCCATCAACAAGTCCCCGAACTCGGATCTCGGTGTCTACGCCCTTCTCGCAACGCTTCGGTACGCACTTCAATGATGGAACGCCCTACCAGAAACCGGCAGTACACCGCAGCCGGCCGCCGCGGCGGCGCGGCGGCAGCGCGCATGCGGTACGGCGCTCTCCTGCTCGCGGCGATCACGATGATTGTCGGTTGCGGCGGCAGTACACGTGCGATCAGGGTTCCCACACTCGCTCCGGATCAGGTGCGGACTCTCCCGGTAACGCTGACGCCGCTGGACGACATCAACTCCGCCGCCGATGACTTCGGCGTTGCGATGCCGCTGGATACAACGGTCATCTACTTCACATCCGGCAGGCAGGGAGCCAGGTCCAATCAGTCCATCTTCTACTCGCGTCTGAAGGACGGCCACTGGAACACGCCGGCGCTGGCCGTGGAGCTCAACAACGAGCGCGCGATCGGCGTCCCGACGGTGACTCCGGGAGGCGAGACCATCTACTTCTCGGGCGAGGGATTCGGATTCGGCGACTGCGATCTCTATCGCGCCGACGCCGGCCCGCGCGGCACGGTGAGCCCGGAGACAACGCCCTGGACCATCCCGGAGAACGCAGGCATGCGGATCAACAGCGTGTTCTGGGATTCCGAGCCATGCATCGCCGCGGACGGGAGCATTCTCTACTTCTCCAGCAACCGGCCCGGAGGCCTGGGAGGACGCGATATCTGGTTCTGCCGCCGCGCGCGCGACGGCTCGTGGGATGCGCCGATCAATGCCGGCGAGGCGATCAACACGGCGGAGGACGAGGTGACCCCCTGGCTCTCTCCGGACAACAACACCCTCTTCTTCAGCTCCAACGGCCGGCCCGGCCTTGGCGGCTTCGATGTCTTCGCCGCCGTCATGATCAACGGCACTATGCACGTGCGCCATCTGGGCGTCCCGATCAACAGCGATCATGACGACATCTGCTTCTCGCTTTCATCCAACGGGCGGGAGGCGTTCATGGCGTCCAACAGGCCGGGCGGACGCGGGGGCTTCGACATCTATCGCGTTGCTCCGGTCCCGACGCTCACCGATCCGGTGACCGTGGTGCGCGGCGTGGTACGCAATCACAACGGCGTCACCATACCGGCAACGGTCGACGTGCACGATCTGGCATCGGCGCAGCAGACCGGCTCCTTCAACTGCGATCCCGAGACCGGGGAGTATGCGGTGGTGCTTCCGCGCGGCCACAACTATGCGCTCACGGCGCATGCGCCGGGCTATCTCTTCAACTCCCAGCAGGTGCTGGTATCGGCGGATCTGGAGCACAGCAACGAGGAGCGCGTGGACTTCACGCTCTCCCCCATCAACGGCACGGTGCGCCTGCTCGTGTTCTTCGCGCCCGACCAGAGCAATCTCCAGAAGGAGTCGCGCACGGACCTGGATCACGTTGTCCGCTTCCTGCTCGCCAATCCCACGCTCGATGTGGAGATCGCCGGCCATACCGATAACAGCGGCGACGCCAACGCCGCTGTTGCGCTCTCGCGCGATCGCGCGCAGGCGGTGAAGTCCTACCTGGTAGCCAATCGCGTCCCGGCGGACCGGATCACGGTGAAGGGCTACGGCGCCGCACAACCCATTGCGGACAATACCACGGAGAACGGCCGCGCAATGAACCGGCGCGTGGAGCTGCGCGTGATCGAGCCGAAGTAGGAGGTGATGGGTTATGTGTGCCTGCGGCACGCGGGCGGCAGTAGGCACAGGCCTTCAGGCCGCGCAGGGGAGACGGCATGGGTTCCCGCGCGAGTCTCGCATGATCATCACAAGCCATTTCCCCCGACAGTGTTAGAAATCTCCTCAGTAAGGGACTTCCCTGTGGTCATCGCGAGAAGTTCACCCTCCGTCAGAGTCACGGTATTCCTCTGCATTGACCGTTTCAACGGATAATCCTCGCCCTGAAAGGGCGACAGAAACCAGCCAGCATACGGGTTGTCAGTAGCACATCCCGCGCAGCGGGGCACACAAGTTTTGCTGATGACTGCTGTGGCGATGATGAGTTGAACGACGCGCTTATCCACTGCAATGAGTGCGATTGGAATTTTCGATGGCAATGAAATATGAGGCGAAGCCCTTCCTTTGTCTCTCCGTTAGATCATGCGACTTTGAGCGCGCAATCTGCTCATCCGTTGGCCGCAGCTTGTTTGTATAGGCGCAAACACCTGTAATATCAGCCTTGCCAATCTTCCGATGCGTCTTCCTGCGATTGATGGAGAACCCATACTGGCAGATTATTCGGATAACCGCTGCACCATGAGTATGCAGATCACCTGAACCCGATATAGTAATATCATCGATATATCGCGAGTAGAACAAATCGTGCTCCTTGCAATAGGCATCGATCTCGGCGTCAGCGTCATGCATTACAATGTTTGCAATGTAACTACTCGTCGGAGCCCCTTGCGGTAAGAATCCTCTATACGTTGTCAGCCGAGTCAACACCCGAGCCATATCCGGAACGAAGCCTAAGCTAATAAGTGCACGATACACGTGATGATGATTTATCGACGGGAAGAACTGCTGGATATCAGTAACGAACCGCTCCGGCGTCCCCAGGTGTCGACATGCATTTGTGATATTGCTACGGCCTGATATCCCTCCGGTCATTGCGCTTGGATATGTGAAACGGCGAAAAATTATCTGGTTCAATCTCGACTGCAATGCTTTCAAATCCCACTTACTTGGATGAATGATCCGTTCCTTCCTGACCGACCCATCTGCATTATACTTCTTCTCTGTTTTTTCGTAATAATAGTCTTCAATGTTTACAATGATATTCTCGACTTTTGCCCTTGAAAAGCCAATCCGCTTAAAGAAGCTCTCATTTACCACAAACTTATTAGCTTTGTTCTCCATAAATCTTACTCTACAAAGACTGTTTTCAAGAAGGCACGCAACGCTGGCGACAGCTGCTCAAAAGCTGGACGCTTTTCTTTCTTGACATCATCAACATCCAGAGCAAGGAAAAAGACGATTGGCAAAGGAACGCCAAGAACGTCGCAAATCGACCGCAACGTTGCAAGAGAGGGTTCGCGCTTATTGCCTTCAATTAACGACAGGTATGTCATGGAGAGCGGCACGCTATCGGCGAGTTGCTGTTGGTTCATCCCTCGTACCCGTCGAAGCTCTTTTATCGTCCGGCCCATATTCATTGCTTATCTCCAGTGTAATAGACGCAGGTCTCGACTCACTTCAGCAGATCCACGACCTTGCCAACAAGGCCGCTTCCAACAAGAACCTGGAGGAGCAAAATGATAAGGTCAATCGTCTTTGCTTTGCGCAGATCGGATTGAGCACTTGTCGTCTCCTCAAGTTTATCAATCGCCGCAGTCAACGCGGCGAGATCATCCGCCGAGAATGAATCCCGGTTCTTCTCCAGCACTTCACGGAGTTTACCTTCTATCCGTGGAGCACTCTGTTCAGTTGGATTGCACATAGCAACCTCCTGGTTTGTGGGACAAAACGGCAGTTATCACTGCCACCTGCGTTCACAACGAGAGTGCCGTTTTTCGGGATTCACGTTTACCTGGTCCATTATCCTGCGTTACTTGTATCCCACACAGACCTTCAAATCGAACTAGCGTCGACGGATCGATCATGGAACACGGGCATGAGACCAAGCGAAGCGGTCTCCGACCGTGTTCAATGAATCGATCGGGCCGACGCTCCTTCGAGTTGAAGGCTCCTCCTTTTCTCTATGCCTGAGTAACACCTTGCTTACCTATTCCGGGCATTCTCTCGACTATCCCCCCTTCACCTTCGGAACTGCAGCAAGAACGGTGGCTATGCCACTGTGCAGTAACCCTGCACTTCAGTGTATACGGCTGCTATCTTGGAAAAGAACTGCCCTCAACATAGCCCATCTTAACTGTTAGTACAAATTAATTTCTATTCATCGATCTGACGGTACGAATCATCAACCTCCGACCGAAGGTATCGGCATCATGTTCTTTTCTTTCTCGCCCCAACCTCCCCGCCCAGATCCTTGCTCAGATAGGTGAGCGCAACGGAGGCGAGCCGCGAGGGCCGCGCGGCACCGCGTACCCAGTCCGATACGGTGGCAAGGCGTACGCCCAATATCCCGGCCAGTTCCCGCTGAAGAATGCCGTGCTTCTCGCACAGATGCTTTACGTCCTCGCCGGTCCAGTCGTGTGATAGATCGATCATGCGGTGAAGATACCGATCGCGTCTGGCCCCGGCCAAATGCCGCGGCATCGAGTACGGTATCCGTACATTATCTTCTTGCGCGCCGAGTACGGATACCGTATTTTACTGTTGTAGTTTTGTCCTCCTCAATTCCATCCGGGACTACCATCATGGGCACCAGCCGTATCTTGGGGAAGCCGGCAGCGATCAACGGAGTAAGCGTGCGTGGAAGGAAGGTGCGCGACCTGACCCAGATCGAGACCGTGTATGTGCGAACTTTCAGCACTATTTTATTGAAGGTGAATCGATTGGACATGTCCAGAGAACCACTACGATTGCGGATCTCGGTACCGGCGGACCTGATCGAGGTTCTGCATGCGATCTATGCCCTCTACGATGATGACCAAGAACATCTGGTGATGCTTGTGCTGAATGGCGGCGGTGACGTGACCGGGTACAAGCTCATCTCTACAGGTGCTCAGGATTACACCATCGGCGACCCGCGCGTGATCTATCGCAACGCCCTCATGCTGGGAGCGGCAGCCATCATCATCGTACACAACCACCCCAGCGGCGACATCACACCGAGTGCCGCAGACATGGATATGACACGCCAGCTTGCCCGCGCCGGCGAGTTGATGAATGTAGAGCTGCTGGACCACATCATCTATTCCCCGAAGAATCAGCTCTCATTCAAGCAGGCCATGCCCTCGCTGTTCACGACGGCTTGATCCTTTCTCTCCCCCTCTTCCTAAGTGAGCGTCGGGGGAAGTTCGCGCGCAACGCATCTATCAACGGCTGCGCAACGCCATCACGCCGAACCCCTCAGGCCCTCCGCCCGGTACGGCGAGGAACTCCACCATGGTATGCAACAACCACGTTCCCAACCGACCACGCACTACTGACGACTCACCCCCAGCCCGGCGTCCCAACACAGCCTGGCGTCCCCACCATCAAACCCACGTCACGTAAAACTTCCCCTCACTATCTTGCCCGGCGCCCGCGCTCCCGGCCGGGAGGCGGCCTGGTTCCACACGACCCCCATGCAGATGAAGCGCACGGGATTATTGATGGCGATGATCGCACTCGCGTTCATGGCATCCACCTGTACCACCGAACGCCCGGCCAACGAAGTAGTGATCGGGCTGAACCCGTCCGAGCGTTCGGAGAATGTGCAGAAGAACGCGGACGTGCTTGCCCGCCTGATCTCCGAGCGCTCCGGGTTGAACGTGAAGATCTTCGTGGCGCAGGATTACAGCGGCCTGGTGGAGGCGCTTCGCGGCCGGACCATCGACTTCGCATTCTTCGCCCCGGTCAGCTATGTCTTCGCCGAGCGCATCGCCGGCGCGCGCGTGCTGCTGAAGGCGGAGCGGAAGGGGAAGCCGTACTACTACGGCTGCATCGTGGTGAACGCGGACAGCTCCTATCGAACGCTCGCGGATCTGAAGGGACGGAACATCGCCTGGGTCGACCCCACCTCCGCATCCGGACACATCTTCCCGAAGGCGGCCCTGGTGGAGGCGGGGATCGATCCGGAGACGTTCTTCGCGAAGCAGACATTCGCCGGCGGGCACGACGCCGTGCTCCTCTCCGTGATCAACGGCACCATCAGCGCCGGCGCCACGTACGCCAACGATACTGCAGGCGAGGATGGCTCGTGGACGCAGCTCGGCAAGGGCGCATTCAAGGGGAGGATCCGCCCCATCTTCTACTCGCCGCCGATCCCCGGCGACAACCTTGCAACCACGCAGCATCTGATCGACACGCGGCCGGAGATCGTCCGGAAGATTCGCGATGCCGTGGCGGGCCTTACGGACAACCCCGCCGGCAGGCAGTTGATGCAGCAGATGTACCATGTGGATGCGATGATCCCCGCGGCAGGCGCGGACTACGACCCCGTGCGCCGCGCCGCCGATCTGCTGAAGCTGGACATCACGGGAACGATCGGAGGGTCCGGCGGGAGGGCATCCCCTGCAGCCGGAACGGCAACCGGAACGGCGCAGGATCAGGGAGAGGCGAGGAATGAACTCGTCTCCACCATTGCCTTCATCACGTTCGGCCTGCTTGGCGCGGC
Organism: Kapaibacterium sp. (SeqCode); assembly: GCA_035549015.1. Taxonomy (GTDB): domain Bacteria; phylum Bacteroidota; class Ignavibacteria; order OLB7; family OLB7; genus JAFDZV01. Next base: position 145,130 of record DASZRW010000019.1, read on the forward strand.
ATTCCTCGCCTATCAGACCATCCGCGAACGGCGCGCGCGCGGGCCTCGAGGCCGGGCCGCACCATCCGGCAGCCGATCTGCGCGGCCGGGCAGTCAGGCCACGCCATCGGGCGGCCAGGCTGCAGTACCGGCGGTGGGGAGCCCGCAGAACATCGCGGTGCCGGAATCGGGACAACTGCGCGGCAGCAACGTTCAGTTCGCCGTGCGAAACCTCTCGGTCATCTACCCGGACAAGGAGGGGCGCTCCGTACAGGCGCTCACAGATATCGATCTGGAGATCGTCGCCGGCGAGTTCGTTGCGGTGATCGGGCTTTCGGGGGCGGGAAAGAGCACACTGCTCCGCTGCCTGAACAGGATGAACCGGCCGGCCTCCGGCGCGATCTTCTTCGAGGGACGGGAGATCACCTACGCCCAGGGGAGCGAGCTGGCCGCGATCCGCCGGCGCATCGGCTTCGTGTTCCAGCAGTTCAACCTGGTGAAGAACGTTTCGGTGATGAAGAATGTGCTTGGCGGACGCCTGGCGCATGTCTCCTGGCTGGACTCCATGCTGGGGCGGTTTCCGAAGAAAGACCGGGATATCGCGCTGCGATACATACGGGAGGTGGGCCTGGCGGAGAAGGTTCGGAGCCGTGCGGCAAACCTCTCCGGCGGCCAGCAGCAGCGCGTTGCCATTGCGCGCGCACTGGCGCAGCAGCCATCGGTGATCCTCGCCGATGAACCGATGGCCTCGCTGGACCCCAAGCTTGCGGAGATCGTGCTCGGCATGCTGCGCCGCTTCAATCGCGAGGAAGGGATCACGGTGATCGTGAACCTGCATGTCCTGGAGCTTGCGCGCCACTATGCGGACCGCATCATCGCACTCCGTGCCGGAGAAGTCGTATTCGACGGCTCGCCTGCGGAGCTATCCGAGGAGGTGGTGGAACGGATCTATCGCACGGACGCCGAAGGGCATCGGGCAGGGTGAGCGGATGCCGTACGCCTCCGGCAATCGCCTCCCCGAATCCCGGCGTGAAGGGCCGGGAGTGGGAACGTCGTCGGGATCGAGAGTAGATCAACAGCCAGTGAAGAAACCATGGGTAAGCGTTCGTTCAGGATAGCGATGATCGTTGCAGTGATCGGGTTCACGGCCTGGTCGCTGGCCAACACGGAGTTCAACCCCGGCCGCATCTACGAGGGATTCTTCGTGAAGCCCTTCTTCCGCCAGTTCCTCGCAGGGCTCTGGCCACTCAACTGGACCATTCTCGGCGATGTGCTGAAGCAGTCGCTCATCACCATCCAGATCGCCTGGATCGGCACACTGATCGCCGCCGTCATCTCGCTCCCGATCGCATTCGTCGCGGCGCGCAACATCACGCCGGCCGTAGCGGCTGGAACGGCCGCGCGTTTCTTCTTCAACGTGGACCGCTCCATCGACGTGCTGATCGTTGCGCTGGTGCTTGTAGCGGCCGTGGGGCTGGGCCCGCTTGCCGGCGCGCTTGCCATTGCACTCCACACCATCGGCTCCATGGGGAAGCTGTTCACCGAGGCGATCGAGGCAATCGACCGCGGCCCGGTGGAGGCGTTGGAATCCACCGGAGCCTCGCGCGCGCAGGTGGTGCGCTGGGCCGTGGTGCCGCAGGTGCTTCCCTACATCACCTCCTACTTCCTCTACCGTCTCGAACTCAACATCCGCAGCGCCGTGGTGCTCGGCATCGTCGGCGCCGGCGGCATCGGCTTCCTTCTGCTGGACAACATCAAGCAGTTCCAGTACCAGAACGTCTCCATGATCCTGCTGGTGATCGTGGCGCTGGTGATGGCGATCGACTTCATCTCCGCACGACTCCGCAAGGCAGTGGTCTAGCGGAGGTTATGGGTTCATCGGCTATGGGGCATGGCGCACTCATCACTGATCACCCATCACCCATCACCCATCACTCGTCACTCATCACCCCCATCACTCATCACCCATCACTCTAGAAGTAGTACGTCCCGCTGATGAACGGAAACACCATGGGCACGAACGGTCCGGCATATCTGATGAGCGCGGGGCTTGCCATCAGTGCCCCCTCGAATGTGAAGTGCGTGCCGGAGCCGCGGACGCCGGCCATGAGGAGATAGTCGTCCAGCCCGGCATCCCGGTTGAGCGTCGGCGCGACGAGGGACTCCGCGATGAAGGCGAAGTCGCGGCGTTCATCGTAGATCGCGATGCCGATCTGCGAGAACCCCACGACCGGCCTCTGTTTGTAGCCGCCGGTCACGCTCATGCTCGCCTCCACCTGATCGTTTCCTGCCGAGGCCGTGGCCGTAAACACCGGCATGGGGGCCGCAAGGCCCGGGCCGCCGTCGAAGTCCATCATGTATGCATCTGCGCTCAGCGCCAACCCGTGGAAGAATCCATCCGCCTGCATCACCTGTGCCTTCGCGCCCACAATCATGCTCAGCCCATTCGGCACGGGCGAATAGAGCGCGCTCAACTGCAGCCATCCCGTGGGCGCGAACGCAATGTCCATCCACAGGAACTCATGTACGCCGATCATCGATGTTCCTTCACGGATGGTATGCGCGGTGGGCATGATGAACAATCGCTGAACGGTTGGGTCGCCAACGCCGTTCTCCTCCCTTGCCGGTTCAAGCGTATCGGCAGGCCGGGCCGGTTCCTGGTAGGGAACAGGCCAATTCGTGCGAATGGCGTCCGGCTGCGGCATGGCCGCATGCGCCGCATGGTGCATCAGAAACACAAACGAAAGGATTGAAGCGATGCAGTGGTGTGAAGAGTGCGTCTGCATATATCCTCGCACAATTGTGAACCGTGGATCGAACAACTGCGGGATGACACGAGGAGGAGGTGAGTGTAACCGGTGGATGGTTGCAGGCGGGTTGGTGGCCAGCCGATTCAACGATGTGCGGTCCGCTTCGCCGCCGGGAGCAGGCCGCACCAGGATTCATCTGCAAACGGGCTCACCCGTACGCAGGTTCAGATGGCGGGCATGTCGATGTTCAGTTTCTCCACGGCCTCGGCCGCCGCATGCTGCTCCGCCTCCTTCTTGCTTCGCCCACGTCCCTCACCGCGCACCTCGCCGCCAACAAGCACCTGAACGGTGAAGACGCGCTCGTGATCGGGCCCTTCCTCCTTTACCACCATGTAGCGCGGAGCGCCGAGGCCCTGCGCCTGCATATGCTCGAGAAGGATGCTCTTGAAGTTCTCGTCGATGAAGAGAACCTTCTCGCATGTCTCCGGAGTAAGCAGCGTACGCGCCAGGAACTCCTTCACCAGCCGGAGATCGCCGTTGGTGTCCAGATAGATCGCGGCGATGATTGCCTCGAAGGCATCGGCCAGCAGCGAGTCGTTCCCCTGCTCCAGCGATTGCTCCGCGGAGGAATTCAGCAGCACGATCTCCTCCAGCCGCACCATGCGGGCGCAGATCGTCAGCGCCTTGCGGTTCACAAGCCGGCTGCGCAGTTTGGTGAGCTCGCCTTCCTGAATGTCGGTGTAGCGGTGGAAGAGGAATTCCCCGATGAGCATGTTCAGAATGGAGTCACCCAGGAACTCCAGCCGCTCGTTGCTGACAACGGAATCCTGCTCGGCCACCTGCAGGTAGCTGCGATGCACGAGCGCCTGTTCGAAGTACGCAACGTTCGCAATACGATATCCCACCACCTCCTCCAGCAATGCCATTGCACGGGGAGTCACCAGACCGTGATTGATGAACTGTCTGCGGTCCGGATACGGCGAGAAAATTGATTCAACGGACGAACCCCGGCTCTGGGCCCGACCGAAGAGTTTGTTGACGAGTTGGCGAATCATCGCACGCGAGGATATGAACTGCCCCTCTTGACGCTACCGCTCCGGGGGAATAGGCGCGATGCGGGTACTTGAAACTGCGCCGCCGTGACATGTGGGTGCCAACGAAGGCATCGCGGGGGACTGGCAATCGGTTCACGCATGCGGCGCAGACCGGTTCCGGGTACGCCGCATGCCGTAGACGAACGTTATTCGAATTTCTTGAAGCAGAGCGATGCATTCTGACCGCCGAACCCGAATGCATTTGAAATGGCTACCCGCATCTCCCGCTGGCGCGGAACATTCGGAACGAAATCCAGATCGATCTCCGGATCGGGCGTAACGTTGTTGATGGTTGGCGGCACCATTCCGTTCTGCAGAGCGAGCACAGTGGCTATCGCCTCCACCACACCGGCCGCACCCAGCAGGTGTCCGGTCATGGACTTGGTGGCGCTGATCAGCAGTTCATGCGCGTGTGCACCGAACAGATCCTTGATCGCCATCACTTCGGCAATATCACCCAGCGGCGTGGAAGTTCCATGGGTGTTGATGTAATCCACTTCGGTAGTCTCAACGCCGGCATCGCGCAGCGCCTCGGCCATGGCGCGGCGTGCGCCCTCGCCTCCCGGCGCCGGGGCGGTCATGTGATACGCGTCGGCGGTCATGCCAACGCCCACCAGCTCCGCATAGATCTTGGCGCCGCGGGCCTGTGCATGCTCCAGCTCCTCCATCACGATCGTGCCGGCACCTTCGCCCAGGACGAAGCCGTCGCGCTCGAGATCGAACGGGCGGCTGGCCGTCGCCGGGGAATCGTTCCGGGTGGAGAGCGCCCGCATGGCGTTGAAGCCGCCGATTGCCATCGGCGTCACGACGGCCTCGGAACCACCGGTCACCATCACATCCGCATTGCCGCGCTGGATCAGGATGAAGGCATCCGCGATTGCGTTCGCACTGGTTGCACAGGCGGACGTGGTTGCGTAGTTCGGACCCTTCAGATTGAAGCGCATCGAGATCATCCCGGCCGCGATGTTCGAGATGAGCATCGGGATGAAGAACGGACTGATTCGATGCGGGCCACCGGTTTCGAAGAGCGTCATCATCTGATGATGATACGTCCACATGCCGCCGATGCCCGAACCGTAGATCGAGCCGGAGCGTTCGGGAACGACGCTCTCCCTGGTAAGGCCGGCATCGGCCATCGCCTCGTCGGTGGCAACAAGCGCGAACTGCGTGAACAGATCGGTCTTGTTGGCGGTCTTGCGATCCAGCAGAGCAACGGCATCGAAATTCTTGACCTCGCACGCGAACTTCGTATCGTAGTCCGACGCGTCGAATCTGGTGATGAAGTCCGCACCGCTGCGCCCCTGCATCATGCCGTCCCAGAATTCCCTGCACGTATTGCCGATTGGCGTTACCGCTCCAAGGCCCGTAACAACCACCCTGCGACGTGGATATTGCTCCATGAGTATAGGATATGAAGTGCTGTGACGTACTGATCGCCGGCGTCCATACCATCTGCCTCAACCGGGAATGTGCTCCGCTCCATTGCCCGCAGGCCGTGAAGTGCACCCCGATCCGGGCGTTGAAGGCGACCGTCACAGAAAGAAGGCCCGGCCTCGTGCCCCGTGAGGCTACAAGACCGGGCAATTCTCTCAACGTTCGTCAATGGATTCCGCGCATGCGTTCAGAATGATCCGCCGGAATGATTTCGACTATCGAGTGGAGATGCGGAAACTCCGGCATGTCACACAACGCGAACCCGGATTAAGCGTACGGCGGCGGCAGGAGCCGGCACCCTTCATGGTTCTCAAGCGAACCATCTTGATTCCCGAGCGAACCATCCTGGTTCTCGAACGAACCATGATCCGGAAAGGACATGCAGGAACGAATTATGCGGCGGTCTTTGCCGACAGGTAGCTCACAGCGTCGCCAACGGTCTGGATCTTCTCTGCATCGGCATCGTCGATCGTGACGTTGAACGACTTCTCGAATTCCATGATCAACTCCACCGTGTCGAGCGAGTCCGCGCCGAGATCGTTGATGAACGATGCGCCATCGGTAATCTGCGACTCCTCGACGCCAAGCTTATTGACGATGATTTCCTTGACTTTGGCTTCAACGTCTGCCATTTGTCTCTCCGTGTAAGAGTTCTACTGTGTATTGTTGGAAAGGTTCATAAGCGCATCCGGTGCCAGTGAATTCACGCACGCTCCGAAGCCGGGGCCTCGTGTTCCGTACGTGGAGCAACCGGATTCTCAAACATGTGCAGCCGGGTTTCGAGAGGGGGTACCACCCAACGCGCCTGCCACACTCTCGATACCGCCGCAGCACGGCCCCCCGCGGGAGCGCGCCGTACCGGCAGGCAACTGGCCTATCAGACCATTGTCATGCCGCCATCGACGGCAATCACCTGGCCGGTAATGTAGGAGGCATCGTCGCTGGCGAGAAACGCCGCAAGCGCAGCCACATCCGCCCCCTGCCCCTGGCGCTTCAGCGGAATCATGCCGAGCAGTCCCGTCTGTTGCGCCTCGTTCAGCTTGGCGGTCATGTCGCTCTGGATGAAACCGGGAGCGATGCAGTTGACAAGGATGTTGCGCGAGGCAACTTCGTGCGCGATCGACTTGGTCATGCCGATCAGGCCGGCCTTCGACGCAACATAATTGGCCTGGCCGGGGTTTCCGATCAGACCAACAACAGAGGCGATGTTGATGATGCGCCCCCACCGCTCTCCCATCATCGGACGCATCACCGCCTTGATGGCGAGAAACGCACCCGTGAGATTGGTACGCAGAACATCCTCGAAGTCCTGCTGGCTCATGCGCATCACCAGGGTATCCTTTGTGATACCCGCATTGTTGACCAATATATGGATTTTCCCCCATGCCGTGAGCACCTTTTCAACGAGCGCGGCTATCTCCCCGGCGTTGGAAACATCGCACTTCACGGCCATCGTATTCTCCTCGCCCAGCTCCCGGACCATGGCCGTGGCGGCCTCCGCAGAGGAGTTGTACGTGAATGCCACGCGCGCCCCCTCGGCGGCAAAACGCTCCACGATTGCGCGCCCGATGCCGCGCGATCCGCCGGTTACGATCGCCACCCGCCCGGCCAGGCGTCCGCCATGCGCCGGCGCGGCGCGCTCCACTGTCTCTGCTGTCTCGGTGCTCATCTGAAGTCCATCAATGGTACATCGGCGGCCGCAATCATCGGGCCGCCCAACATTCCTTGCGGTACGCGTCGAGAACGGTTCGCGCGCATCGGCAGGCATTCAATCGTTGCTTCAGGTCCCGGGCTCGTTGAACGCGGCAACCATCGCGAGGTCCGCAACGCCGCGCTGCGTGGTGTCCGGGGCTATCCGCTTCACCAGTCCCTGCAGCACGTTCCCCGGGCCAACTTCGATAAACTCGGAGGCACCGTCGGCGGCCATCCGCTCTATCGTCTTCGTCCACTGTACGGGAGCGGTCAACTGCTTCAGCAGCGACTCGCGAATCGCACCGGCAGCGGTCACGGGCTCGCCGCTCACATTCACGTACACCGGGAAGTCCGCGTCGCGAATCGGCGCATCGCTGAGCGCCTCGGCGAGCTTCTGCCGTGCCGGCTCCATCAGCGGAGAATGGAATGCGCCTGAGACATTCAACTGCTTCACCATCCGGGCGCCGGCTTCCTTCGCACGCCGCATCGTTTCGGCAACCGCATCCGGTGTTCCGCTGACCACCACCTGCCCCGGTGAATTGAAGTTCGCGGACTGTACAACGCCCACCTCTTCATACACCTGCCGGCAGATTCGGCCGATCGTTTCATCGTCCAGCCCGATCACCGCAGCCATCGTACCCTGCGCCTGCCTCCCCGCCTCCCGCATCGCCCCGGCGCGAATCTGCACCAGACGCAATGCCTCGTCGAACGCGAGCGCATTGGCAACCGTAAGCGCGGTGTACTCGCCAAGCGAGTGCCCGGCAGCCATGGCGGGCTGCGGGCTGCCCAGCAGCTGAAAGAGCGCATAGCTGTGAACGAAGATCGCCGGCTGCGCATTCTCCGTCTGGCGCAACTCCTCGTCCGGCCCTTCGAACATGATGCCGGTCAACTCGTAGCCAAGCACGTCGTTCGCGCGATCGAAGATGTCGCGCACGATGTTGTTGTCGATGTAGGCCTCACGCCCCATCCCTACAAACTGCGATCCCTGTCCCGGGAATACGAAGGCTCTCATCTGAACACGTGGGTTGATACTGATTGGGAGGGCCCGGCGGAACCGGCCCTCGCCGCGTTGCACGCACACGATATCCGGCGGTTGCCGCCGCCGCGGTAACAGTCCTCCCAGGGCCTGCCACCGTCGCCGGATCTGCCACCATCGCCGGATCTGCAACCGTCGCTGCGATCAATACGCCCAGCGAACGTAGGCGCCGCCGTATGTATAGCCCGCACCGAAGGTGACAAGCACCAGCGCATCTCCCTTGGCAAGATCGCCCCGCTCCCACCATTCGCTGAGGCAGATCGGGAGCGTACCGGATGTCGTGTTGCCGTACTTGTCGATGTTCACCATCACTTTCTCCATCGGCAATCCCATCCGTTCCGCCGTGGCGGAGATGATACGGAGATTGGCCTGATGCGGAACAAGCCAGCGGATGTCCTCGGATGTGAGATGATTCCGCTCCATGATCATCTCCGCTGCCTCCTGCATGCCGGGCACCGCCGCCTTGAACACCGTCTTCCCGTCCTGCACGATGTAGTGCATCTTGTTTGCCACGGTCTCGGCCGTCGGCGGAAGCAGGCTGCCGCCGGCGGGCTGGTAAAGATTCTTGCCGCCGGACGGATCCACCTTCAGGTAGAAGTCCATCAGGCCGAGCGAATCATCCTCCGACGGTTCCAGCAGCACGGCGCCGGCGCCGTCACCGAACAGCACGGCGGTGTTGCGATCCTCGAAGTTCATGATGGCGCTCATCTTGTCCGCGCCGACAACCAGAACGTTGCGATGCGCGCCGCTCTCGATCATCCGTGCGCCGACGTTCAGCGCATAGAGAAAGGAGGAGCAGGCCGCTTCGAGATCGAAGCACCAGGCATTCACCGCGCCGAGCTTCCCCTGCAGAATGCTTGCCGTCGGCGGGAAGATCATGTCCGGCGTCACCGTTGCAACGATGATGCACTCCACATCGGCGGCCGTGATGCCGCGCCGCTCCAGGCAGAGCTGCGATGCGGGAAGGGCCAGATCGCTCGCGCCCCCCTCCTTCAGGAACCTCCGCTCCACAATCCCTGTTCGCTCGCGAATCCACTGATCGTTTGTCTCGAGGAACGACTCGAAGTAGTGATTGTCGTACACATCGGGCGGAACGTAATGTCCCACGGAGGTAATCGCGGCTCGCTTGAGCGATGTCATGAAGTTTGGATCTGGTTATTGGGACGCCCGCCCCGAATTCATCAGGGCGTGCCAACAGAAAGCGTCCTCGTAATTGGTAACCGGACGACGGGTCGCCGGTTGATATGCATCGAACGATGCTGCCGCAGGATCGGTCCGGCGGCGCTACAGGGATTGCTGCGATGCCTCCGGCTCCTCGCCGGCAAGCATCTCCATGATCTTCAGGTTCACCCCCTTGCGCACCATCTCGTCCGCCTTGAAGATCATGTTCTTCACGGCCTTCGCGGTGGAACCGCCGTGGCCGATGATGGAGACGCCGTTCACGCCGAGCAGCGGCACGCCTCCATACTCCTGATAATCCATCTCACGGAACACGCTGCGCAGCACGCCGCGCGCCACGCCGAGACGCAGGCGGGTCATGAATCCGGACGCCTGCGCGCTCAGTTTGGCGCGGAGGAATCCGGGAACACTTTCGGCAAACTTCAGCACGATGTTGCCGGTGAATCCGTCGCAGATCACGACGCGCGCCGTCCCCTTCAGGATGTCGCGCCCCTCCACGTTGCCGATGAAGTTCAGCCGGCTTCGCTTCAGCATTTCGTACGCCTGCACCGCGCGATCCTCCCCCTTTCCCTCCTCCTCGCCAACATTCAACAGGCCGACGCTGGGATTGGCGAAGCCGAAGATCTGTTCGGCGTAGATGCTGGTCATCAGCGCGAACTCGTACAGATTGCGCGGCTTGGTATCAACGTTCGCTCCAACATCGGCAACGATGCAGAAGCCGTCGGCGGAAGGGAATTGCGAGGCGATCGTCGGGCGAGCGATACCCTTGATGCGGCCGAGGATGAGCGTGGAGGCGGTCATCACCGCTCCGGTGTTGCCTGCGGATACGAATGCATCGGCACCGCCGCCGGCATGCAGGGTGATGCCTTTCACGATGGAGCTTTCACGTTTGATGCGCACGGCCTGCGCCGGCTCGTCCCCCATGCCGATCACGTCCGGCGCATCCACAATGGAGATGCGGGAACGATCGGCGCCGGGGTGCCGGCCCAGCTCGCGCTCGATCTCCTGCGCACGGCCAACCAGAATCACATCGAACGGGTTCGCGCCTCTGCCGGGATCGTTCAATGCCTCCACCGCACCCCGCACGTCCTCTGCGGGCGCGTTGTCGGTGCCCATGGCGTCAAGAACAATTCGAACTCGCGAACCACTCATCGAACGTAGCGCAGGAATCGTGCTGCAACCGGAAGCCGGGGGGGCGGCATACCCCACGGGCGTGCCCTTCCATGAAGCGAGCAAACCTACATTGCTCCCCGTTAGTACGCAACGCGGGTTCGTAACGGGTTGTGGTAGGTATTGACATCGCGTTCACAATCATCGGCAAAGAATGGTATATAGCGAGCCGGGGCTCCCTCCTCTTCGTTGAACGCATGCCGGCCGCATCCTCCGCCGCGACGCGGTGCGGAGACATCCCTTCCTCCATATCGGGCAACTCATGACGATTCAGTCGCTCCGTTCCTACGACGAAATGCAGGCATGGCAGGAAGCCATGGCGCTCGCAACCGAGGTGTACCGCTGCACCCGCGACTATCCTCTCGCTGAAATCGCCTCGCTCACGGCGGAGACGCGCCGCGCCGCCGCGATGATCCCCTCCAGCATCGCCGAGGGATGGGCCGCGCGCTCCACGGCAAAGGAATGCCGCGCCCGCATGCAGGAGGCACGCTTCGCCCTCATGCAGCTGGAGACCTTTCTGATACTCGGCCTCAGGCTGGAGTACCTCACGCATGCCACCATGGACTTCATCTGGCCGCTTACGCAGAGCACGGGAACGGAGATCGCCGCGCTGCTGAAGGCGGTGTAGCAGTTCGTGGTCAGTTGTCGGTCGTTCTTGACCTGTAAGCCGATCGGGTACGAATCAAGCTCAACGTCATCACCTGTTCCGATCGAAGCGCTGAGCCGGATGTTCTTCATATCGACAATCATGGTGCCTGCCAGGGGCCATCTCCCGGCGGCATCCAGCGTGGGCACCCATCGGTAGCATCATGTCCGGGTACTGATTGGTAAACTCCAAGCGCACCGGTCCGCCAATGTGGCGCGATGCAGGGGGGAGGAGCGGGGCGCACCCACGGGAGCTTCCCAATGCGGAGAGCCGTGGGGCTATCGATGGGGGCCTCCTCCGGAGACCTTCATCGGATGCCCGCCGGTGGAATCGTACCCAATGAGGTCAACTGTCAATAGCAGTCTGCAAGGCTGCCTCCACTGACTACCGGCTATTTACCGGCTACTCTCGCGGATCTTCGCCTCGCGCATCTTGGCAACGAGACGGGCAAGCACGCGCTCCGCCTCGTCGATATCGTGCACGCCCCGATAGAGAATCGCAAGCTGCCGCCCCTTCGTCTCCAGTTGCGCCCCCCGCTCGCTGCTGATCGCCTCCATGATCGGCTGGAACCATCGCTCGTAGTAGGGCCGCTCCGTATCGGGAGGAAGTTCCAGACGGAGCATCTCCTCACGAAGCGCGGCGCGTGATGCGCCTGTCTGCATCGCCGCCAGCCGAAGCCGCACGGCGTTGAACAGATTCTCCGTCGGCTCCGGCACCGGGCCGAACCGGTCGCGCATTTCTGAGAAGACGGCCTCCAGCCCTCCCACATCGGGCGCGGTATACATCCGCATATAGAAGTCGTAGCGCTCCGCATCGTCCGCGATATAGCCCTTCGGAATCAGCGCGTCGCCGGCGATCTCCACCACCACGTCCTCGTTCACCGGCAGCGCGGCGGATGCAGCCTCCCGCTCCAGCTCGCTCGCGAACAGCTCGCTGAACTCCTCCCGCTTCAGTTCCTCCACCGCTTCGTCGACGATCTTCTGATACAGCTCGAACCCAACCTCGTCGATGAAGCCGCTCTGCTCCGCCCCCAGCAGATTTCCCGCACCGCGGATCTCCAGATCGCGCATCGCGAGCTTCAGCCCGCTCCCCAGGTCCGTCAGCTCCTGAATCGCCTGCAGCCGCTTCAATGCGATGCGCGAGAGCCCCGTGGGGGGCGGGATTACCATGTAGCAATAGGCCTGGATGTTGGAGCGCCCCACCCGCCCGCGAAGCTGGTACAGCTCCGCCAGACCGAACTTGTCCGCACGGTTCACGATGATGGTGTTCACCGCCGGGATGTCGATGCCGGACTCGATGATCTTCGTTGCCACCAGCACATCGAAGCGGCGGTCGATGAACTGCATCATCGTCTTCTCGATCTGCTCCGCCGTCATCTCGCCATGCACCACCGCAACGCGTGCATCGGGAACAAGCGTTCCGATCTTCGCCGCGAGATCCTCGATATCACCGATCCTCCAGTGTACAACGAAACACTGCCCGCCCCGCCCAAGCTCGCGGCGAATGGCATCGGCGATCGCGTCCTCGTTCCATTGCAGCAGCTCCGTGACGATCGGCAGGCGATTGCGAGGGGGCGTCTCGATGGTGCTCAGGTCGCGCGCGCCCATGAGCGAGAAGTTGAGCGTGCGGGGAATCGGCGTTGCAGTGAGCGTGAGCGTGTCCACCGTGGCGCGCACCTGGCGCAGCTTCTCCTTCGCCGACACACCGAAGCGCTGCTCCTCATCGATGATGAGAAGGCCCAGATCCCTGAAGCGAACGTCCTTGGAGAGAATTCTGTGCGTTCCGATCAACACATCCACACGCCCCGTCTTCAATCGCTCCAGCGTCTCCTTCTGCTCCGCCTTCGTGCGGAAGCGGGAGAGAAGATCCACGGAGACGGCGTAGCGGGCAAGGCGGTCGCGGAATGTATTGTAGTGCTGCTGGGCGAGGATGGTAGTGGGGGCCAGCACGGCAACCTGCTTCCCTCCCTGCACCGCCTTGAACGCAGCGCGCACGGCCACCTCCGTCTTGCCGAACCCCACGTCGCCGCACACCAGCCGGTCCATCGGGGTGGACGACTCCATATCCTGCTTCACCGCATAGGTGGCGGACGCCTGGTCCGGCGTGTCCTCGTACATGAAGGAGGCCTCCAGCTCCCGCTGCCATTGCGAGTCCATCGGGAATGCAAAGCCGGGCTGCGACTTCCGCTGCGCGTAGAGCCGGATCAGTTCGCGCGCGATATCCTTCACGCGGCGCTTGGCGCGCGCCTTCGCCCGCTCCCACTCCTCCGTTCCCAGCCGGCTGAGCCTGGGATGCGCCCCCTCCTTGGAGGAATATTTCTGCAGACGATTGATGTAGTTCAGATTCACGAAGAGCGTGTCGCCGCCCGCATACTCCAGCTTCACCGCCTCGCCGCGCGAACCGGCCGCACTGATCGTCTCCAGCCCGATGAAGCGGCCGATCCCCTTCTCCACATGCACCACGAAGTCGCCCGGACGCAACTGGCGCAGCTCGCGCAGCGTGAACCCCTTGAACTGCTTCTGGCGTGCACGCACGCGCGACCGCCGGCGGCTGAACACCTCGTGCTCCGTGAGCACCGCGATCTTCATCCACGGAATCACGAAGCCGTTGGAGAGCGATTCGTTCACGTAGAGAAGGTCGGCGGCCTGGAAGCCGTACGGCTCGTCCGCCTCCGCGGCGCGATCGCATTCGCCGTCGATCAGATCCTCCAGCCTGCGCCGCGCATCGTCGCCGTCGGCAAGCAGGTACGCGGCAACGCCGTCGGCACGAAACGCGGCGAGCCCCTTGCAGAGCTCCTTGATGGAGGAGGAGTAGGATGGCTGCGCGCGGCCGCCGGCATCGATGGTATCCGCGCTCGATGCATAGAGCGAGGAATGCATCAGGCGGCGGAACCCCGCTATCGCCGCGACCAGTTGTTCGTGGCCGGCCTGTTCCAGCAACCCCTGGATGCGCTCCGGCTCATCGAGCATGATGATGGTGTTCGCACGGATGTGATCGAGAATGGTTGTGGAGAACTCCTCGGCCTGCTCCGAGTGGAAGAGGCGTGCCATCAGGCTCACCGCATCGCGATCGCGCACCGAGCGCTGCGAGAGCGGATCGAACTCGCGGATGGAATCGATCTCGTCGCCGAAGAACTCCAGCCGCACCGGATGATCGGAGCCGATGGGATAGATATCCAGGATGCCGCCGCGCACCGCATACTCCCCCATGGACTGCACGATGTCCGCCCGCTCGAAGCCCCCCAGCGCAACGCGGCGTACCAGATCCTCGAACGAGGCGCGCTCCCCCACCCGCAGTTCGATCAGGCTGCCGGTAATCACGGACTGCGCCGGCACATGCTCGGCAAGCGATTCCACATCCGTCACCACCACGCGATCGCCGTTGTCGGCGATTCCCTTCAACGCATCGGTCAGCGAGATCACTTCCGCGTCCAGCGTGTCGCGCAGTGTTGCCGAGGTGTGATGCTCCTCCTGATAGAGCAGGACATGGTCGCCGCCGATAAGCGTCACCAGATCGGCATAGGCGGAGCCTGCATCCACGCGATCCTCGAACACCATCAGCAACGGTTCGCCGGTTCGCTGATGGATCAGCGCCGGGAGCACGGAGCGAAGCGAGCCGGCAAGCCCGGTGATGTGGGTTTCGGGATTCGCACGGAGCGATTCCAGAACCTTCGATAACAACGGGCTCGTGCTGATGCGGTCCAGTATGCGTCGCATGCGTCGTCTCGGGAATGAGGAGAATCCTGCGGCGGAGGCGCGATGCCCGCATGCCGCTAAACGCGAGAAGCCGGCAGGCCCGTTTCGGGAAACCTGTCGGCAGGGGAGATGAACGTACAAAAAGATTCGTGGGAGGCAGCGTTTCGGTGCGTAACCGGGGAGGAAACATCCGGCGCGCTCTACTGGGCGATAACGATCTCGATATCGTGTATGGATTCGTATGACATTTCGTTGATCATCCCGTTCGGACCCGCGCTGATGCGCCGCCTGATGCGCGAGATCGTGAGATATGCGCGCCCGGGAACCGTGCGGTTCAGGTTGAGCGGGGCAAGCTGTGCGGACTCCGCATCGGGCACGCTGATGTACATGCCGATGCCGGCATCGTTGTAGATCCCCAGGTAGACCGAGTCCGAATAGGAGGTTGCCCGGCTCCAGTGGAGCGTGGTGGTGCGGGCCCGGTGGATGGTATCACCCGCATGCATCCCGATGAATGCAACGGACTCCGGGAGCGCCTGAATGCTGTCCGTGATGGCCGGGAAGAGGGGTGAGCCTCCGATCTGCACTACGTGCCAGTTCCCATCGGAATGCGCATACGGGCTCGCACCGGTGTTCTCCTCGCCGTAGTAATATGGTCCCGTGGCAGAACTGAGCCGGCGCTCGAGCGTATCGCCGCGTACGACAACATCCCCACCTTCCACGGTGTTCGCCGAATCGCGGTTGTGCAGGTCGACCGTTGCGCGCGACGCATGATAGCTCCCGGCGGAACGGTCCACCAGGTATTGCTGGCAACTCATGATGAAGCCGAAGCGGCCGGAATACGAACCGGGGCCGGTTGTGCCGCACCCGAGGAGTACGGAAGCAAGAGTCAGTGGAACGATCGGACCAATACGCATGTGCATTCTCCTTGCTACATTCGTGTCTGCAGCAAAACTATCCTTCCGGGAGGATTCGAATGCAGCGTCGGCGTTGGCCGGCAATGCCGCCGTCGATCCTTCCGGCCCTGCCATGCCGAATGGAGCGCCGGCTGAGCGCCGGCGGCAATCATCATCTCCATGCAATCCGCGATGTCATGACGATCGAAACCGAACGCCTCCGCATGCGCCGCTACACTGCCGATGATGCGGACATCATGATGCCGATCCTTTCCGATCCGGTCACCATGAAGTTCTGGCCGCGGCCGTTCACTGAGGAGGAGGCGCGCACCTGGGTGCTGCGGAACCTTCCGTTCTACGAGCAGGATGGCTATGGGCGCTATCTGGTGACGAGGAGGAGCGACGGCGCCATCATCGGCGACTGCGGTATCGTACATCGACTGCGAGACGAGAGCAGCGAGCACGATCTGGGCTACATCATCCACCATCCCTATCAGGGGAACGGATATGCCACGGAGGGAGCTCGCGCGCTTCTGAGGCATGCATTCCAGGATCGTACGCTTCCGCACGTGAGTGCCAACATGGCACACGACAACGAACCTTCGCGGCATGTGGCGGAGAAGATCGGGATGCGGCTGGTGCGGGAGTTCTTCAACGAACGCAACCGCGGGATACGAACGTTTCTCTTCACCATCGAGCGCGGCGAATGGAGCCGGGCGCAGGCTATCGGATAACGACATTCATCAACGAGCTCTGATGCGTGCCGAGCAGGATCTCGCGTCCGTCCGCCAGGAGAAGCGGACTGCTGCGATCGCGATACAGGCAGATGCAGCCGCGGCCGGGCGCTCCGAACAGATCGCGAGGCATCAGGCGCGCCGTGCCGATATCGGGCACGCTCAGCGATGTATAGATCCGCCCCGTATCGGGCTGGATGATCAGCCTCACCGAATCGTACGGATCCGCCGCTCCGGTCCACTCCACGAACACCGGCTGATTCAGATCGATCGTATCCTCCGCCAGCGGCTGGGTAATACGGAGCAGCGACGGGACGAGCCGGATCACAGCGTCCAGCGGCGGCACGGAGTCGCGCCCCTCGGCATGGAGGTGATGCGCCGTGCCGTCCAGGAGAAATCCGATCGCGGACTCCCGCATCGATCGGAGCGTATCATCGCCATAGTAGATCCGTTGCGACCGCGGATCGGCGACCTGTTTGTGCATCTCCACACCATCGAACGTTACCCTGCCGCCATCGACGAACTCCGTGGCCGGAGGCTTCGTCAGCGAGATCGTGCAGAGCACGGTGTCCGCAACCGAATCGCGATACACATGGCTGTACTGCGTGGCGGCTATGATCATCCAATACTTCGTTGTCTGCGGCATGATGGGATCGGCCGGTTCGCATGCCGCGAAGAGCATGGGAATCACGAGCAGCGATCCGATTCCGAGCGATGGCAGATGCATTGTACATGCTACGAACCCGGGAGCGTGAACGCAATGAATGAATTCCTATCTTCCACTGTTTCCGATTTCGCACCCCGGCCCCCGGACATCCGCTCCCATACAATGAACTACACTGCAACTTCTCCCCTTCCGCCGGTCCGCAACGACATCGAAGCCTTCGAGATCGCACCGGGACTGGTTCTGCTGTATGACCCGGAAGGCTATGCTCCTCACGAGGTGCGCGTGCCCGCATCGGCGATAGAGTATCTCTCGCTGATGGATGGCCGGCGCACCGCCGAGTATCTGATGCAGAAGGCGGCCCGTGCCGGGCGCTCCTTCTCCACGGATGAGTTCCTCCGGATGATTCAGACGCTGGATGACCAGTGCTATCTGGACTCGCCACGCTTCCGCGAGGAGCGCGAGGCATCGGACTTCGAGTTCAACCGGCTGGCCGCACGCCCGGCGATGCATGCGGGCGTCTCCTACCCGGACGACCCGGACAGGCTCCGCGAGATGCTGGACGGCTTCCTTGCCGCAGGGCCTGCTCAGGAGAATGGTTCCGAACCGGTGGCGGTGATCGCACCGCATATCGACTTCCGTGTGGGCGGCGCCAGCTACGGCCCGGCATACAACGCGCTGCGCCGCTCGGGTGCGGACACGTTCGTGATCTTCGGCGTTGCCCACCGGATGAGCTACGACACGTTCATGATCTCCAGCAAGGACTTCGAGACGCCGCTGGGAACGGTGCCGGCGGACCGAGAGCTGATAGAGCACTTCCGCGCCCGCCTTCCGTTCGAGCTCACGCGGAACGAGATCGCCCACCGCCAGGAGCATTCCATCGAGTTCCAGACCGTCTTCCTGCGCCACATCTTTCCGGATCGCGACATACGAATCGTGCCGATCCTCACCGGCTCGCTCTACGAATATGTGGAGCTGGGGCGCGGCGACGCCGGCGCCGATGCGCGGCTGGAGACGCTCTACACAACGCTCGCGGACTCGGCGCGCGGACTCGGGCGCTCGGTGGCCTATATCGCCGGCGCCGATCTCTGCCACATCGGACGCAAGTTCGGCGACGAGTTCGATGCACGAAGCGTTCTGGAAGATGTGCGGCGGTTCGATCTCGAACTGCTGGATCATGCCTCGCGGCCCGATGCCGATGCGTTCATCGCGGAGCTTCAGCGGGTTCGGAACAGGTATCGGGTCTGTGGCGTTGCACCCATCTATGCAACCATGCGGACCGCACGCCCGACGGTGGGGAAGGTTCTCTGCTACGATCAGTGGGACGAGCACGAACGCGATTCGGCCGTCACGTTCGCAAGCGTTGCGTATTACGGCAGCAGACCGGCCTGATGCCCGGTTTCATCCACGCCTGTACAACCTGAACCGGACACGATGCGGGGCAACGCCGCCCGCACATGGGACATGCAGCGGCATGCCCCATGTGCGAACTCGAGATGGCGGCTGCGCATTAACGCTCCGGCTGCACAACTACGGACCGCACCTGCATCGCGGCACCGGAACGAAGCCGGTAGAAGTAGACGCCCGCGGTGAGGTTGTAGGAAGATGCGTCCAGCAGAGCCGCATGTTCGCCGGCGCTCATGTCGGCGTCCAGCAACGTTGCGACGATGTGCCCGGCAGCATCATACAGCTCCAGCAGAACGTGCCCGTCGTGCGGGATGGCGAAGTTGATCCGGGCCGTGCGCCCGAATGGATTCGGCACCGCTTCATCCAGACGATATCCGGCGAGCGCCGCATCCGGTACTCCGGCAACACGGAACTCCGGAAGCACCATGTGGCTCATGTTGCCGGCAAGATCCTTCAGATAGATCTCGCATGAATCGATGAGGCTTGCCGACTCCATGCGGCCCAGTTGCAGCGCGAAGTTGACGGTGTCGTCCCGCATCGGCTCGTGTGCAAAATCCAGCACCTGATCGGGCTGCCGGATACCGTTGACACGATAGCGGAACAGGGCCGATGTTGTCATCGTTCGATCGTCCACCGTCTGAACGTTCAGCACCAGCCCCTTGGGATCGTCCGTGGAGCGGCCGATCGACTCTCCTATCAGGCGCGGGGGGGTATGATCCCACACCCAGTCGAACGCGATCCCGTGCATCCACTGCCCCTTCGTGAAGAGCGGGCGTCCGTCCGGGAACTTCGTATCCCCCTGGGCGATCACGTCCGCCTTGAAGGACATCACCTCGTTTGTGTCGATGTAGTGCGAGTGCTTGTCGAACACCACAACGGCATACGTATGCTCGTCCGCATCCTCCATCAGTCCCATCGGTCGGATGACGAACGGCAGTTCGAAGTGCGTAACGGGCCCGTTCACGGTAAAGCGGTGGCTGCCGCCGCCGGATGACGGCGGGAACTTCACAATGAGCGTTGCACCGATCGGAGCATTCGTCAGATCGCCGCTCAGCAGCGATGGATAGTCCTGATCCATGTAGCCCATCGTGTAGAAGTTTCCCGTCGGCGCAATCAACCGGTCCACGAACACATCGCCGACTGCCGTATCGACGGCAACCACCACGCAGGTATCCGGTATGGCGAGATCCATGGAATCGGCCGCGGCCGCGGCGGCAGCGGTAAACACCGGGCGTACTCCGCCGCTGGCAATCCACCAGCTCGATGTGCCGTTCGGATTGCCCGGGAACGCGCCGTTGCCCGGCTGCAGGAACTTGCACTCCCCGATCATGTTCTTGCAGGTGGACGTGTCGATACCTCCCGGCGCGGACTGCACGATGTCCGTATAGCTCGCCGCGATCTGTGCGTCGGTAAACCGGAATGGGAAGGTCACCGTCGTATCCCACCCCTGAAGCATCTGCCCGTTGGTGGACATCGTGAACTCCTTGCAGCCCAGGTGAACGTTGGGCGCCCAATCCACCGTGCCGCTGTCCTTGCACTTCCACTTGCCGCTGTCCAGGTACATGATCACCCGCGTCATCGTCTTCTTCTTCTGATCCACATTCAACATCGTGCAGATCATGAACTTCACCGGCGTCGTATCGCCGTGATTGGTGCGGCAGAGCGTCATGTCGAACCAGTACTGCAGCTTCTTGTCGATGTTCGTATCGCAGGTTGGATTCGGCGGCTTCTGCGACGTCACCGTGAACTTGATCGTATCGTTCGGGAAACCAGGGATCGGGGTCTTGCCATTGGTGACCTTCTTCGTTCCCTGAGCCAGTGCCGCGCACGGCACAATCTGTGCAGTCAACAACCCCCACAGGAGCGCTGAAAGCACAACCATTCGTCTCTCGTAGCAGAAACGCATGATGGTTTTCTCCTATCCGGAATAGTGAATGGATGCCTGTCCGTTAGCTGAACCACTGGACGTCAACCGGCTGCTGTCCTGTTGATTTTAAGAGCGCTGAGAGAGACAAAAGAGGACATGTGGTAGCACAAAAAATCTTATCCCACGCATCCGATTGGAAATCCGCATGAAAAGGCCGGTGTGGCGGAATATCGTTGCCGCTGAGGGAGGAAGCGGTGCGAAGAGGAAGAGATGGAGATGGTGGATGCCGTCCGATCGCAGGCCGGTTCGATCACCGATGTCCGGACCGGTCGGCCCATCGCCGCACGCTCACGGCCTGCAGGCGATTCATCGGTGATGCGTCCGGAACGATCCCGACAGCGGGCATGCTCACGCATGCCCGCTGCGTTCGAGCCGCATGATGGCGGAATGGCCGCCATCTCGAGATCCTGAACTCGTTATCGATCGCATGGATTACTATCGCAGCACGATACATGAAGTGCCCGGCCGCGCGCCGGACCGTCATGGGATCGAACCGCAACGAGATGGGCCGGGGGCCGGCCTGCGCCCGCCCCCGGCTTCGAGGCAACAGATCCGGGAGCCTGGGATTCGTGTTGCTCGCACGAGTTCGGAGAGAGCACCGGAGAACCGGCCGGTGCCGCCGCGGAATCACAATGCACCATCGTCCTGCAGCATCCGTCGCAACCGAACCCGCGCACGCTTCACACGATGGTTCACCGCATTGGTTGAACATCCCATCTGGGAGGCTATTTCCGATGGCTTCCACTCCTCCACATCGTGCAGCCAGATCGCTCTGGCGGCAGCCGGCGTGAGATGCGAGAGAATCCTCACAACGGACGATGTGCAGGCCAGAACGGTGGCATCGTCGATACGGGGAAGCAGCCGCTCCCACTGCTCGTCGCGATCGCCGAGCAGCGCCATCCTTCTGCGGCGGAGCATCTCCGCCCACAACCGTCTGCGAGCGATCGTCGCCAGCCAGCAGAAGAGCGCGGCATCGGACCGCCGGACGTTGTCCGGGACATTGACACAGTAGCGGTTCATCGCATACTGTATCGAATCATCTATGTCTTCGCTCTCGAGCGCAGGATATGCACGCAGGAGCACTCTTCGTAGGCTGCGATACAATGTTCGCAACCGTTCGGCTTCGGCTCGCTCAGACTCCATCACATGGCTCTCCATGGTCAAGACCGGCTCACGCCCGGATCACCTTCGGCGCCACGGAATCAGACGGCAGCATTCGATGATCCGGACGGCAGCACGACCGGCATGCGCGGCTGTTCACCGCTGTCAGGGATTTTACAGGGGGTAGGTGTGGCACACTGTGCCCACAAACGTGCCGGGGTCGAGCGAGCGTTGGGCAATCATTACCAGAACCACAGGCAAACTACAGTTCCAACCGGCATCGCTCCAGTACATGTTTGTGTACCTCGAGCCGCCGGAGCGGAGGCACATCCGGAGCATCGTATCGCAGTGAGATGCAGGAAAGTGAAGGGTAGCCGGAACGGCATCCTCCCGGCGAAACCCGTCTGCCGACGCCGGAAAACGCACGCGACGCCGCCGCATGCCGGCTCCTTCGGTCCACAGTCCGGGAATCGGCATCATCGAAACGGATGCACCGAGGGGCCGCATGCCGTGCACAGCGGTACTGTGAAGCCTGCCGTTCTGTAGTGGTATCTGAAGCAGCGAATTGGGCCACGATCTGCATACGAGTTCCGACAGGGGAGGATGCCGATGGCTGGTGAAACAAACCGTGGAGGCAACACCTCGCTGCGCAGCCGAAGCGGTTGTCGCGTGAACGAACCGATGGGGCCGGGACTGCATACACCCTGCCGACGGCCGGAGCGCTGGGGGGACGGACTACACAGGTGCGTTCAGGTCGTCGTTCTGCGCGCGCGATTCCGCCGCGCTTCGCTCCTTGAACTCCAGCATGCGGATGCGGAGTTGTTCATCGGCAACGCCCAATATCTGCACGGCCAGCAGGCCGGCATTGCGTGCGCCGCCAACGGCAACGGTGGCAACGGGAACGCCCTTCGGCATCTGCACAATGGAGAGGAGAGAGTCCAGTCCGTTCAGCACCGTTGCAACCACGGGGACGCCGATAACCGGAAGCGGCGAGTGCGCCGCAACCATGCCGGGCAGATGCGCCGCACCGCCAGCGCCGGCAACGATCACGCGAATCCCCCGTTCGTGCGCCGTGCGGCCATACTCCGCCATGTCCAGCGGCGTACGATGTGCGGAGACCACCTTCATCTCGTAGGGGATACCGAAGTCCGCCAGAACCTCGGCGGCCTGGCTCATGGTGGGAAGATCGGTCTTGCTTCCCATGATGATTCCCACCAACGGCTGCGTATTGCTCATGATGCATTCCTTCTGCTGTGCTCCCTCCGGGGCTGGCCGAGCACTCGCCGGGAGGAGCGGTTCCAATGGCCGATGCGGCTGGCCGATGCGGCGCGGCATCCCGCCGGGGCCGGGACGTGCCGGGCCCGGTACGAGGCCGGACCGGTCATCAGGCCGGATTCTCGGGCTCCGACCCCTGCGCAGGAGGAATCTGTGCAGGAGCCGGCTGTGGCCGGTAGTACTCGATCTCGAAGTTGTACTCCGGGAATTCACGCGGCAGCTTCATCAGCCCGTGCACCATCACACCTGTGGAGATGCGATCGAACCACGAACTGAGCGGCCACCCGAAGTGGAAGGTCACGGTGTAGTCGGGGAACTCGTAGCGTACGAGTTCGATGATCCCCTTGATCGCTGCGCGTAGAGGAACGCGCTCCAGCGCCAGCCGGAAATGCCCGGGCCCCTGCGACACCGGTATTCCCTGCCGCGGCGAGAAGAAGGAGACGTAGGCCGCGCCCGGCACGACGCTCAACAGCTCGGTCGGCCGCCGGAAGTAGATGTCGAAATGCGTCGTATCGTGGTCAGCCAGATAGAGGATCATCTCCATCGGCGTATTGGACTGCGCGCGCTGCGCGATCTCAGGCGCACGCTTCCGCGCAACGCGAATGCCGATGATCAGGCAGATCACGGTAAACATGGACCACATCGCAAGCCCGTACGGCTTCTCGTATGCCAGATAGAGAAAGCATCCGAACAGAAGAATGAACAGGAACAGCGTTCCGGCTCGCGACTTGTGGTAATCCTCCTTCTCCGTTGTATCGTGCAGCGTTCCGCGCCGGTATCGATAGATCAGCAGCGAACCCATGTTGATCACGAAGCTTGCCACCAGGCCAACCGCATACATCTCCGCCAGAATCGTCTGGCTGCCGCTGGTGATGATGATCACAGCGGTGTAGAGCGCGGCGTTCAACAGATGAATGCGATGCAGCGAGCCGCGGCTGTTGGTCACGATCATCCAGTGGAAGCCGTAGCGATGCGCAACACGCTCCACCAGTTCGGCCGATGCGACATAGGCCGTGTTCACCGCCATTGTCAGCGTGAAGCTCGCCAGCGCGCCAACGGCGATCGCGAACCATGGACCGTTCAACAGACGCGCGTAGAATGTGATGAGGTCTCCCTCATGCTTCGCGAAATCGATGGAGGGCTGCGCAAGCACCAGCGCCGAGATCACCGGGGTCACGATGCCAACGGTCAGGCCGAGGAAAAGATATGCCTTGTGAATGTCGCGCCAGCTTCGCACCAGGCCCGCGGTCTGTACAACGGACTCGATGCCGGAGTATGCCAGGATACAGCTGGAGACGCCGATAACGATGCCACCGACGCCCCGGAACAGCGTGGAAAGATCGGTACTGTTAAATGTGGATGCAACGTTCGTTGCGCTGTGCACCATCGTCTGCCAGCCGCCGGCAGGCATGTCGATCACCCCGCTTGCGAACAGCGTCACCAGAATGAAGGCCGCTGCAGTGAACACCCCGAACGTGAAGCGCGCGCTCTCCTTGATGCCGGCAATGTTCAGCAGGCAGACGCCCCAGATCACCACCATCTGAAACGCGAAGTCGATATAGAATGGCGAGTGCGCACTGAACATCGAATGCCCGTTCTCAACCGCCGAGACCGTGGAGATACAGGCCGTGAGGATGTAGTCCACGAAGATGGAGGAGACGGCGACGAAGGACATCACCGGCCCGAGCACGAGATAGCTGAAGGAGTAGACGCCGCCGCCGCGCACCCCATGCTTCTCCAGGATGCGCGCGATCTCCGTCATGCGCGTGGAAAGCAGACGAACAACAACCGACGTAGCGGCGATGAAGAAGATGGCGTTCGCGCCGATGAACCGATGCGCCTCGGAGGGCGCATAGAAGATGGACGTGAGTTCGTCCATCAGCGTGATCACACCAACCGCGAGCCACGAGAGATACCAGCGACCTCCCTGGAACGATGAAAGAAGGTTCTTCTTCTTCCACAGATAGACAAAGAGAAAAACAAGACCGCCGTTGAGGGCAATCAGTATCGCTGTCTTCATTGAATCAGGAGCGGACGCTCCCACAAATCATGCCGTTGGAACTCCGAGCCCCGCGAGGCGGGGGATTGACATCTCGGCAACGAGCGCCGCAAAGATAGGAGATTGTAGCAACCCGATGTCCGCCCTCTCACGCATCGTAGCAGGTGACCACGAGGTCACGTTTAAGAACTCTTTAAGCATCACGCACAGTTTGAATGCCGGTTGGTGCTTCCAATGGAACGGCCCTCCATCCCCCGAACTCACGGTGTTCCCCGGCCGTTCTGTCGGAATCCGACGAACTACTCTATGGAAACGATTATGGCAACCTTCGCACGCTGCTCCGACTGCGGAGCATTGAACAGCGGCACTGCCGCGGAGTGCTACCTGTGCGCCTCGCACCGGCTGCTTCTTGCATGCCCCTCGTGCGGAACCGGCCTGCAGAACCCGGTTCACGTCCACTGCCCCTCCTGCGGAGCCTCGTACCATGGGCATCCGGGAGGCGCGATGCACCATGCCGGCGACGGCGGCTGACGCTCCTCCCAAGGGCACCGCACGGCGCATGAACGTGCCGTGAACCGTGCCGCACGCCGCACTGGCGCTTCACCCCGGCGCCGTGCGGCGCGGCAGCCCGCGCACGATGGACGCAATCGCAACCTGCCGGAGCACGAGAGGAAATGGTAGATTACCGCATTACAGTCAACGCCCATGTAGTCGATCAGGACACAGGACCAAGCGAATCGATGTCGCCGAGGATCAGGGATTTCATCAACCGTGGGATCATGCCGCTCGTTGGGCGGGAGCGCGAGCTTGGGCTGGTGCTCGAGGCGTTCGCGGGCCTGCTGGAGGGGGAGCCGCGCGCGATATGGATGCACGGTCCGGCCGGCGTCGGCAAGAGCCGCCTGCTGGACGAACTGAAGTCCCGCGCGCGCGAGGGGACCTCGCGTTCACTGGTGGTGCATGCGAAGTGGTACGAGGGGGAGGGGATCGAGCTGGGCCCGCTCAGCAATGCGCTGGAGGTGCTGCGCCCGGCGCTCGCCGCCCCCCTGGCGGCCCGTATCTACCGCGACGGCGCGGTTGCAACGGTGGACGCGGCCGTGGAGGCGGTACAGATCGCATCGCGACGTTATCCCGTTGTGCTGATCCTGGATGACCTCCACTACCTCAGTTCATCCTCCGAGCTCTCCCGCTTCGTCACGGCGATCGAGGAGATCCCCCTGCTCCTGGTGGCTACGACGCGGCCGGTGGAGAACGCGGCGCTCCGCTCCTTCCGCTCCGCGCTCGCCGGCTCCATCCCTCCGCAGGAACTGGAGATCGGCCCGCTGGATGGCGCCGGCCTTGCCGAGGCGGTGACCAGCCTGTTCGGCGTGCAGCCGCCGGAGGAGATGCTTGGCCAGATCGCGGCCCTCTCCGGCGGGCTCCCGCTTGCGCTGCGCGAAGTATTCCGGGAGCTGCTCGCAACCGAACATCTGATTGCCGCACCGGACGGCACGTGGGAGTGGCGCTCCGCCTCCCTCCCGGACGATGACCTGCGCGCCATCGGCGATCGCGTGCACGGATTCTCCGGCCGCCTTGCGTCGCTTCCCGATACGGAGCAGCATATCCTTGCCCTGGCCGCCTATCTCGGCGAGCAGTTCAACCGCGATCTTCTCCGGGCCCTTGCGGAACGAACCGGATGCTGGGACGATCATGCGTTCGAACGCCTGATCCTCGGCGGCTTCGTCTCCGTCTCCACACCCTCCGTACGCCTGGGCGCGCGCGAGACGGAGGGCCGGGTCTGCTTCGCCTTCACGCATACCCTCCTCTGGAAGGCGGCCACTGCGCTGGAGCCGCATGGCGCAACGCGTGCGGAGCTGGCAGGGATCACGCTGGACATCCTGACGCGGGGCACCGGCGAGCTCTACACGGTTGCACCGCTGGAGGCGCTGGACGCCATGGCAATTCCGGCCGGTGACCGGCCGCGCCTCTTCGCCTGGCTGGTCACCGTTGGGCGCAGGCTCTCACCGATCTACGCGGAGGCCTTCGTTGCGCTCTGCCACGCGACACTGGAACCGTTTCGCAGCGGCGGCCCTGCAGCGGCAGAGGAAGGCGCATTGCCCGGAGGGTATCTGGACGCGCTGGCGGTCTACGGCGACCGGCTCTACATCACCGGCGCGCGCGAGGCGCTGCGCGATATCGCGAACGAGATCGCATCCGTCCTGGATCGCATCGGCAACGTGCCGCCGGCCGGCACCGAGGACCGCATGACCCGGCTCGATGCCGCGGTGGTGGTCTGGAAGGATGCGCTCACGCAGGGGAACCCGGAGCGGGCCAAGGGCTTTCTGGACGAGCTGCTGAAAGTGCTGCCGCCTCCCGCCGAGCAGAGCGACCGCGAACTCCGCGGCGCCGCGGAGGCGATCCGGCTCGTGGCCTCCTACTCCTTCAGCCGGGGGGACTTCGCGGAGGGCCTGGATCTGGCCGCCCCCTACATCGGCGAGATGGACCGCATGCGCCCCGAGACGCTGAACGCTCTGTTCAAGGTGCTGCTGCCGGCGATGATGCAGGCCGGACGCGTTGCCGAGGCGGGCGAGATGGTGGAGACCGGGCTGCGCCTGCGCCGCGAGGCAGACCTCTTCACCGAATACGAACTGCTTCTGCATGCGGCGAACTATGCGCAAGGTATCTGCGATTGGGCTTCGGTTCGGCGTTATGCCACCGACGCACGCCAATTGATCGATCGCTACCCCGCATATCGAAATCTGAGCACGAATTACTTCCATCTGCCGCTGGTAGCTGCCGGCGAGGGGCACCGTGACGAGCTTGCCCAGCTCGAAACAGACTTCCGGGCGGTTCCTCCGCCGGCGCGATCATCGCGAATGCAATGGACAATTGCACAGCATCGTTTCCAACTTGCGTGGAACCTGCTCGGCGAATCGCAGCGTTCACTACGGTTCGCGCACGAAATGGATCCCGATGAGAGACGGAAGTCTCCGCATCTGTCTCTTCAGGTTGCGCGCGAGGAACTGCGAGCCTGCATCGATCTTGGCGATCTGGACGGCACCGTAACAGCCGAGACTAGAATCAATACCATCTGCGAGGGACTGGGCGAGGCATTCAGCGACCCAGGTACTGCACAGGGGCGGCGGACCCAGATCCTGCGCCTTCTCAGTCAATCGCTGTCCGAGTCCGAGTTCGCGGCATTGGCCGAACATTGCCACACAATGCCGGTAGAGGAAATCGAAGGTGCAGATGGATTTCGCGTGGCTCGCATCCTGCTCCGTGGTGCCGAGTTGAGTGACGGAAAGAAGCGCGACCTCAACGATGCGGCGTATGCGATTATCGATATGTCGATTGCAAAGTCACTTCAGGACTCTGTCACGGGCATGGCATATCGCCAACTTGACCTGCTGTCTGCACTTCTGCCCAAGACACGCCTTGCACGGTTCAAGCAGTCGCTTGGCAAGCCTCCGTATACCGCCGATGAGGAGAGTGGCGAAGCCGCGTCACCGGTAACCGAGACGCAGCCGCAACGCCAGATTCTACGGGCCTTCGGCGCGCTGCGGATTGAAGGGACGGAGGATGTGGGTGCAAAGCTGGAATCGAAGACGCGCACGCTGGTGGCGGCGCTGGTAGTGGCACGCCTCGGCGACACGCGATCCCTTGGCGAACTGACCCGCGACCGCCTTGCGGACCTGCTCTGGCCGGACATGCCGACGGACAAGGCCGTGAACAATCTGCACGCGACGCTCTCCTATGCCCGCCGGTTCCTGGGCGGGAGCACCACGGTTCAGCAGCGCGACGGCGTCTACACGCTCGGCGACGATGTGGCGATCGACGCGGTGGAATTCCGCGAGAACGTGAAGAAGGGAAACCGGCTGCATGGCGAGGGGGTCTATTTCGGCGCTGCCGTTGCATACCGCGCCGCGCTGGATCTGGCCACGGGCGATTTTCTCGAGGGGATGTACGCGGAGTGGGTGGACACCGTGCGCGAGAGTCTGCGGGGCGAGCTGGCCACGGCACTGGAGCGGTTGATAGCACTGGAGATCGATCGCGATGGCTTCGCCGCCGTTCCGCCGCTCGCCGAGCGGCTGCTCGCTCTGGACGATCTGCACGACGGCGCCTACGAGGCGTTGATCCGCTCCGCCGCCGCACGAGGCGCACGGCGCGAGGCGTTCAGCTACTTCAACCGCTACGAGGCGGCGCTGGACGCATACGGCGCCGGCCCGGCACGGCGCATCAGCGAGCTCATGACCCGCGTTCGCGCGGGTGAGATGTGATGCCCTGTCCGTTGTTACTGAGTTGTGTCCCGCAGACACGTTGTTGGCCGGCGAACGTTGCCGGACGGACTCACGATTGCGCTCGCAACCCTACTCCTGCGCGCGCAGCCCGCATGTCGTGGCCGAATTTGCTCCGCGACCTTCGATATGCCGGAACTTCCGCGGTAGGTCCATGAGCGGCTGTTGCCGGCTTCCCGGAATAGGATGCGCCGCCCGGTGAACCGGAACGGCGCTATTGAGACAATGGCATCCACGTTCATTGAACCGATCGATCTCACCAGAAGCCGGTCCAGGTGGCTCCGTTGTCGAGCGTGTTAACCCGTGGCTCAAGCTCGGTGATGCCGATCCCGCTTACCGAGAGCGTGAAGTAGTGGCTGCCGTCGAAACATCCGTCCGGAATGCCGGCACTGCTGAGGCTTCCGGCACTGAGCGAAATCTGGCCGCTGGAGAAACTCACGCTACTGTGGAACTCCGCCCAGACCGGCGAGCCTCCCGTTGCGGACGCATAAACCTTGATGGTGACGTCGTGCGAGCCGGTTACCAGGTTTCCCTGGCTGTCGTGCACGGTGGCATTGAGTGTGACCACGCGTGCCTGTGCCGCGGCAGCGATGAAGAGCAATGCAATCGTGGCGATGAGAATCTGTCGCATATCGACCTCCTGCAAATGGAAGTTGGAATGAATGAAATCGGACGTCTCGATCGGGGCGTGATGACCCTCTGACCGGATGCCGGGATTTGGCGTTGTTTGGGAATGCGTTGCAGAGTAGGGCATCGGGTAGTAGCATTGCCCGGACAGTATGTTGACCTGCCGTGGCCGCACACTGCTCCCGCTTGAGAAATAGCCGCAATCATTTGGCCGTTTCAGATGGGCACAGAGCGTCGGCGAATGGTCCGGAGAAAAAGAATCTTCCCCTTTAAGAACACTTTAGGTGCCGCCTCTAGACTGTACCGTGCATGTAACGATAAACGCACGGAGAACCTTACCAATGAAAACGAACAACAACAGACAGCAACGGCATCCGCTGCTCCCCGCTCTCGGCGGGCTGCTCCTGATGCTGGCATCGGCCGGCACGGCCCTGGCGCAGACAACCATCGATACGGCCATCACCTCCAACGGAGGAGATGTACGGAGTTACGACGGCAGCGGCACCATGTACTCGACCATCGGCGAGCCGACGGCGAGCGACAGCATCAACACGATCGACAACGGCACAACCTGGACCGGCTTCTGGCAGACCACGCCGATCGGTCCGGTGGGAGGGGTGAAGGATGATACGCCCATGCCGCCCGATGCGGCCGCCGGCATCACCGGCACCGCCCCCGAGCCGTTCACCACGATGGTGGATATCAGCGTGACCGTTGCAGTGACCGGCCATGTGCACCTGGCCGTCTACGACATCACGGGCGCATTCGTGGGAACGTTGCTGGATGCCCGCGTGGAGGCCGGCAATCACCGCGTTTCGTGGAAACCGGAGAATGTGGCGCCGGGATGCTACATGGTCACACTGGCAATCAACGGCCAGGATCAGTCCGCGCGATTGATACGCTATATGAAGTAACGGTCACGATACGCAACCCGGCGCGGCGGCAGTGCCCTGCGCGATTGAACATGGATATGTACGAATCAAAACGCATAGATCGAGGAACGACCATGAAGACGATTTCAACCGTACTTGCCCTCGCGACGCTCGCCGCCGCGACCGCCATGGCGCAGGTGCCGCGTACGATCAACTATCAGGGACGGATCAAGGGTGCATCCGGGCTCCTCCAGGGGAGCCACAGCATGCGCCTCCGGCTCTATACGCAGGCATCCGGCGGCACGGCGATCTTCGATGAAACGCAGGATGCCAACTTCACGGACGGCATCTTCACGGTGGCGATCGGCGGCGGCACCACCGGAGGAATCCCGGCAACCATTCCGTTCGATCGCCAGCTCTGGATGGGCGTCGCGATCGACGGCAGGGCCGAACTCTCGCCCCGCTTCATCCTCCGCTCCTCCCCCTACTCCCTGAGGGCCGCCGGGGCGGACTCCGCCGCGCGGGCCCACGATGCCGACAGCGCCGCAACGGCCGCGAGCGCCGTCACCGCCACCTATGCCGACACGGCACACGCGCTTGCAACGCCGGCGGTTATCAACGGCGGGAAGACCCAGATCGGGCTGGCAGTGAAGGGCACGCCGTTCGCCGTTGTCAGCAACGGAAATGACAGCACGTCCGGACACGTGATCGTTGGCGACACGGCCGGCAACTCCGCCGCACCCGTTGCCGGAGCACTCTATCGCGACAACTCCGCGATCGCCTGGGGACAGATCGGCATCGACGGGAATATTGCCGCCGACTTCGGCATCACCTCCGTCGCGATCGTCAACGGCACGTACGAGATCACACTGGACAACTCCGCACGCCCCGTGCAGGGCGGCTCCGCACAGTTCCCCGAGATCGCTCCGTCGATAACGATCGGCGGCCAGACCGTGGATACCACTCCGGCCATTCCTACATGGACGTTCCGGCGCAACCAGGCCACGGGCGTGTACGATGAGAATGTGGTGGTGGTGAGGATCGAGAACCTGCAGGGCAACACGGTGCTGCGCCCCTTCTCCATCGTTGTCTTCGGACGGCCCGCGAAATAATTCGCCGATGGAGGTATGTGTGCAACGGCCCGTTCCACTTCCTGCGGAACGGGCCGTTCGCGTTACTCACCCTTCCGGACTGCATGATGCGCGTTCGTTCGCGGCATATGCAGGGCGGGCGCGGACGGCGCAGGCTGAAGCCCTGCCGCCTGCAGGACCTGCGCCTACTCCATGTCCATCATGTTCGGGTTGTTGTTGCCGGGCTGCTGCTGGCGCTGGCGCTGATTCCGGTCCGGCGCACCGAACGTATAACTGAATGTCAGGGCCAGAATGCGCGATGTCCACTTCCGCTCGACTTCCGTGTGGGCGGTTGGATCGATGCGCGATATCGTGAACTTCTGCGTATTGAACGGATCGCTCAGCCGAAGGCCGATACGCCCCTTGTCGTTGAAGAGCTTCTGCTGCAATGCCACATCCATACCCTGCATCGTCCCCATGTGCGCCCCCTCTATGTTCGCCGCCGGATGCAGGAAATACGTGGCCTGCAGGTCGAGCCCCGGCACGATCGTGACGTTGCCGTTCGCACGAAGCATCCATTGCAGCCCGTTCGCGCTGAACGTGGTGTCCACGTTGCTGGCATCGGTCACGTTCTGATAGGCGCTCGCGAACACGAACCCGTTGAACCAGTCCCCCAGACGGACCGTAGCGGTAAGATCACCGCCGTACGTGCTGTTGGTGGCGAAGTTTGCCCAGGTCAGGTACGTGACGCCCGCGGTATCGGTATACCCATACTGGCGCATCACATCGGTGGTATGGCGATAGAATGCCGTGAGTGTGATCGATGTCTTGTCGGCAAACAGCGTCGTCGCAAACTCGTAGGCGCTGGTGTACTCCGGCTTCAGATAGGGGTTGCCGGTGCGCCGGAAGTGCAGGTCCTCCACGTTCGTGAACGGATTCAGTGCACGCGTCGATGGCCGGTTGATACGCCGGCTGACACTGGCCTTGAATTGAAGATCGTCGTCCGGCTTGTACATCAGGAAGGCACTCGGGAAGAGACTGAAGTAGTCGTTGTGATACGTCTGCCCCGTGGTCGTCATGTCGAACGTGGTGTACGCCTGCTCCGCGCGAAGCCCGGCCTGCGCACTGATGTGCCCGAAGTCCTGCCCCAGCGTACCGTAGACGGCATGTATCGTTCTGCGATAGTCGAACGTATTGTTCAGGGCAGCATCGGGCTGAAAGAGATTGCTCGTGTAGTCGAACGACTCCGATGAGAAATCATCGTTCATCATCTCGAGATCGCCCTTGTACCCTGCCTCCATTCTGGTTGCCGAGCCCAGCGGCATCGTGTAATCTGTCTGGAACGCGAGCGAGCGATTACGCGTTGTGCCCACCGTGTTCTGCAGCCCCGGTGCGTCCGCGGTGCTTCCGCCATCCAGCGCCAGATTCCGGTTCGTGAACGCGCTGTTCTCCACCCTCCGGTCGCTGGAAAAGCGGACCTCGCTGGAGAGTTCCTGCCGCGCCGGATCGATCACCCACTTGTGGCTCAGCCGCACATCGGCGTTCGTGCCGTCTCCCGTAATTGCGGCCGAACGATCGTAGCGGCGCGTGAGCACGTGATTCGTGTCGCGCTCATCGTAATTGGTGAACTGCGTCTCGTTCTGCGCCCGGATGCTTCCGGTGGCGGCGAGCGTGATCGTATGCTCCTTGTTGATCTTGTAGTCGATCGTCGTGCTCAGCAGATTGAACGGCGTGCGATTGCTTTCATCCGATGTCTGCTCCAGCACCGGCACCTGGTCCGGGATCAGCGCCTCGCGCGAGTAGCTGCCGGTATTCGCACGATCGCTGTAGTTGAAGCCGTAGTTGGCGAAGATGTTCCACGGCCCCGATCCGTAGTTGATCGTGCCGCCGATGCTGTAGTTGTCGTGCGTGCCGATCGATCCGTTCACGCCGCCGCTCAGCCCCAGCTCGCTGTTCTGCTTCAGGACGATATTGATGATGCCGCTCATGCCGTCCGGATCGTACTTGGCCGAGGGATTGGGAATCACCTCGATACGCTCCACCGCGTCGGCCGGAAGGCCCCGAAGGAACTCGGCCAGCATCGTCCCGGTCACCATCGTGGGGCGCCCGTTGATCTGGACAACCACATTCTGGCTGCCGCGCAGGCTCACGTTGCCGTCCGGATCCACGTCGATCTGCGGAATGTTGCGCAACAGATCGGAGATCGATCCCCCGGCGGCAACCTTCAACTCGGCGGTCTTGTAGATTGTCCGGTCGATCGCCTGTGTCATGAAGTCGCGCTGCGCGTTCACCGTCACCTCCGCGCCGAGGGCAGCGTTCGTCACCATCATCACCTTCCCGAGATCCACCGTGCCGTTGGCGGCAACCTCCAGGTTGCCGATCAGCCGCGTCACGAATCCCACGAATGCGATGCGTGCGAAATACCTTCCGGGGCGAACGCCGGCTATGCTGAAGCTCCCGTCTCGTTCAGTGATCGCGCCGGTGACGAGAACGGAATCGCTCATGCGGCGAATGGAAACCGATGCTCGATAGAGCGGCTCGCCGTTGGAGCTGTCGCGCACGGACCCGGTAATGGTTCCCTGCGGGGCGTTGGCTCCGCCGGGGCCCATGCCGCGGCCGCGCGGGTTCTGCGCCAGAGCGGTTCCGGCGAGCAGCAGTAGGAGAACAAGCGCAGGGAAAACCCGCGCCATGATGGTTCGTGATGCTGGAATCATGAAGTCTGAGCGATTGTTGGAGCGCCAATCTACCGAAATCCGTTGCGCTCATTTCGTAACGGAGTTCATGCAGAGGGATGACAGCGTTGCCTCGTTCGCCCGGGGGCACGACGTAGAGGACGGCGCCGATGCACTTCGGCATGGGCGCCATTGTGACGGAAAAGCGAGTGGGATGTTGCGGGTTGTTATCTTCGCGGTCGCGCGGCACCGCCCACAGCGGCCGCGAATGTGTCACAATCCCCCGACCGTCGCAACAACCAACGCAGGCACCATAGACATCATGGCACCAATAGCCTCTGAACTCTTTCGCATCCGGACCTTCCATTCGGACATGGTCCCGATATCGGACATCTACCACCCGGCCGCCCCATCCGGCGCCGAGGCCGGCGCCGCTTCGCTCGCGAGCCTGATAGCCGAACAGGTGGAGCGCAATCCGGACGCGTTGCTGGATTATTCGCCGTTCCCGCCGGTGGTTGCCGCCGATCCGGCATACCATTTCCATCCCGGAGCACGGGATGCATTTCGGGGCGAGTCCGATCCGGACGACGAGACATGGCGCGACGTCGCGGAGGCGGTGCTCGCCGTCCGCGACGGGCAGATCACGTCGTGGCAGGAATTGGACGGCGTGGTATGCGATGTCGATGCGGCGTCGCATCTGGAACGGACGCTGAATGAACTGGATACCGGCGATCTTACCCCCCGGGTTACTGCTGTGTTCGCGCAGCTCGCACGCAACGGCACCAGCTATAACGGCGTCAAGTGGGGGATCGTGTTCGGCGCACTCGATGAGGATGCATCGGTGGATGAACTGCTGGTTCTTCTGATCCGGCACGCCGAGTTCACACCGTACGCGTTTGGTGCGATGGAGACACGCGGCGGCGGGCACGGCGATACAGCCGCAGAGGAGGAGATGCCGCATGCAGCGCATTCTGACGTGGACGGCTCCGAGCCTGAGGATGAGGCCGACGCCCCGGGCCAGGCTCCCGCCGATGACGATTTCTACCCCTTCAGCCTCCTGCATATCACGGGAGGATGGGGCATTGCGCAGCTTGTGCGGTCGCTGCTGGAGGGCCGGGTGGATGCGGCCGGCTGGCGGTCGCTGGTGATTCATGGGATGCGCAACGGCGGGCCTGCACGGACCACAATCGCAGCACTGCTCGATACGTCGTTCGATCCCCGTTCACTGGTGGAGGGTGCGCTTGCGGGAAACGATCCGGAGCTAGCCCTTGCGATTCTGCGCTGGCTTGTGGCGAGCGCGTTCGCGAACAACCTCAACCGGCAGAGCTCCTGGGCCACCGGAGCCTGGACGCAGGTGGACAACGTGCTGGCGTTGATCCGGAGGATGCCCCCCTCGATCGAAACAATGGAGGCGCTCTACGTGCTCGGCGGCACGAGCGATCTGGACGCCATCGATGCCGGGGAGATGTCCGGCGCACATGGAGGCGCCCAGTTCCTGACGGAGAAGCAGGTGGCAACGGCGGTGAATATGATGGAGGAGCAGATTTCCCCTTCGCTGCTCGGCGAGGCACTTGCCGATCCGGAGCATCGCGTGATCGCCCTCTCCATCATCCACGATCTGCATATTACGGAGCTGTATGCATCCGTGGCTGCCCTCTGCAAGGCCGATCCAAGCACGCTGGCCATCACCACCCTGATGGTGATCGGCAACGAGAACACGGCCGGCACGCTGCTGGAGCTGCTCCCGGGTCCGGATGAGCTTGCGGCCCGTGCCGCATACGGTATGGAGGTGGAGGCGAAACGAGCGGAGACCGCGCAGGAGAGCGAGCCGGCCGGATTCTTCGACGACGCGGAGCCTGCGGACGACGTGCAGCCGGAGCAGGAGGGAGCCGCGATCGACGGATACGACGACAAGCGTTTCGAGCGGACAACGGTGTACGGCGCTATCATCACGAACATCGGCACGTTGGGGAACGAGGAGGCGCGGCGATGGATCGTGACCGCCGGCGCGGACTATCATCCGTTCGTTCGCTCCGCCGCGTTGATGGCAATGCGCGACCTGCCGGTCGAGCTGATCGATGAGGAGTGCAGGCAATTGCTTCGGAACGCACTGGAAGGAACCGAGATGAGCCTCTGGATCACTGCCGACGAGACCGTGCAGGTGCTGGGACTGGAGGATGAGATGGGCCCGGAAAACGGATAACAGATCTGAACACGGCAACCGTTCGTAGTACTGTAGGGATGTACCAGGAATTTGCAATCATCGCCACCATTCTCATCACGGTCTGGTTCATTATCCAGTCCGTGATGCAGCGTCGCCGCAGTGTCGAGTTTCAACGGCATGCGGAGTTACTCCGTATTGCCCGGAGTCTGGCGCGCACGCCGATGGCTGCTGCTCAGGAGGATCTCTCCTATCTCGAACGGATCCGCGTTGCAATCCGGGAGCATCCGCAGGGGCCGCTTCGCTACGAAGGGTTCCCGCTGATCTCCACATCACAGCCGGGCACCTACTACTTCCCCGGCGTGCGCGAGGCTCGTTTCGAGGAGGCGCGTGCAGCGCAGTCCGATGCGGACATGCTCTGCGCCGCGGTCCTGGCCGTACGCAAGGGCTGGATCGACGACTGGCGCGTGCTGGAGCAGAATGTGCGAAACATCTCGGCCCCGTATCACTTCCGCACCGCACTGGCATCGCTGCCGTTGAACCAGATCACGGACCGCGTAGTGGATCTCTTCGCCGCAATGGCCTGTCACAGCAGCGATCTGAATGCCGTCAAGTGGGGAATCCTGATCTCCGGGCTGCGCCTCGACCCGCACCAGGAGCCGTGGATTCCGGAACTGGCGCGCCACTCGGAGTTCACTACCTATGTCTGCATCGTGCTGCAGCACGCGCGGTCCGTCTACCCGCATGCAACGAGTGACCTGCTGCGCCTGATTCCGGTCACCGAAGGCTGGGGGTTCTTCCAGGTGCTCAACGCCGTTGCGCGCGATCCCGGCCTTGCCGCCGATCCCGCGATCAGCCGCGAGCTGTTCGTGCACGGCGTTGCCAACGGCCGGAGCGCAGCCGGCGACGTTGCACGAACGCTGGTGCAGGCCTGCGACATACGGGCCCGCCTGAAGGATGCCGAGAACGATCCGGTGCTGGCGCGTGCGCTCTTCGCCCTGATCTCCGCGCTTGCCGGCGAGGGGGAGGCGAACGAACAGTTGCTCCTGCAACTGGACGATGGGGAGAGTCTGGTGATGGCCTACCTCCGTCTGGCCCGGGCGTCGGAAGGATCGATAGAGCTGATAACGGCCATGCACACGCTGGGCGGCCTGCTGGACAAGGCTCCCCCCTCATGGTCGCGCCGCGAGGAGTTGTTCGAGCAGGCCGGCCGGGTGTTCATGACACGGCTTACCCGCAAGGTGCTCTCCGACGCCATCCGCAACGATCACTTCCGCTTCGCGGCGCTGCAGATAGCGATCGAGATGGAGATGAGCGAGCTGATGCCGGCCATCATGCTGGATTTCCACACGCGGCCGCATCCGGTGAACGTGAACGCGATCGGAATGCTTGGGAGCGATGAGCATCTGGAGGAGCTGTACGCGCTTCTTCTCATGGGGGAATCGCAGAGCATGGCGGTTCAGGAGAGCGAGAGCGAGGCCGGGAGCGACGGCCACCACGATCTCGAGGAGATTGCGCGTGCCGTTGCGCTGCACCACATCGGCAAGCTGAATCGGCCGGGCGTTCTGGAAACGATCAAACGCCATGCACGGCATCATACCGTGATGATGCGCAAGGCGGCTCTCACCTCGCTCACCCACGTTCAGCGCTGGACGCTGGATGCCGAGTGCAAGGAGCTTGTGCGTGCCGGCCTCAACGACGCCGATCAGCATGTGCGAAGCGCGGCCCAGGCGGCAGCGCAGTATCACACGATGCATGCAAGCCTGAACCGCCCGGGCTCGGGAACCATCCCGCTCACACCCGGCGCATGGAATTGAACCGGACGGAGGCATCCTCTCCGTCCGGTTCCGTTCGCACTGATCGCGTAGCAGACATGTCGGGCGAACGCCCCGCCGGTGATTGCCGAACGCTTCGGCGAAGGCGGGGCGCCACGGATCGGCAGCAGTGCGCCGCTCCGGATCTGCCTAGATGGAGAAGTCCGCGTACTTGTAGACGTAGTTGTAGTTGAGCCCGTTCTGGCTCTTCTGCGAGCCGTTCTGATCCAGACCCAGGTAGAGATCACCGCTGTATTCCGCCACTCCCTCGCATCCACAGTACGGTGCCTGCATGTAACCCTGACTCAGGAACTGCTCCGAGTTGGCGCGCAGCCCCTGCAGTACGCTGAAGTAGGTCGTGGTGTTGTTGCTCGTGCTCTGATCGTCGAAGAGCACGTAGAGGATGTTCTGGTTGGAGGAATAGAACATGTCGGAGATCTTGTACGCCTGCACCAGCGGCGGATCGAGGCGGTACTTGAACGTGCTCACGGTCTGATGGCCGCCGTTTGCCGCGGGAAGATCGTAGATGAAGATCGAGCCGGGCGCCTGCTGTGTTGCGGCGAAGAAGTAGCCGTTGTGGCCGGTTGGCACGTCCCATGTCTGAGGGCACGCAGAGTACGGAACGTAGGTGCACGCCTCCATTCCGGCGTTGCTTGCCAGCGGCATCCCTCCCAGCGACCACGAGTTCCCCGAATCGGAGAGAAAGTTCGTGCTGGATGTGTTGGTGATCGTGTACTCCTTGAGGCTCGGATTGGTGTACGGAGCGCTCTTCTCCTTCGCTCCCTCCACACCGATCAGCACGGAGGTTGTCCCGTTCACCGTCGTGATCGCCTCGAAGTCATAGTCCTTTCCCGTTCCGATCGTCTGCACCTCCTAGCTGCTTCCGTTCTGCGAGCTGAGGCATGCGGCCTCGCCGTCGTCGCTCGCCAGATACAGCCAGTGATGCCCGCTGTTCGCAACGAACGTGAGGCCGCTCGGCTCCAGATTCTCCGTGGTGGTCGTGTTTGTCTTGAGGATAACAGAACCGGTGCCGCCGGTCCATGGTGGAAGAGAGGGACTGGACATCGTGTTTCTCCGAATGATGTGATCGATGGTTCGATTGCCGCGAGCCGCGGGAACACCCCGCCCATGGTATGAGCCGGGATTCACCGGCACGTCCCATGTCTGCGGCGCCGGAAGAGCGGCAGGCAGTTGTGCCGTGGCCTTCCGACGCCTGCAAACTATCCTCGTCCGCTTCGGAGGTGCTTACCTAGATAGTACCTAGTGGACTGTAGTGACGGAAACGGATGCACCGACCGCCGGCAGATGCACCGGACACGGATGGGCGGCATCGCAATCGGCCTTCAACCGGATCACTCTCTGGCACGCCGCACGGCGGCGTGCCGTTTGCAGCTCCATCATCTTCTGCCGGCCGCCGGGCCGCACAGCGGCGCACCGCTCCCGGCCTGTATGCTCCCCGGCCTTCGGCTGGCGGCCGGAATCACGGTACGCAACCTTCGGCATCAACGCCGGCGCCTGCTGCCGGAAGCTGCATGGCGTCTGCTACGGACGGGTGCCCGCGATGCGGGGCCATCTCCGGCATGGCCGGGCGTTCCGCCCGTTCCCTGCGATATCGCACATGCAGTCACCAGGTATACTCCGCCAGACCGTGCCGCGTGAGAATGCCGGACCGTTGCGGCCCGGGGTATTTGTCGCGATGAGGGGTGGGGCTTCGCTGATCGGCATCGGCATACAGTCCGCGCGCGCCCGGCCATACACATTTCGCGGTTGCGGAGTATTCTCCGCGACCATTCACGCAGCGCGGTAGTACGGCAGCGAGCTACAGAGAGAGAATGGAAGGACGGCGCAACGTTCTGCGGTTGAGCGTCCGGAGCCGATGTCGTTCCCCGCACCAGCGGTGGTCCCGATCAGAACGGGGAGAACGATTTCACGAAGCGCATCTGGAAGCTCTCTCCGCTGGTGATCGGCCGGTTGGTATCCAGCAGATAGCTCGCCTGAAGGAAGAGATCGTTCTGAAGCTTGAGCACGATGTTGGCATTCACCCCCCACGCACCGTTCAGCTCGCGGGTAAGCGCATTGCGGGCCTGTACGGAGACGCCGTGCGCCTCGAACGCAAGCCCTGCGTAGAGCGGGTTCAGCCAGGCGGTAAGCGAGAGGCTCCCGGTGCCGTACGCGAAACCGGTAATGACGCTGGTATCGACGGAGCGCCCTCCAACCCATGAGAGGCCGGCATTCGCATTGAGCCGGAAGCCGGCCTTCCATGTATCGCCGAGGCCCGCGCGGAAGCTGAGCTCGATGCGCCCGTCGGAGCCGCTGGAGAGCAGATTCCGGAGGAGCGTGATCGTATCGGCCGAGGAGCTCGCGGACTGGAGTTCGAAGTGAACGTTGTAGCCGATACGGGTCTCGTTGAAGAACCCGCCGTTGACGGTGTCGTGCATATCGTAGTTTGCAGTGATCGCGGGGGAGATCACTGCGTCGCCCGCCGCATGCGTGGGTTTCAGAAGCAGATCGCCGGAAAGCTGCAGAGCCTTCTCCGCGCTTCCCTGAAGCTCATCGATCATGCTGTTCAGCTCCCCCTTCACGCGCTCATCGCCGATCGTGTCCGCCACGGCCCGCACGGCATCGATGTCCTCGTACGTGGAGAGCTTGTCGATGATTCCCTGCAGGCGCAACTGTGCGGTGGGATCCTTCATCGTTCCCTTCAGTTTCAGCAGCGCCTTCTTCACGGCCTCCACGGACTTGGTGGGCGGCCCGGGCGCCGCAGCCATTGCCAGCGGGTGCAGCCCCCCCTGCGCTGCGGCAGTTGAAATGTTGAGTACTGCAATCGCCGCTGCAACGATCGGCAGATAGTACCTGGAACTCATCGAGAATGCTCCCTGTGTGTTGATGATCAAGCAGGCACTGCCCCGTGAACTTGAGGGCCTACGCAGGATGCGCGTCGTCGGGATCGGATGCGGGGTGGTGCCTCCTTCCGTTTCAGTCTATGTTACGACGAAACTTCCAACGATCCATCGTGTACCAGAATCATCCTTCATTCACGTTCAATCCCCGGAGCACGGCAATGGAAAACCATCTCGAGGCGAAGATCCGCGAGGCCCGCGAGCGCGGGCTGTTCGATAATCTCAAGGGAGCCGGCAGGCCGCTGAAGCTTCCGGCCTACGATGGGACACCGGAGGAATACCGGATCGCCTTCACGATGCTGAAGAATGCCGGCTATGTTCCGGAGGAGGTGGCGTGGCTGAACCAGATCGCCGCCCTGAAGGAAGAACTGGCAACCCTGGAGAACCCGACCGAACGGAGGGAGATCATCGGAAAGATCCAGACGCTGCAACTGAAGGTGGACCTGTTTCGCGAGAGCCTCCGGTAACATCGCAGTACGATCCTTTCGGCCGGATGGCCGCTCCGGGCCTGACGGCATGCGGTCCGTCCCGCCGGATGCCGGGCGGGCGATGGCACGGGTGCGCCCGCAGGGAAGCCGGGTTTGCATCGGACAACATTCCACCGCTCATCACACATCGTTTTGCCCAATCCCCCCTGCGTCGCTAGATTTGCCCCCTCTTTCAATCTCGATAACCCGCCGTGCGAAGCCGCTGCCTGCCTGGCAGGCAGCATCCGCCCGGCCACGACATATATAAGTCATGTCCGAGTCCCGTGTAGAGGTTCGTTCGCTCAAGGACTACGTTGGCCAGGAGGTCACCGTTGCCGGATGGTGCTACAACACCCGTCCGCAGAAGCGCTTCAAGTTCCTCGAACTGCGCGACGGCACCGGCACGGTGCAGTGCGTTTTCGGTGCGGAGACATCGATCAATAACTCCTTCGAGCGATTCGAGGAGGAGATCACGCAGGAGTCCAGTCTGTACGTCACCGGCATCGTGACGAAGCACCCGAAGCACGACGACGTGTTCGAGCTCGATGCACGTGATTTCCGGATGGAAGGCCGCTCGGAGAATTATCCGATCCAGCCGAAGGAACATGGCGTGGACTTCCTCTTCTCGCAAAGGCATCTCTACCTGCGC
Source organism: Kapaibacterium sp. (SeqCode) (assembly GCA_035549015.1). Lineage (GTDB taxonomy): Bacteria > Bacteroidota > Ignavibacteria > OLB7 > OLB7 > JAFDZV01. The sequence goes on from DASZRW010000019.1 coordinate 187,308, forward strand.
TCATCGCGTCCGCATGCCATCCTGCGCGTGCGTCACCGGGTTGTGAAGGCCATCCGCGACTACTTCGACTCGCACGGCTTCACGCTGCTGGACTCCCCGATCCTCACGGCCAATGCCGGCGAGGGAACAAGCACACTCTTCGCTACGGAGTACTTCGATCTCGGCCAGGCCTATCTGGCGCAGACCGGGCAGCTGTACGGCGAGGCCGGATGCATGGCGTTCGGAAAGGTGTACACCTTCGGCCCCACGTTCCGTGCCGAGAAGAGCGCCACGCGACGCCACCTGACGGAGTTCTGGATGGTGGAGCCCGAGGTTGCCTTCATGGACCTGGAAGGGAACATGAAACTTGCAGAGGATTTCATCTGCTATATCGTGGAGTGCGTGCTCACGGACTGCCGCCCGGAACTGGACCGGCTGGAACGCGACATCGCGAAGCTCGAGGCCGTGAAGAAGCCCTTTCCGCGCATCACCTACTCCGAGGCGGTGGAGGTGCTTGCGCAGAAGGGCCAGCCGATCCCCTGGGGGGAGGACTTCGGCGCACCGCACGAGACCGCCGTGAGCGCGGACTACGACCGGCCGCTCATCATCACGAAGTATCCGGAGGCCGTGAAGGCCTTCTACATGAAGCGCGACGCCGACGATCCGCGCGTGGTGCTGGCGATGGACGTGATCGCACCCGAGGGATATGGAGAGATCATCGGCGGCTCGCAGCGCGAGGAGAACATCGACGTTCTGGTGCATCGCATCGAGCACGAGAAGCTGCCGATGGAGGCGTTCGAGTGGTACCTCGATCTTCGCCGCTACGGCTCCGTGCCGCACTCCGGATTCGGCATGGGCCTGGAGCGGATGGTTGCATGGATGTGCGGCACGCAGCACATTCGCGAAACGATCCCGTTCCCGCGCACTATCGACCGCCTGCGCCCATAGCCCGCCGGCGCCCATAGCCGCCGGCGGCTCGAGCGGCCGGTGCAACCGCAGTGCGCGGCGCATGGCCGCACACGAAGCCGACGGTTGCCGGCCCGGGAACGCTTCGGCCCGACATCATGACCCGCCTGCGAGCAGAAGAGGCATTGCAAAAACTTCCCGGACCGCTGGGCGAGCGGTTCGCTTCCGTATTTTCGCACGGCACGCTTGCCGTGGAGTTCTACGCTCCCCGCGGCACCGACCCTCAGAGCCCGCACACCCGTGACGAGATCTACGTCGTGGTGGAGGGCACAGGGTGGTTCCGCTGCGGCTCCGAGCACACACCGTTCGGGCCCGGCGACGTTCTCTTCGTGCCGGCCGGGACCGTGCATCGCTTCGAGAACTTCTCCGAGAATCTCGCCCTCTGGGTCTTCTTCTACGGCCCCGAGGGGGGCGAATCGCCCGGCGATTCCTGAGACACCGGGGCGCGAAGCCGTGTTGCGGCTCGGCATGCACACGCTGTCAATCGATCTCAACCGACACTGGTTCGACACTCGTAATTCCTTGACCTGCATGAACATCGAGTTGATACTGTTCGTTGTCCTGGGCCTTCTCGCCGTCGTGAGCGCGTTGATGGTGGTCTCCCGGAAGAGTCCGATCGCGGCCACCATGTTCCTCGTGATGCATTTCATGGCGCTCGGCGGGCTGTACCTCCTGCTCCATGCGCAGTTCATGGCGGTGGTTCAGGTTCTGGTGTATGCCGGGGCCATCATGGTGCTGGTGGTGTTCGTGATCATGCTTCTGAACCTGGGGGACGAGCAGTCGCTGAGTGAAAAGGTCACCAAGCGGGAGACATCGGGCATCGCCCTCTCCATGCTTCTGGGAGGCGCGCTGATCTTCGCCGTTACCCGCGCCGTTCGCCCGCACGCCAGCGACGCAGCGGCCGCCGCACTGAACAACGGAACCATCGAGTCCGTGGGGAAGGCGCTCTTCACCACGTATGTGTTCCCCTTCGAGATGATCTCGCTGGTGCTCCTTGCCGCGGCCGTAGGGGCCGTGGTGCTCACCAAGCGCCATCTGGTGTAGCGTGAGGATTGGGAATGGAGAATGGCGCATTACGAATGGGGAATTGCGGTATCTCATAACCCGGACCTTCTGCGCAGAAGATGAAGCGATGAGGTATGCGTGATGGGTGTTCGACACTCATCACCATAATGCCATATCCTGGCAACGGCCCAGGAACAACGTCGCAGGCTCTACTCTAACGACTGACAACCGGATCAACCATGCTTTCTCTTCCGATCGAATACTACCTGGTACTGAGCGCGGTGATCTTTCTGATCGGCGCCGTTGGCGTTATCACGCGTCGCAACGCCATCATCATCTTCATGTGCATCGAGCTGATGCTCAATGCGGTGAACCTGACATTGATCGCCTTCAGCCAGTACCTCGGGAACATGGTTGGGCAGATCATGGTGCTGATGGTGATGACCGTAGCGGCGGCAGAGGCGGCCGTGGGCCTGGCCATCGTACTGGCGCTCTTCCGCAACAAGCAGACGGTCTACCTGGACGAGGTCAATCTGCTGAAGTGGTAGGCGTACGCACATGTTGACACCGCGGGGGCCTCTGCAGGGCCCCCGTCGCATTACGGACCCAACCGATGACCGCTTCCACCTCCCGCTCCGATGCACCTTCACCCGGCAACGACCGCCGCAAACGGCTGGTGCGCTTCGCCGTTGTGCTGGTCGTGCTCGGACTCTCGGTCTGGTACGTCGTGGGAATGATCGACTGGGCAGGCCTTGGCCGCGCGTTGGTGGAGATGCACGCAGGCTGGATCGCTGCCGGGGTATGCTGCACGCTCGGCGCACATCTTGCGCGCGCGCATCGCTGGCGCCTGCTGATCCCGCAGGGGGGATCGATCAAGCTGCTGGACTCCTTCTCCGCCACGATCATCGGCTACCTGATGAACAACGTGATCCCGCGCAGCGGAGAACTGGTGCGCCCCTATGTCCTCTCCAAACGTGACGGCAGGCCGATGAGCGGCCTGGTTGCCACCGTGCTCGTGGAGCGCGTGCTTGACGGCCTCTCCCTGGTCGCAATCTTCGTGGGACTTCTCCTCGTCTCCAGCGAGCGCCTCCAGAAAGTCTTCGTGGGATACTCCTCCACCGGGATCCTTCTCTCGATCATCCTCCCCCTGCTGGCGATCGTGCTGATCGTTGCGCTGCTGGTAAAGACACGCCTTGGCGAGCAGGTGCTTGCCCGCCTGGGGCGCATCGTCCCGGGACGCATCGTTGCCAAGCTGACCGGCCTGCTCAACGACTTCCGTTCCGGCATCACGTTCGGTGGCAAGCTTGGAGTGGTGCTGATCATTTTCTGGAGCGCCGTGATCTGGGCCGGCTACTGCGGCGCCGTCTACTTCGGCTTCCACGCCTTCGGTCTGGACACGGCATACGGGATGGGTGCCGCGGACGCGATCACCGTGCTGGCGATCACCGCCGTCGGCGTCACCATCGCCCCAACGCCCGGCGCATTCGGAGTCTACCATCTCTTCTGCACCGGCGCGCTCACAACGCTCTACCACGTGAACAACGACACCGCGGTCGCATTCGCGCTCGTGACACATGCAGCACCCTACCTTGCCGTGCTGATAGCCGGCTCGCTCTTCCTCCTCCGCGAGAACGTCTCCATGAAGGACGCCGTGCAGAGAGGAGGAGAGGCATGAGATGAGTGATGGGTGATGGGGGGGATGATGGCGGGTATAGCCCGTCAACAAGAGATCGCCACATCGCGTCTCGTTCGCCCCGACCCGTCGGGGCTGCTCCTGCAACGGACATTGAGCATCACGCATATCGATCATCTTCGCCCCGACGGAGTCGGGACGCCATCATCACCCCCTCTCATAACTCATCACCCATCCCTCTCCAGTTCCCCTATTCCCCTTGGCGTTGCGGCTGAGTAGGGATATATTGGTCGTGGTTTATTATGCATGGCGTATTAGGACAGAGGTAGTTTAGGTATGCTGACCCCGCATAACGGCTCAGGAAGTGGTCGAGATGGCGGTGGCTATCCCCCCTATGATGGCAATGGGAGTGGTGGCTCGCTTGGAAACGACGGCCGCGCGCTTGCGCGCCGTCCGCAATCGTTCACGCCCGCCCGCCGGCAGATGGGGGGCGAGCTCGCCGGGCTGCCGTTGTCGCTGCTCGAAGGAAACGAGAAGCGGCGTTTCAATTTCAGCGACTACATCGGCCTGCTCTGGCGCGGCAAGTGGGTCATCCTCGCCTGCACCATCGTGGCCGGCCTGATCGCCGCCTACTTCACCTACTCGCTCCCCTATATCTATCGCTCGCAGCTCCAGGTGATCATCAACGAGCGCGACGCCAACATGATGCCGCTGTTTCAGGGGCAGAGCAGCGTCTTCTGGCAGCCGCCGGAGCGCATCCTGAAGAAGGAACTGCAGATCCTCAGTTCGCAGCCGCTGCTTCAGCAGACGGCGGTGCAACTGGTGGCGCAACGCTACATGGATACCACCACGCGCGACTCCGTGATCCCGGTGGTCGCGGCGGCGGAGCGGAAGGTGGCCTCCATGAAGATCGGGCCGGAGAAGCGCCACGAGCAACTGATTACCTATGTGGCGTCCAGCGTGCGCGGGCTGGTATCGTTCAAGCCATCGAAGGACGCCGATATCATCCAGATCATCACGCAGGCCGGCGACCCCGGCGAGGCGGCACTGATCACGAACATCTACGCACAGGTGTACGAGCGCGACAACCAGGCGCAGAACCGCTCGAAGGCAAAGTCGCTGAAGGACTTCCTCGCAGAGAAGCTGGAGACCATCCGCGACTCACTGGCCAAGCAGGAGCAGCTTGTCAGGAACTACCGCGAGGGGAAGCAGGTTGTGGAGCTCGGCGATCAGACGCGCGAGCTGCTGGCGCAGGATTCCAAGCTGGACCAGGAGGCCGTCTCCACGCGGATCGAAATCTCCGCGCTCACACAGCGGCTGGAGGGAATGCGGCAGCAGATGCGCGACCGAAGCTCGACGCTGCCGACCGCCGTTGCAAGCGCGATGCCGGAATACATCACGAAGATGAGCGATGAGATCGGCCGCCTGGAAGTGGAGCGGAAGATGATCGAGGCCGGCAACCCGATGCGCGCCAGCGAGGTATGGTATCAGAACAAGCTGAAGGAGATGGACGATCGCATCGCGAGCCTCCGCTCCGAACTTCGCGAGAAGACCGCGGCATACATGGCCTCGCCGGCCGGCAGCTCCTCCACGAGCACGGACAACACCGGCCGCGCGGGAATAGGCGAGCTTGGCGGCCTCCGCCAGAAGATCTTCGAGGATGAGATATCGCTCCGCACGCTGAAGGCACGCATGTCCGCGATCGACAACAATCGCGGACAGATCGCCTCCAAGAAGTCGCAGGTGCCTGGTCTGGAACTGGACATGGAACGGCTGGAGCGCGATAAGGCGGCTACCGAGAAGGTCTACATGCAGATCAACGAGGAATACAACCGCCAGATGATCGCGGAGCAGTCCGTCTTCTCCAACGTCCGGATCATCGAGTTCGCGCAGCCCGATCCGGTCCCCGTGAGCCCGGACCGGACAGGCGATGTCATCACCGGCTCGCTTGCAGGCCTCGGCATCGGGATCGGCATCGTGCTGTTGCTTGCATTCCTCGATACCACGATTCATACACCGGAAGAGCTGGAGAAGCACGGCTTCACGATGCTCACCGCGATCCCTGCGATCCGCGAGGAGCTGTTCACCGATGTGGTGCGGGAGGATATCACGCCAAGCGGCAAGGTGTCGCCGCACCTCATCACGCAGGTGGACCCGAAGTCGCCGATCGCCGAGGCGTACCGCTCGCTCAGAACCGGCGTACAGTTCGCGTCGCTCGAGGACCAGTCGCGCGTGATCCTCTTCACCAGTTCCACTCCGCAGGAGGGGAAGTCCACCACCTCCGTGAACACGGCCATCGTGTTCGCGCAGAGCGGATCGAAGACGCTTCTGGTTGATTGCGATCTGCGCCGCCCGATCCTGCACTCCGTGTTCGGCGTGCCGAAGGATCCGGGACTGGTGAACTGTCTCGTCGGGAACATTCCTCTGGACGAGGCGATCTATACAACGAAGATTCCGAATCTGGATCTGCTCACGTCCGGCTCGATCCCTCCCAACCCCTCGGAGTTGCTGGGCTCGCGGCCGATGCGCGATCTGCTGGAGTCGCTCCGCGGCCGTTACGATACCATCATCGTGGACTCGCCGCCAACGGCCGCCGTTACCGACGCGGTGATCCTTGCCACGCTCGCGGACATCTCCATCGTGGTGGTGCGTGCGCACAAGACGAAGATCGAGTTCCTGCAGAAGACGCGCGATGCCTTGGAGCGTGTGTTCGTGTCGCCGCTCGGCGTGGTGCTGAATGACTTCGATGTGTCGCAGAGCTACGGCTCCTCGTACAAGTACTATCGGTACTACAAGTACTACGGATACTACGGCAACAGCGCCAAGAACGCGGCCAGCCCCGGCACACCCAAGCGCAGCGCGATCCGCAACCTGCTGGATCGGTAGGCTGCTCCCGGGCCTCATTGCAGGGCTCGAAGGCCCGGACGCCGGTGCCAAGGATCGAAGGAACCAACTCGAGGGGGATTTCTGAATCCCTTGCATTCGGATGCCGGAGCGTTCTAGTATTGCATCGTTACACGGTGCCGATACTCGCGTCGTCATCCCATCCCCAAATAACCCAATGTTCACATGCATGCCGGGAAGGCGAATCCCGGCATCGACATTCTTAACGCCAAGAGGATTCTATCGCTCAAGAGCTACGTGATTGCCTGTCCCAGTAAGATGTGTCCACGCGGGCACACCGAGCCGTTCACAGCCCGGCACTACCATTGCCGTATGTGGGGGGACGGTTATTATTGCATGAATACGGTACACCGGTGGTATCCGGTACCGCCGGTTCGGGCGATCATCACAAACACGATTCGACTCGTCCAGTTCTCTTCGTAGCGAGCAGTTCCCTTGAGCGATAGCACCAGATATCGTAGTGGCCTTCGTCGTGCGCAAATGATCGTGGCGCTGGTATTCGGCGTCATGATCGTACCGCGAGCATTCGCGCAGGTTGATTCCTCCGCCGCCGCGCGCGACACGGTTGGACGTACCACAACCACACCGCGGACGCCGCTCTCCCCACTCGATGCATCGTTTCCATTCGGTGCCTACAAACACACCATCCAGTTCGATTCCGCAAGCGGCGATGTACGCCTCGAGGAGAGTGTATTCGGGCTTGGCTACGGCCAGCCGCAGACGCTTTCGCTGGAGGAGTTTCTGGCTCAGCGCCAGCATGCCCAGGAACGTTCGCTCTGGGAGAAGCGCGGCGCCGACTACAAGCTGAGCGACGCTCCGTCCGGCGAACCGAAGGATGCGCTGGAGAGGATCATCGGCAGCGGCACAAACTTCGAGATCCCGATTCCGCAGAATCCGATCTTCTCCATCTTCGGCGCCCCTACCGTCAGCATCAACGTCAACGCAAGCGTGGTGCTCTCGGCCGGCTGGCAGTGGGACAACAACAACCTCACCACCATCGGCTCGCTGGGCTCCACGCAGTCCGCACCATTCTTCCAGCAGAACATCCAGGTATCGGCATCGGGCAAGGTTGGCGACAAGCTGAAGCTGAACGCCGACTTCGACAACGGGCGGCAGTTCGATTTCGACAATCAGTTGAAGATCGCGTTCGGCGGCGGCCCCGGCTCCGATGACGATATCATTCAGGATGTGGAGGCGGGGAACGTGCAGCTGCAGACGCCGAGCACGCTGATCGGCGGCAGCCAGACGCTCTTCGGCATCAAGTCCGCGTTCAAGTTCGGACCGCTCAACCTTACGGCGATCGCCTCGCAGAAGCGCGGCGAGAAGAAGACGGTGACGGTTTCCGGCGGATCGGTAAAGACCACGATCGCGATCAAGCCGTACGAGTACGCACAGAATCACTTCTGGCTGGACACGGTATACACCAGATTCTGGGATGAGTACTATGCGAGCCCGGTGCCGACGGCCACGCCGGACATGCAGCCGTACAGCATCACGGACATCGAGGTGTACGAGCAGGTGAAGGACGCATCCATCCCGGCACAGATCCAGGCGGTCGCGATCGATACGCTCCCTGCCATCACGGCCAATCAACGCTATGCTCCCGTCTATCGCTACCCGTCGGTGACCGTATCGGGTTCGGTACAGCTTGGCGCGTTCCGCCGCCTGGATGCCGGCAGCGGCTACGATGTGGACCGCCTGCTCGGCACGGTGACGATTCGCTCGCTGCAGCAGGACAAGATGTACGCCGTTGCCTATCGCACGCAGGACGGCCACTCCTACGGCGAACTCTCCACGGCACGCAGCGACACATCGCGCACGGTGCTGAAGCTGATCTACGTGAACAACATGCAGCCGACGTTCAGGATTCTCTGGGCGCGGCAGATGAAGAACATCTATCAGCTCTCCGGCGTCCGCAACATCGACCTGCAGAACTCCACCATCAAGATCACCTACGGTGTGCCGCCGGATACGAGCGAGGTGCTGAAGGTGGGGGGAAGCCCGCGGCTGGTGACGGTGCTCGGCGTGGACCGGTACAACAGCTCCAACGAGTTGAAGGCCGATGGGGACTTCGACATTCACTCCCCCTACTTCTTCGATCCGGCGAAGGGAGAGATCATCTTCCCCTCCTCGGAGCCGTTCCGCAAGGGCCTGCGCTCCTCCCCGCTGCTTGGCGGTGATGCGGAGAACTACGTGATCAATGCCATCTACGACCGCCCCCGCGAGGAGGCGCGGCGTGATGAGCGGGCAAGCCGCTATACGATCGATGGAGAGATCGCCGGCGCAGGCGGCAACAAGATCCCGCTGGGCACCGGCTGGGGCGTTCCCCCCACGTCCATCCGCGTGATCGCCAACGGACAGCCGCTGCAGGAGAATATCGACTACAGAGTCGATCCCGTGTTCGGCGAGGTGACGCTCATCTCCGCACGCGCCAACAACTCCACCGGCAACATCGTGGTGGAGTACGAACAGAACGACTTCCTCACCACCTCGGTAAAGACGCTGCTGGGTCTGCGCGCGGACTACGATCTGATGCACAAGCGCTACACCAAGGCGAAGCTGGGGATGACGCTGATGCGCTACGAGCAGTCGCTGCAGACCGAGAAGGTGCAGATCTACTCCGGTGACGAGCCCACGATGAACGTGATGCTGGGCTTCGATGGATCGGTGGAGCATCAGGCCGGATGGCTCACCAAGGCGATCGACGCGCTGCCGTTGATCGACACGAAGGAGATGTCCACGCTGTCGCTGCAGGGGGAGTGGGCGCTGGTGATGCCGAACCCGAACACGAAGGCCAGCCTTGTCTCGAGCGATCTCGGCAAGGGTGCCGCCTATATCGACGACTTCGAGTCCGGCGCGAAGCGCCAGATCCAGCTCAGTACCAGCTACAGCTACTGGCACCCCTCCAGCGCGCCGGTGGATCCCATGATCGGCTTCAACGACTCCAACCGCCTCGCGCACAAGGGACACTTCTTCTGGTACAATCATATCCCGGCCAACACCGCCACCACGGACATCTGGCCGAACCGCGATGTGGCCCAGGGAGCGCAGAAGACAACGGTGCTCGATCTCGCGTTCAACCCCGAACGCCGCGGCATGTACAACATGAACTTCCCCTACGAGCAGGGCGCCGTATCGCGCGACTCCGTGTGGGGCGGCATGATGCGCAGCCTCTCGTTCTACACCACGAACCTCGACGAGGAGAACATCGACTACATCGAGGTGACGATGCAGGTGGAGGGCTACGATCCGCGCATGAAGATGTACATGGATCTGGGGCAGATCTCCGAGGATGTGATCCCCGATCAGAAGATCAACACGGAGGACGGCATCACCCCGACCAATCCGCAGCTGGACGACATCCTGAACCAGGGTGAGGACGTCGGCATCGACGCGATGAACAACGACTCGGAGCGCGTCAGGTACCAATCCAGCGAACCCGATCCCTCGCGCGACGACTATTTCTTCAACGCCCCCGGCAGCGACAACGAGACGGACTACGAGAACGTGAACGGGCTGGAGAACAACGTGGGCCCGGAGCGCGGCCCATACCCGGATACCGAGGATCTGAACGGCAACCGCGGCCTGGATCTGGACAATACCTACTTCAACTACGAGATCAATCTGGACCCCAACCCGGCAACGAACCCGCAGATCGTTGGCGGCGGCAACAACCCGAACGGCTGGCGCCAGTATCGCATTCCGATACGCACCGGCTATCGCGCCGTTGGGTCGCCGTCGTTCGCGAACGTGCAGTTCGCGAGGATCTGGTTCAAGAGTCCGGTGCACATGCACGTGCGCATCGCCGAGATGAACCTGGTGGGCAGCGACTGGCGCAACCTGAATACGCCGGTTGTCGACGTGACCACGGGCGATGCGGCGCGCGATCCGAAGCTGGACATCGCCTTCGTGAACCTGGTGGACAACTCCGGACCGCCGGAGTTCTACACCATCCCGCCGGGCGTGCAGCAGGAGCGCGAGTACAGCACGGACGTTCTGAAGAACGAGCAGTCGCTCACCATCCGCGTGAAGGACCTGGCACGCGGCGAGTCCCGCGGCGCCATCCGCGTTCGCCCCCGTCCGTTCGACGTGTTCAACTACAAGCAGATGAAGTTCTTCCTGCACGGCGGCGGCGACATGGACGACCAGCCCACACCGGGACAGGCTCCGAAGGTGATCGCGTTCATGCGCTTCGGCTGGGACTCGCTGAACTACTACGAGTACCGCGTGCCCCTGCTCCGCGGCTGGAACGAATACACCGTCAACTTCGGCGACCTGGCGGCCATCAAGGGACAGGCGCCCAACCCGGACGGCTTCGCGGTTCCGGGACAGCCGGGAAACAAGTTCTTCATCAAGGGAATCCCCTCCCTCACGCGGGTGCAGTTCATCGCGTTCGGCATCGTCAACAACGCCTACCCCGGCTCGCTCTCCACCACGATGTGGGTGGATGAACTGCGGGCTACGAGTGCGGAGGATGCCAGCGACTGGGCCGCAACACTCGCGGCCAACGCGAAACTCGCGGACCTGGGAACGCTCAACTACAACGTGAAACGGGTGAACCCGAACTTCCATCAGCTGGAGGAACGGTTCGGCAATCGCGTGGAGGCAACGAACTGGGCGTTCAACTCGGACTTCCGAATGGAGAAGTTCCTGCCGAACGCGTTCAAGGGATCGTCGCTCCCGCTGGTGTACAAGCATTCCGAGAAGATCGAGAAGCCGCGCTACGTATCGGAGTCCGACGTGGAGGTGGATGCCGCCGTTCGGCAGATCGGCGAGCAGGCCACAAACCCTGACTCCGCGCGCAAGCAGGCGGACAGTCTGCGCAATGCAACCGAGACGCTGGTGGTGCAGGATGGGTTCGCTCTCTCCAACATCAAGATCAACTTCCCCGGCGAGAACTGGATGGTGAAGGACCTGCTGAACCGCCTCACGTTCGGCTACACGTACGACCAGACGCGCGAGCGTTCGCCGATCGTGGAGCAGCGGTTCACCTGGCAGTGGGTGTTCCAGGGGCGCTACGCGGTGGACATTCCGCGGAAGTACGATCTTCAGCCGCTCACCTTTCTTGCAAGCGTGCCGGTGCTGAACTTCTGGAAGGACTTCCGCATCAACTTCCTTCCATCGCAGTTGAGCGCGGGAACATCCTTCACGCGCGGACGCACCACCGAGCAGTTGCGCAACATCCCGGAGCCGAGCCCGGTTGTGCGCGACTTCCACGCCACACGCAACGCGCAGTTCAACTGGCAGATGACCGAGGGGGGCATCGTCAACCTGACCACCGATTACTCCGTGGACGCCACGAGCTCGCTGGCTCATCTGGAGACAGACCTGATGGGCATTCAGCGCACGGGGGGTGAGATTGCAAAGGAGATCTTCCTGAAGGAGGGCCGCCTGTTCAACTTCGGACTGGATCAGGACCTGAACCAGAAGATCACGTTCAACACGCGTCCGCGCATCCCCTTCATCCCGAACGCGGAGAGTTATCTCACGCCGTCGGCGAACTACACCGTGCGGTATCACTGGCACGACGATCTGGTTCCGGTCACCGCCGGCCGCGTTGGCGGATACACGAAGTCGGCGGACTGGACCAGCAACGCAACGCTGGGCCTCGATGTCCGGCTGGCGTCGATCGGCACGGCGATCTTCGGCAACGATCGCGCGGCCGACAGCGCAGGCGTGATCACGAAGATCCTGCGATATCTGATCAAGGTTCCGCTGCTGGACTTCCAGACGGTTCGCTTCAGCTTCACCGAGGCGAACCGTTCCAACAACCCGGGCATCGTGGGTTCCACCGGCGTCTCGAATCTCTGGGGGCGCTCGCTTCTGTTCCGCTCGGAGTCACCGGACTTCGGCCCCGGCACGGCCTATCAGCTCGGCCTCACCTCCGATCCGAACGGCACGCTTACGTTCCATCCATCCTCGCGCTTCCCCTTCGTGGATGTCACCAGCGAGCAGGGGATCCGCGCACCGAACATCTTCGCGCCGAACAGCTTCACGCAGAACAACAGCCTCACCGCAACCACCGATCGCGATCTGTGGACCGATGCGCGGCTTACGCTGAACTGGAATCTGGAGTGGGGGTACAACAAGGATTACTTCGTCACCACGGACGGCAACGGCGTGGTACAGGAGATCTCGAACCCGCGCACCACCGGCAAGATCTCGCGCACCTACCTGAGCCTCCCGAGCTTCTTCGGCATTGATCCGTTCGGCAACGATATCGAGGGGATCGCCAACGCATACATCAGGCAGCGCAGCTCGGAACTGGGGCCGGCTCCCTCCGGACCCGGCACGGACTCCGCCCTGAACGTCTACAACCGGAAGCTGACGGCGCTGACGGCACGTATCTTCGAGCAGCAGCTCGAAGCACTGAACTGGCTCCCGGGCAATCTTGCACGCTACCTTCCGCGCGTGAACTGGCGGTTCACCTGGAACAACCTGCAGAAGCTCCCCTTCTTCTCGAGCTGGGCGTCGAGCGTATCGGTGCGGCATGAATACAAGAGCCAGTACACGGAGAACTATCGCATCACCGACGAGGGAGAGATACCGGAATCGCAGACGGTCTCGCGCGGATTCTCGCCGCTGATTCAGATCAACGTGACCGGCCTTCCGGACTACTGGAAGGGAACGATGAGCGGCTCGATCACCTATCGCACTACGAGCGATTTCTCGCTGATCACGTCGGACCGGAGCGAGGTATCCAAGGAGCTGAAGAACGATCTGGAGCTGCAGTTCGCCTATCAGAAACGCGGCCTCTCGCTTCCGCTCTTCGGACTCAATCTGAAGAACGACGTGGAGTTCCAGTTGAACTTCACGTACGGCAGAACCAACCGCAAGCGGTTCGACCTGACGAACTTCCAGCCGGAGGGGAACAACGACGGCTCCACGCGCATCAGTTGCCGTCCGCAGTTCCGCTATACGCTCTCGAACACGGTGCAGGCCTCCGCGTTCGTGAGCTACGAGGCAACCATTCCCGATGCCGCCGGTTCGCGCGACATCAGCCGCAGCACAACCCGCGTGGGCCTCGACCTGCGGATCGGCATCTCGGGCGGCCGCTGACGGGCGGCCGCTGACGGGCGGCCGCGTGCAGCGCCACTTGCGAGCGCCAGTTGCGAGCGCCGCGTGCGAGCGCTCTGCACCGATGAGCAGGGGGCCGCAGGAGATCATGCAGGGCTTTCGGTGCCGCCGGTCACGGAAATCCGTTCATCCGCATCGAATAATCCACCAACTGCTCATCGATGGTGGCATGGCGCATGGCCGGAAACTATCTTCCCCACGCCGTTCCAGAACGGCAATACTCTACTCATCCCGTTCAGTCCTCATTCAGCCCCGGCCGACACGGCTGTGGCTCGTCTCAATCGAGAATTCCGATTAGCTTTCCAGTGCCGCCGGGCATTACCGGTTTCGCGGACCGATCGATGTGGATCGGATGCGGACCGGTGGATAACCGGCAGCGGATTACCGGCGATCGTACGCACGTCGTACATCGATGCGGATCACGGCGGACTGCCAACCGCCAACCCGCTGCGCCGGCAATACCGAACGGGCTGCGCACCATGCAGCCCTGTTTCGGCGGAAGCTCGGGAGCCAGCGAAGCACAAGATTCACGGATTCGATAATGCCGTATCAACACGACCGGACCTCCGGTCGCAATCGTCAGTGTCCGGCGCAGGCAACGCCGGGCAGGTATCGTACCACTCTGTTGTTCACGATGGCCCTCTGGGCCGCGCTCGTCCAGCAGCCGGCAGGAGCAACCACGTTCTATGCCGTTGTACTCGCCACCCCCCGTTATACCGTTGGTGCCAGCACACTTCAGAGCGGCCTGTTCGTGAGCACGGACAACGCGCGCACGTGGCGGCAGCTCGGCCCGCGCAACGTGAAAGGCTACAGCATGGATGCCGTGGACTCGTCGCGCGGCCGCATCCTGTTCATGGCGGCGGGAAACGGCGTTCACAGAAGCACGGACTTCGGAGCGACGTGGAGGGTCGTGACGGACTGGCGCATGACCGAGGTGATGGATGTGATGGTGGACCAACACGATCCGCGCTGGGTGTATGCGGCAACGGCGTTCGGCTTCTGGCGTTCCGGCGACGGCGGCGACCACTGGGAGAATCCGTCCGGCGAGCTTCACGGCGGATATACGTACCGCCTTCAAACGCTCGCCGCGGGGAACGAACTCGTCGTGGCGGGTGAGAATCGTTTCTTCCGTTCCACGGACCACGGCTCAGCATGGCAGGGGTTGGACTCGTTCACGGAGCCGCGCGGCATTCTCGGCATCGTTGGATGCACGGATGGCCACTGCGGCGCTTCGAATGGGGGCTGCCGGATGTATGCCACCGGTGAGGGGGTGATGGTTGCTGCAGCCAACCCCGGACGCCGGACGCCGGACCGGCTTCCCGGCTGCCCGCGCATGAATGTGTACGCGATGATTCCGGCAGGCGGAACCTCCGCCTACGTGGCCGGCGACAGCGGCATATGGCTGTACAACGCCTGTACGTCGCGCTGCGAGGAGCGGACGGCGAATATCCCCAACCACATCGCCCATGCCCTGGTGATGGCGAACGACACTCTGGTTGCCGGCACCTTCGGCGACGGCCTGTTCCGTCTGGCCGGCAATTCCTGGGAGCAGAGCGGGCTGGAGGGGGCCATTGTCTGGACACTGCGGAGGAAGGAATGGTGAACCCGAAACGCACCATGTTCGGCCGCGCAGCGACGGCGACCCGGTATGTCGTACAACGATATGTTCGCCGTATCCCCGCGCCGGCCCTGCTTCTTCTCTGCGCGGCATTGTGCTCGATGCAGGCATCGGCGCAGTCGCAGGAGTCGCCGTCGCATCGCACGGCCTGGCCGGCAACTCCCTCCTCGGAGCTGCGCTTCAAGGCGCTGAAGGCCGTTGCGGACGATCGCGCGAACTTCCTCCCCGTAGCCGCCGCGAAGCTGAGGCTGAATATCGATACGGCATTTGCATGGCAACTGGTGGATACGTTTCTCACGCATCCGGTGGGGGACATGTTCTGGCTGTATCCGGCGGTCGGGTTCTACTTCCACTGCAAGGACCGCCTGAACAGCTACTGGCGCGGGCGCTTCCGCGGGATGATGAAAAGCTACTCTCCGTATCGCGGCGATACGGAGAATCACTACCTGATGTACTACTCGGCGATCCTCCTCTTCAGCCAGGAATGGCCGGAGCTTGGGCGCGACGAATGGTTCAACGGCAAGAGTTCGGCGGAGAACTATGCGGACGCGAAGGAGTATCTCGATCACTGGATCGACGACGTTGCCGCGAACAGCGTTACGGAGTGGGATTCGCCGCGCTACGTCTACCTGTACATCACGCCGCTGCTGGTTCTGCGCGACTTCACCAACGATCCGCTGCTGCGCAGACGGGTGGATATGATGATCGAATATCTCCTTGCGGACTTCGCGGCGGAGTACCTGAACGGATCGTATTGCGGCGCTCACTCGCGCCATGGCGATAACAGCGTCATCGATCCGCGGCGGGCGGAGGCCGGAACGTACGCGGGATTCTATTTCGAGGATTCCCTCGCAATGCCGAACGGCCTCGGCAACGAGCTGACGTTCGCCGCGTTGAGCGGCTTTCAATGCCCCCCGATCATTCGTGCAATCGCGCACGATCGCGACACCGCATTCGTTCACACGGAGCTGAAGCGCTCGCGCGCGAAGATGCGTTCCAGCAGCGAGCGCTACACGCTTGCCGGGAAGTACGACTTCATGACGCCGGACTACTGTCTGGGCTCGGTGCCGGGCGGCCTGCTGCAGCCGATCCAGCAACACTCCTGGGACGTCACGTTTGCATCGCCGAAGCCGAACAACACGATCTTCGGCCTCCACCCGCAGTGGTCCGCCATGGAGGCCGGCATGTTCTTCCCGGAGGAGCCGGAACTGATCGTGGGCTCCATCGCGAAGACGAAGGGGAGCTATACCAACGAGAACAAGTGGGTGGGCGGCTCGCCGTACGAGCATATCGTGCAGTACAGGAACACGCTTGCAGCGCTGTATGTGATTCCTGCCGGGGCGAGCACGCATCATGTGGATCTCTTCCTCCCGAAGTCGCTGGACGAGTGCGACCGTTCCGACAGCGGCTGGATCTTCTGCCGCATGGGCGGGGCCTTCGTCGCCATCTACCCGCTTGCCGCAGAGCGGCTCTGGATGGAGGAGAAGATCAACTGGCGACTGCGGCTCCCGGCACCGGTGGATTCGCTCACCGGCTATGTGGTGGAGTGCGCCCGTTCGGCGGAACTCTCGTTCGCGGCATTCAAGGCGGCGCATCGTGAGCCGCCCCGCTGGTGCCGGACTCCGCACACCGATGACAACGTGCTGGACGTTCGAACGTGGAGGGGCACCCGGTTCAGCGTTGAGGGATCGCGGCCGGACTCGTTTACGCTGCATGTGGACGGCGGCGCCGTGAACACCGATGCGAGCCATCTGTTCAACGGGCCGAACATGTACAGCATCACCGGAAGCAGGGTGATCGAGCTGCGTGCCGGCAACCGGCGGCGCATACTGGACTTCAACCGGAACACCATCTCGGAGTGAACGCCCCCCTCCCGCCACGCGGGTTCCGCTCCGCCCGGGCGGCCGCGACTCGGGCGGCCGCGCGACTCGGGCGAATGCGCGACTCGGGCGGGCGGGCGGCATCGTTCATGCGCCAGTCGCATTCGTATCGCACCGGCCACCACCAACGGTCTGGAAGCCTGTCCGCAGCCGCTGCGCCGTTCGGTTCACGGTTCGGTTCACAACCCACCTCATCGCATTGCGCAGCCCTGGATGTTTCTGTAGCTTTTTGATGCAGCTCATGTTTCCCAGCGGACCGGCCCCCCCGTTGCCGAAGAGCAACGATACCGGCTCGATGGTGGAGACACATCACGCAACGACGTATCGACCCACTCATCATGGCGGAGGATCTCAGCCGGCGGCCCGGACACGGCGAGCATGGAGGCGAAGGCGGGCGCGGCCATGGAGGCGAAGGCGGGCGCGGCCGTTGCTGGCATGTCTTTCCTTCGGCACTTCGTTGTTCGCGCCGTGCGTTCCGGGCCGCGCTCTCGATTGCAATCCTCGCCATCATGCTGGGCAGCAGGCAGGCCCCGGCACAGGAACAGAATCTGAAGATCGACCGGATCACCGCGCAGCAGGGACAGCTTTCGCACAACAACATCCTGGCGATCCTGCAGGACAGGCTCGGCTTCATCTGGCTTGCGACGCAGGACGGTATCGACAGATACGACGGGCACTCCTTCACCATCTTCCGGAACGACCCCACGGACTCGCGTTCGATTGCCGACGGAAGCGTGGGCTGCATATTCGAGGACAGTCGCGGTATGCTGTGGTTCGGAACGCAGGGCGCCGGGCTGGATCGCTACGATCGCATCACCAATCGCTTCACGCATTACCGGCACGATCCGCACAACCCGAACTGCATCGGTGACGGAATCATCACGTCGATCTGCGAGGATGGAAGCGGACGTCTGTGGATAGGAACGTCCGCGAAGGACGCAGGCGTTTCGATCCTCGAGCCGGTAACCGGCCGCATCGAGCGTCTGACGCACCACCCGGACGATCCGCACAGTCTCAGCAGCGACTACGTTACTGCGGTCTGCCGCGACAGCTCCGGCCGGATCTGGGTTGGCACACATGATGGCGGCATGAATCTGTACGATCCATCCCTCTGCGGATTCATCAATCACCATACGATCCCCGCCTTCAACTCCGCACTGCTGGGGCAGATCAAGCAGTTGTATGCGGAGCCCGATGGAACGATCTGGGTGCTGGCGTTCCGGCGGTTCTACCTGCTCAATCCCCACGACAACGGCGTCAGCAAGTTCGATCAGTATCATATATCGGACACGCCACGCGTGGCGCTCACAACGGTGTTCCGGGATCGGAGCGGCACGCTCTGGATTGGAACCAGCGCACGAGGCGGCGCGGTGGTGGACTCCGTTCACCATCGAATGTTCGGCTTCACGAACCGCCCAAGCAATCCCACCAGCCTTTCGAGCAATCAGATCAATTGCTTCGCCGAGGACAACTCCGGGAACATCTGGATCGGCACGGACCAGGGCGTGTGCAAGGTGACCCGCCGCCGCTGGCAGTTCCAGAACTATCTCTACGACCCGTACGACCCCACCAGCATCGGCGCACTGGTTGTGCGCTCGATCTTCATCGACTCCCGGCGACGCATCTGGATTGGAACGGCCGGCGACGGCATCAACCGCGTGGATTCCGGCTCACGCGTTGCGATGCACTACAGCGTGGGCAACTCGCCGAACGGCCTGACCGACGTCACCATCAACACCGCCTATCCCGACGCTTCCGGAAGGGTCTGGTTCGGAACGAACAAGGGGCTGAACGCATTGGATACGGCCACCGGCACGTTCCGGCGATACGAGCACTCCGATGCGGACACCACGTCGCTGATCCAGGGAGGCATCTGGAGCATTCTCGACGACAGAAGCGGGCGCATCTGGGTTGGGAGCATGGGAGGGCTGAACCTGCTCGATCCCGCAACCGGCCGCGCGATTCACTTCAAGAACAATCCGGCGGATACGAACAGCCTGAGCAACGACAAGATCCTCTGCATGCTGCGCGACCATCTGGGACGAATGTGGGTTGGTACGGACATGGGCCTGAATCTCTTCGATCCGAAGACCGGCCGCTGCAGGCGCTACATCAGCGTCCCCAACGACTCGCAGACGCTGAGCAACAATCGCATCTGGTTCATCCATGAGGACAGGCATGGGATTCTATGGATCGGGACCTCCGGCGGCGGATTCAACAGATTCGATCCGGCAACCGGCATCGCGAAGCGATACATGGAGCGCGACGGTGTGATCAACAACACGGTCTGCGCGATCGTGGAGGACGATCGCGAACGGCTCTGGATCAGCACGAACAGCGGGCTCTCGCGATTCGACCCTGCAACCGGACGATTCCGCAACTACTATGCGGACGACGGGCTGGCTATCTACGAATTCCACTTCAAGGCATGCGCGCGCGATACCGAAGGGTACATCTACTTCGGCGGCACCTACGGCCTGCTCCGCTTCCATCCCGACAGTCTTGACTTGAATCGAACGGAACCGGCGCTGCACATTACATCGTTCAAGACGCTGGACACCACGTTCCGCCTGGACACATCGGCGGTGTTGAAGCGTTGGATAGACCTGGAGCACAACAACAATTTCTTCACCATCGAGTTTGCGGCACTCGATTTCACGAACCCGTCGCGCAATGTCTATCGCTACATGCTGGAGGGGTTCGATTCGGACTGGCGGAAGGCGGACGGCACACGGCCGATCGCCGAGTACACCAACGTTCCGCCGGGCTCCTACCGGTTCCGGCTGGAAGGCTCCAACTGCGACGGTGTTTGGAATCATGCCGGGCTTACGCTGGGCATCGAGGTGCACCCGGCGTTCTGGCAGACATGGACGTTCCTGATCTGCTGTCTCGCGGCAACGGCATTGTTGATACTGGCTGCGGCGTTCTACCGCATCCGCGACGTACGGCGAAAGGAGCGATTGAATCGAAGGCTTGTGGAGTATCAGTTGCAGGCACTGCGTGCCCAGATGAATCCGCACTTCATTTTCAATTCGCTCAACTCCATTCTCCATTTCATCGTCGGGCACGATACCGAGTCGGCGCATCGCTATCTCTCGAAGTTCTCGCGCCTGATGCGCGCCACGCTGGAGAATTCCAAGGCGGAGACGATTCCGCTGGCCGATGAGCTGGAACAGCTCCGGCTCTATCTGGAACTGGAGTCGCTCCGTTTCGACAACAGCTTCACGTACGAGATCAACGTGGATCCGGCAATCAACACGAACAGCATGGAGGTGCCGCCGATGTTGATTCAGCCGTACGTGGAGAACGCGATCAAGCACGGGTTGGCGCATCGCTCATCGCCCGGCATGCTCACGATCGATTTCCGGCCGACGCCCACGCATCTGGTCTGCTCCATCATCGACAACGGCGTCGGGCGCGCGCGCGCCGCCCAGATTCAGAAGAATGCATTGGTTGATCATCGCTCGTACGGCATGGACATTACGCGAAACCGGCTGGACACGTTGAGCCTGTTGAGCCGGCAGCGCTACACGCTGCAGGTAACGGACCTGGTTGATGCCGCCGGCGCGGCAGCGGGGACGCGTATCGATCTCTACATTCCGCAGGATGTGGCCGCAGGCGGGGAGCACTCGCGTTCAGAGGAGGCACAGGTATGATTGAAGCGATTATTATCGATGACGAACGGATTGGCCGGGAGACACTTCGAAGCCTGCTGGAACAATGCTGCCCGGCGGTTCACGTTGCGGGCATGGCGGACTCCGTTGCGAGCGGCCGGGAGATGATCGAGAAGTACGCACCCGATCTCGTATTCCTGGATATCGAGATGCCGTTCGTCAACGGCTTCGAATTGCTTGCAACGCTGCCGGAGAAGACATTCGAAGTGGTGTTCACCACGGCGTACGATCAGTATGCCCTGCGCGCCATCAAGGCCGCGGCACTGGACTATCTGCTGAAACCGATCGATCGCGACGAGCTGATCGCCGCCGTGGCAAAGGCCGAACGGAAGCTTGGCGGCAAGCGTACGCTGAGCCAGAACATCGAGGTTCTTCTTGCGAACCTTCGGCATGCCTCGCCGGAGCACAGCAAGATTGCGCTCCCGACGGACGACGGGCTCATACTGGTACAGATGAGCGACATCATACGCTGCGAGGCCGACGGCAACTACACGCGGTTTCATCTGGTGCGCGATGAGCAGATCCTCGTGTCCCGCACGATGAAGGAGTTCGACACCATCCTCGGCGACAAGGACTTTCTTCGCGTTCATCACTCGCATCTGGTGAACATGGCGCACGTGCGGAAGTATCTGCGCGGCGAGGGAGGATTCGTGATCATGTCGGACAGCGCCACCATCCCCGTATCGCGGCGCCGCAAGGACGAATTGATTCGCAGGCTCTCCGTAGTCTGATTGCCGTGTGGCCCGCAGCCGGACTGCATGGCAGCCCGATGTCCATTCCGAAGTTCTGCCGACGCCCCGCAGCCGGTGCGCCATCGCACCGCCACGGTGAACACCCCGATGGTTATGCCGCCGGCGCCGATGGGGGAAGCAAATACGCATCAACGTGTGAACGGCCGTGGAACCCCGGCACACCTGCATTAAATTATCGCCACGCATTCAATGGTAGCACCGCGGCGCCCGTGAGGCGCCCCTCATCAATCCGAACATCACGTGCAATCGCTTCTCACGAAACTCTCCGCTCTCTTCGGTGATGCCTTCGAGAAGATCGGCATCGGCAGTTCCCATGGAGCCGTCGTGGTTTCGGCTCGCCCGGACCTCGGCCAGTTCCAGTGCAACGGCGCGCTCGCAGCGGCGAAGGCACTGAAGCGAAATCCGCGAGAGGTTGCGGAGCAGATGCTGGAGGCGCTTGCCGAGCGGGAGATCTTCGCCGATCTCTCGCTTGCCGGTCCGGGCTTCGTGAACGCGACGCTCACCGATGCATTCCTCGGGGAATGGGTTGCCGGCATGGGCCGGGACGAACGCCTGGGGTGCCCGCTCGTGGAGAAGCCGCGCAATGTGGTGGTGGACTTCGGCGGGCCGAACGTGGCGAAGGCGATGCATGTCGGGCACCTCCGCTCCTCGATCATCGGCGACAGCCTCCAACGCGTCTTCCGCTACCGTGGCGACGTTGTCACCAGCGACGTGCATCTCGGCGACTGGGGACGGCAGATGGGAATGCTGATCATGGAGTTGAGGCGCGAGCAGCCGGAGCTGCCCTACTTCGACGAGGCGTACACCGGCCCCTATCCCGCGGAGCCGCCCATCGCCTCCGACGATCTCGAGGCGCTGTACCCTCGCGCGAACGAGCGCTGCAAGGGAGACCCCGAGGCGATGGATGCCGCACGCGTGGCAACGATGGAACTGCAGCAGGGGCGCCCGGGATATCTCGCGCTCTGGCACCACTTCGTGAACGTCTCCGGCGCAACGCTGAAGCGCGACTTCGCATCGCTCGGCGTGCAGTTCGATCTGTGGCTCGGAGAGAGCGACGCCAACCCGCGGATCCCCGCCATGCTGGAACGCCTGGAACGGGACGGCTTCATCGAGGAGGATCAGGGTGCGCGGGTAATCCGGCTTCCTGCCTCCGAGGGCGAGCGGGAGATCGAGCCGCTGATCGTGGTGAACCGCGAGGGAGGAGTGATGTACGGCACCACGGACCTCGCAACGCTGGAGCAGCGTGTGAACGATCTGCATGCGGACCTGGTACTCTACGTTGTGGATGCGCGGCAGGGACGGCACTTCGAGCAGGTGTTTCGCGCCGCGCGGCGCACCGGCATCGCCGGCAATGCGATACTGGAGCACGTTGCATTCGGCACGATGAACGGTCCGGACGGCAAGCCGTTCAAGACGCGCGAGGGTGGGGTGATGAAACTTGGCGATCTGATCTCGATGGCAACCGTTCAGGCAACCGAACGAATGAGCGAGGCGGAGATCGCGAAGGATTATCCCGGCGAGGAGCAGGAACTGATTGCCCGCACGGTGGGGATCGCGGCGGTGAAGTATGCGGATCTGATGAATCACCGGACAAGCGATTACATCTTCGATCTGGAGAAGTTCACCCGCTTCGAGGGTCGTACCGGCGCCTACCTGCTCTATGCCGCAGTCCGCTCCAAGTCCATCCTGCGCAAGGCCGCGGAGCGCGGCTTCTCACCCGGAGCCATCCTGGCCCCCGGAGACCGCGAGCGTCCGTTGCTGCTCCAGCTTACGCGCCTTCCCGATGCCGTGGAGGACGTGTACGACAGGCGCGCACCGAGCTTCCTCTGCGAGTACGTCTACGATGTCGCGCAGGCACTGAGCCGCTTCCTCGCGGAGTGCCACATCCTTTCCGAGAGCGACGCCGCATTGCGTGCCTCCTGGCTTGGCCTGGTGGAGTTCTGCCTGCGGCAGTTCGAGCTTGTGCTGGACCTTCTCGGCATCGAGATACCGGAGAGAATGTAGAAGCACCGTGCGGCACGCCGTTGCGTGCAATGCCTGCGTTGTGCTGCCGGCGGCCCCCTCCGCTGTGCACCGGGTTCGATTCATCCGGACTTCGCAAGGGTCCCGGCGACGCGGCCCGGCATGGTTCGCGGCTTCGGACCGCACGAGCCGGGACATGCAACGGCAGAATCGCTGCGGCGTTGAACTTCAGGAGCATCGGTTAGGATGCAACGGTCCGCAGCGCAGGAATGCCCTTTCGCTGCGGGTGGCACACAACAGGACTCACGGATGATGATATCCCAGGGCCGTCGCGGCAACGCGACGGCCCTTGTTCGTTGCAGCAGAATGTGTGCCCGCACGCAACAATTACCTGCAACGGAACATGCGGGTTCGTGTTGATCAGTCAGGTACGATTCTCTTCCCTTCAACGGTACACATTGCCGGGGCAGGCGCCTCTCCGAGCCGGCACGGCCATTCAGATACTATCATGAACAGAATGGCACTCCTTCTTGCCGCTGCGATCCTCGTGATCGTTGCGGCGGCAGATATCGCACACGCACAACAACCGCCCGACTGCTCCGATTCGGCAGCATGGATCGGCATGGGGGAGGGGCTCTCCAACCCCGGCTCATGGGCTTCAGACCAGGCCAGTGCCAGCTTTACCGCCACGTTGAACGGTGAGCTGCTTGCCTGCTACGCAGGGCATCACAGTGTTGGAACGCCGGACAGCATGATGGAGATCTCTGCCTGGAACGGATCGTACTGGCGGCGATTCGCACGGTTCACCGTTGCCAGCACCAATGGATACGTGGCCGGCATAGCGACATACCACAACCAGTTATACGTCTTCGGCAACCTGACGAACTTCGACGGATCGGGATCGAGGCCGACGCTGGTGAGATGGAACGGCACGGCATGGAACACGGTGCATGTACCCGGTGAGGATTCGATGGCAATCACCTCCATGACAACCAGCGGCGACAGCGTCTGGTTCTACCGGGGGTCGGTGAGAAACTACCACAAGGACGTTCTGACGTGGGATGGAACGGCATGGGGCGCGATACCGTACGGTGCGTTCCATGGTATTGCGCAGGTGGCCGGCGACGGTGGGGCCCTCTACGCATTCGGCCAGATGCATTCCACGGGGTTCAACGACGTGGTGGCACGGTGGAACGGTTCCGGCTGGACACAACTCGGCAGCGCATTCCCGGACGGCATCAGGGGGATCGTGGCCGCTCACGGCGAGCTGTATGTGATCGTCAGGATCCCGCAGGCCTACGACGGCTTCTGGAAATGGAACGGCTCTGCATGGCAGGCGATCCCGCTTCCGAACGGAGACAATCAGTACTGGATAACCGCCCTGCCGCACAACGGCCAGGTGTATGTCGCCTGCACGGCCGTATCAGGGGCATCTCGATATGGCTACATGGCTCGCTACGACGGCGCTCAGTGGCACATGCTGCCGCAGTTCGACGCCGCATACCCGCTCACCTGGTTCACGGAGTACGGCAACGACATCGTGGTGCTCGGCCAGATGACGCGATCCTGCAACCAGAGCCTTCACTATGCAGCGAAGCTCTGCGACGACGGCACCTGCGGAACGGTTGCCGGGGATGTCTATGTTGATCACTATCCCTACTGCGCTCCGCAGACCGGCGATACCCCGCTCCCCGGACGCATCGTGGAGGTGAAGCCCGGCCCGTACTATGCCATCACGGACGGTGCCGGCAACTATCGCACCATGGTCCCCGTCGGCGCATACAACATCACGCTTGCCCCCTATCTCTACTGGAACCAGACGTGTCCCGCGAACGGCGCGCCGCGCTCGGCGAGCGTCGCACGGCCGGCCGAGGTCGCCGATGGCCGCACGTTCGGAACGGTGCCGATACCCGGCATGCACGATCTCCGCATCGACGTGGCATCGGGCATCATACGGCCCGGACGCGAGAGCACGGTGGCGATCTCCGTGGACAACGTCGGCACGGTCCCCGTGGACTCCGCGTACGTTCATTTCGTCATGGACCGGCACCTTGCCCTTCTCGATGCAACTCCGGCCCCCGCCGGCTCGTCGCTCGGCCTGGCGCAGTGGAAGCTGGGCCCCATGGCCGTGGGCGCCCGCGTCCTGATCAAGGTGCGCGTGCTTGCGGACACGATGCTGCTTGCCGGCACCGATGTATGCCATGAGGTGATGGTGGAGAACCCGCAGGATCAGACGCCCGGCGACAACGTCGCACGCTTCTGCACGCACGTCCTCAGTTCGCACGATCCGAACGAGATCGGTGTAATCCCCTCCGGCAGCGGCGCACACGGCACCATCGGCTCCGCCGACACGGTGCTCAAGTACACCATCCGCTTCCAGAACAACGGCACGGACACTGCGTTCGACGTGGCCGTGTACGACACGCTGCCGCCGGGACTCGATCCCACCACGCTGCGGCTTGGTGCCTCCAGCCATCCCTATACGCTCAGCTTCGGCCGCGGCGGCGCTCTCATCTGGCGATTCATCGGCATCAAGCTCCCGGACAGCGCCCGTCAGGAGGCGGCAAGCCAGGGATACTTCAGCTACAGTATCGGTCTGGCGCGCGCTATCCAGCCCGGCACCAGCATCCCCAACCACGCCAGCATCTACTTCGACTACAACGCGCCGGTGCCAACGAACACCGTGGTGGTGACCACGCCGGACATATCGGGAGTGCCGCCGGCCTCAACCGATGTCGTCACGCTGGCACCGAACCCTGCGACCGAGACGATCACGATCGGCGGAGCGATCGCGCCGGGAAGCGCCATCGTCCTGCGGAACATGCTGGGGGCGGAGGTGTTGCGCCGGAGCGCCACGAGCGGGATGGTGCAGCAGATCGATGTGAGCACGCTGCCGAGCGGCAACTACCTGGTTGCAATCGCCGGCATGCATGGCGCAGTCACACTGCCGGTTCAGATCGTACGATAGATCCGAACCGCACGGGCGCAGCGTCTCGACGATTCGATAATCGCAATTCAATCAGTGACCGAAACGGCGGAGCAATCACATCGCGTGATTGCTCCGCTGCCGTATGCGGCCGCCGCCGCGCAGGCCCTGCCGTGACGGGCGTGCACGGCCATGCGTAGGAAATGAGTAGGGGACGCGAATTTGCCTTGCGTTATCATTGCATCTGAGAACAATGACACAGGGTGATGCGCACCAACCGAACGCGGCCGCCGGGCGCGCGCGAAGCCCTTACGAACGTTGCTTATACACAGGGTTCCTCCCTGCGTCGAATCACGAACCGCCTCGCTTCATTCATCTCCGGAATGTTGCGGGGCGGCGGGATTGCGTCCGCGCCATCCTCGCGTGTCGGATACGGACCACCGGCCGTAGCATGCGCAATCCGCAGCCGGGGAACGTGATTACGATGCGGCCGCATCGCTCCACACCGGTGCGTGGTGATCGTGAAAGCGCTATATAGCGTTCACGTGAACGTAACCGGCACACAGAGCGCAGCGCGTGATCGTCACGCACGGCATGCAGTCTGCATCGCGGCGGCAGGCCTTGCCGTCCGTATTGCGATCGCGCTGCAGCCGGTCGCATGGCTTACCGGACATTCGCTGCCGGACGATGCATTCTACTACTTCACCATCGCGCGCAATGTCGCTGCCGGACACGGCACCACCTTCGACGGCCTTTCACTGACCAATGGATTCCATCCGCTCTGGCTGGCGTTGATCACCCCGCTCTTCGCCCTGGTTCCCGATCGCGACTCCGCGGTTCACGCCGCACTCCTGCTCTGTGCACTTCTCGATACAGCCACCATCCTGCTGCTCGGGCGTTACTGCCGCCGGCTTGGCGCGCACGCGCCGGCCGCGCTCATTGTGATGGCGATGTACGCCGTCTCTCCTGCGCTGTTCGAATACGGCGGCCCCATGAACGGCATGGAGACTGCGCTGAATGTGTTCGTCACACTCCTCTTCCTGTACGTAGCAACCGGCATCGCACGCGACGGAATTCCCAACCGCCGCACAGCCCTTGCGCTGGGCCTGCTGGCGGGCGCCCTGCTGCTTGCTCGTACGGACAACGCGATCCTCCTGCTCATGGTTGCACCGGTAACCCTGCGGCAGGCATGGAAGGTCGGCAGGGGGGTCTCGCCGCGCCGCATTGCAGTTGCGGCCATTGCGGCACTCGTCATGACGCTCCCCTGGTTCCTCTGGTGCCAGATCCGGTTCGGCTCGCCGGTACAGATCAGCGGCATGTCGATGGCGGTTGTTGCGCGCGACTACGTGCATCTGCAGCAATGGAGCGGGCTGGACCTGGTTGTGCAGTTCATGAAGAACCTCGCGGACCTGCTCCGCTA
This sequence comes from Kapaibacterium sp. (SeqCode), assembly GCA_035549015.1. Classification (GTDB taxonomy): domain Bacteria; phylum Bacteroidota; class Ignavibacteria; order OLB7; family OLB7; genus JAFDZV01. Next base: position 215,104 of record DASZRW010000019.1, read on the forward strand.
CGCGCCGGCAGCATTCCTTTTCTCGGCGAAGGATTCACCGGGGTTCGTGGTAAACCTGGCGCTGGCTGTCGGTGCCGCGGTGCTGGTGTACCGTGAGCGGAGGCGGAATGCCGGCCGTGTCCCCGCCCCGCCGGTGGAGGCCGCGGCCGTTGCATTCTTCGCGATTCAAACGGCGCGCACCATCTTCATGCGTTCATGGTACTACTACGCGTTCGTTCCGCATCTGCTCGCACGCTTCGCGCAGGCGGTCAACTCCGTCTGGCAGCGGAATCGGAGTGGCGTTCGCGCGCGCCTCGTGCGTGGGACGGTGCTCGCCGCCGTTGCAGGGCTTGGTGTTGCGGGCTACATCACCGTCTCCGGCCACAGCGGCTCCGATGCGAACAAGTATCGCGCGGCGCAGGAACTGAACAGGATTGTTCCGGAGGGGAGCATCGTGGGGGCGTGGAATGCGGGAATCGTGGGGTACTATTTCGAGCATGGAACCGTGGTGAATCTGGATGGTGTTGTCAACAACCCTGCCGCAGGCGCAATCCGGGAGCACCGGCTGGCGCTCTATGCGCGCGCTGCCGGCATCACGTGGCTAGCGGACGAGGCGCGCACGCTGAACGTGTTCACGCCGTATTGGAACGACGGCCGCGCCTCCATCCTGCAATCGCTGGACGTGCAGCGCATCGTCCCGTTCACGAGCGGCGCGGACACGATCATGATCGGCAGGATCCGATGGTGAGCGGACAGGCTGCGGCCAGCCGTCCGCCCGCGGCCACGTTCAGCCAACCAGGCCCCTTTCGCGCCTACGACGTCCGGCCGAACCGGCGATCGAGCTCGCCGAGATCTATGCGGATCACGATCGGACGGCCGTGCGGGCAGACATACGGCATGGAGGTGGAGAAGAGCTGCTCTATCAGATTCAGCATCTCCTCCTGCGAGAGCGGATCGCCTGCCTTGATCGATGCGCGGCATGCAAACGACGCGGCGATGAGATCGCGTTGATCGGTGTTCCCCATCTGCTGATACTCGAGATACTGATCCAGCAGTTCGCGAAGGATGGCTCCCTCCTGGCCGGCACGCACATCGTTCGGCACGCCGTGAATCATCGCCTGCTCCCCCTTCTCCAGCGTGATGTCGAAGCCGAGCGAGAGCAGATCGCTCCGGAGCTCGCGCAGCAGCGCATACTCGGCCGGGGCCACCTTCATCTCCAACGGAAAGAGAAGCTGCTGCGACATCGGCATCGCCGCGCGCATGCTGGCCAGCGCACGTTCGTAGAGTATCCGTTCGTGCGCCACATGCTGATCCACGATCATGATGCCGGAACGGATCTGGGAGAGGATGTACTTGTTGTGAATCTGCCACAGCCCGCTCCGCTCCGGCACCCCCTCCTCCACGGCGCGCACCTCCTGGCGATGCACCATGCCGGGGAAGGTCTCACGTGCCGCGCCGCCCGCTTCTTCCGCCGGCTGTGGGCCGGCGTGTGCGGGGGATCGGGGCTCGCCGAAGAGCTGGCGGAACATGTCGCTCGTCATCCCCCCCTGCGAGTTCTCCGCGGAGCGATCGCGCCAGGCGCCCGGGGCCATGGAGCGATCGCGCCACGCCTCCGCCGAACGCGCTCCGGTGCCGGCTCCGACGCCGGCCCCCGCGTCCGGACGCGGGCCGGCAGGGGGCGTCGGGAATGCTTCCGGGCGATCGTACTGCGGCAGCGCGAAGCGCAGCGCCGCGATCACGCTCTCCGCGGTATCCGATGTACCGCCGCCGGGGAGCGTCATCGCCGGAGTCAGGTTGAATCGCGACAGTGTCTCGCGCGTGCCGCGCTGCAACAGTTGATAGATCTGGTTCTCGTCGTCGAACTTCACCTCGGACTTCGTGGGATGCACGTTCACGTCCACACGCTCCGGATCGATTTCCAGGAAGATGATGTAGGGCGGATATCCCTGCGCGTCCAGAAGATGCTCGTAGCCGGTGAAGATCGCATGCGAGAGAAGCTTGCTTGCGATGTGCCGCCCGTTGAGGAACATGTACTGATCGCTCCGCGACTTGCGGGCGAAGTTCGGGCGGCCAACGTATCCGCGCGCCACGATCCCCTCCCCTTCAACATGGAACGGCAGGAGCGCGTTCATCATCTCCTGGTTGTAGAGCGCCTGAATGCGCTCCTCCAGCGTTCCGGAACGGACATTCATCACCAGCGTATCGTCCTCGCTCAGCGTGAACGCCACCTCCGGATAGGAGAGCGCGAAGCGCTGCATCACTTCGGCGATATGCTTGAACTCCGTGGCGTTCGACTTCAGGAACTTGCGCCGCGCGGGAACGGAGAAGAAGAGATTCTTCACCGCAATGGCCGTGCCGCGCTCGATCGCCGTCTTCGTGACCTCCACGATCGCGCCATTCTCGGCCCGCACCAGCGTGCCGAGCTCGTCATCCTCACGACGCGTCTTCAGTTCCACCTGGGCAACCGCGGCAATGGCAGCCAGCGCCTCGCCGCGAAAGCCGAGCGTCATGATCCGGTCCAGGTCATCCTGCGTCGCGATCTTGCTGGTGGCATGCCGCTGAAAGGCGATCTGCGCATCATCCTCATCCATGCCGACGCCGTTGTCGCTCACATAGATCAGCGACTTTCCGGCGTTGCGAACAACCACGGCAATCTGCGTGGCGCCGGCATCGAGCGCGTTCTCCACGAGCTCCTTCACCACCGATTCCGGACGCTGCACCACCTCACCGGCGGCGATCTTGTTGGCGAGCGAATCGGGCAATTGATGAATGCGGGACATGGATGAATTCAGTAGTTGATAGTCCGTTGTCAGTAACCGGCCGGGGCTGCGCCCGGTGCCGTCGGATGTTCGGCCGCATGGGGCAGGAGTGCGACGGCCCGGAGATGGAAAGCCGCACATGAAGGCCCGGCATGAAGGCCCGGCATGAAGGCCCGGCATGAAGGCCCGGCATGAAGGCCCGGCATGAAGGCCCGGCATGAAGGCCCGGCATGAAGGCCCGGCATGAAGGCCCGGCATGAAGGC
>DASZRW010000020.1:0-39944 GCA_035549015.1 Kapaibacterium sp. (SeqCode)
GTCGCAGAACGTTCCGAACCCGATGAGCTCGACGACGCGGATCTCGTTCGCGGTGTCGGAGAGCCAGAACGTGACGGTCGAGATCAGCGATGTGTACGGCAAGACGGTTCGGACGTTCGTTGTCGAGGCGAAGAGCGGTGATGCGAACGGAATCGAGTGGGACGGGCGGGATGCCAACGGGGTGACGGTACCGAACGGCGCGTACGTCTACAAGCTGATCGGCAACGGCTTCACGCTTGCCAAGAAGCTCACGGTTACCCGTTAATCGTTGAACGAACGGCGGCATGGGTGATCATCCCGATCACCTGAGCAGTCGAGGATTATCGAAAGCCCTCTCGGACATTAGTTCGGGAGGGCTTTGTATGTTGTGCCCTGCCGGCAAAGAAAAGACACAGACCGGCCGCATGCCGTGCTGTATCATGCAATGCCGGCGCCATCCCTCCGCATGGTCGGCGGCAGCGTTGTGCCCTCTGTGGACGGCATTCCCAAGTCTCGAATGATCAACAACGGTATTACGGTTGCACCGGTGCGGATAGCAGTGTTTGCATCGGGCCGCGGCTCTACGTTTCGTGCGATACAGCAGGTGTTGGAATCGACACCGGATGCACCGGCAACGATCGTGCTCTGTGTGAGCAACAACCCGCATCCGGGAGTCTTCGAACATGCAGAGGAGGCCGGCATCGAGACGGTGCGTCTCTCACCGAAGATGTTCGCGACGGAAGAGGAATATGCTGATGTGCTGGCGCAGGTACTCCAGGATCGAGGTGTTCGCATGCTTGTGCTCGCAGGCTACATGCGGCGCCTTCCAGCCTCCATCGTCGCATCATTCAGAGGGCGCATCCTGAATATTCATCCCGCACTGCTGCCGAAGTTCGGCGGCAAGGGGATGTACGGCATGCATGTCCACGAGGCGGTGATCGCAGCAGGCGAGCGGGACTCCGGGCCAACGGTGCACCTTGTCGATGAGGAGTACGACACCGGGCCGATAGTCGCACAGGAACACGTGCCGGTGCTCCCGGATGATACGCCGGAGACGCTTGCGGCACGGGTGCTGGCTGTTGAGCACAGGCTCTATCCGCGCGTCGTGATGGAATGGGCGCGGAAGATCTCCGGGCAGGACACTTCTTCCGTCCCGTAGGCAGCGTTGCCGCAGTGCCGTACGGGCCGCCGGCCGATCGAACCGCTCTACCCCGCCTTCTTTCGGTTGCTGCCGGCATGCTCCCCATCCGCGAAGCCTCGAAGGACGCACGCCTGGCCGGCGGGCGCAGATCGGAAGACAATCTTTCACGTCAATCAGCATCCATGGCAGAGCTCGAAACATTCCCCAACCCCAAGCCCGATCGAGACTACACGATCACGCATGTGAACCCGGAGTTCACGTCGGTCTGCCCGATGACCGGTCTGCCGGACTTCGGCACCATCACGGTAGAGTATATCCCGGACAGATTGTGCGTGGAATTGAAGTCGCTGAAGTATTATTTCCTGGACTTCCGTAACCGCGGGATCTTCTACGAGGCCGTGGTGAATGCGATCCTGGACGATCTGGTTGCCGCACTGGCTCCGCGGTACATGTGCGTGACCGGTGAGTTCAGTACGCGCGGCGGGCTCAACTCCATTGTGACCGCGCAGCATGATATCGTCAGTGCTGCGGAACTTGGGGACTCAAGGGATACGCAATGAACGAGGATCAATCGAATCGAACCCGCATCGCGAAGGACTTCCATTGGGAGATGGGGCACCGGCTTCCGTTTCACGAGGGCGGGTGCCGCAACATCCACGGCCATTCCTATCGTCTGCAGGTCGTTGCAGAAGGCATGTTGGACGAGCATGGGATGGTGATCGACTATTTCGATCTGAAGGAGATCGTGGAGCCGCTGGTGGCGACGCTCGATCACGCGTTTCTCTGCGATGCGAACGATACCGCCATGCTGGACTTCTTTGCGCAGAATCCATTGAAGCATGTGGTGGTCCCCTTTCTGACAACGGCCGAGAATCTTGCAGGATGGTTTGCGGCCGAGATAGCCGTTCTGCTGCGGCCCTATCAGAACCTTCGCTCCCTTACCATCAGGGTCTGCGAGACGGAACGAACCTACGCCGAGCGGACCGTGCAGCTCCGATAGAATCATTCCGATGGGCCGGTGCGCGCCTCGCCGGAGTTCGCAGACAATCCCTTCAAGCAATCGCGTCAGCACAATCTCCTCATGTCCACAATCGCGCCTCCAAGCGATCCCAATCGTGCGGTCATCCTGGCAAGCGGCGGGATGGACAGCTGCGTCGTAACGGCAATGATGCGGTCGCAGGGATACGAGTTGAATCTTCTGCATACGAACTACGGGCAGCGGACCGAGCGGAAGGAGCTGGCCTGCTTTCAGGCCATCGCCGAACATGTGGCTGCGGCGCGCCGGTTGGTGGTGGACATCCGGCATCTTGCCATGATTGGAGGTTCCAGCCTCACCGATACGAACATCGAGGTTACGCCGGCGGCGTTGGATTTGCACGAGGTGCCCTCCAGCTACGTGCCGTTTCGCAATGCGAACATCATCGCGATTGCCGTGAGCTGGGCGGAGACGATCGGTGCCGGAACGATTGCCATCGGTGCTGTGGAGGAGGACTCCAGCGGCTATCCCGATTGCCGCGCGGTGTTCTACGACGCGCTGCAGAAGGTGGTGGATCTGGGTACGCGGCCGGAGACGTCCATTACCATCGTCACGCCGGTGATCACAATGTCCAAGGCGGACATCGTGCGAACGGGGATGGAGCACAACGCACCGCTCCATCTTACATGGTCGTGCTACAAGCGCGAGGACGTTGCGTGCGGCGAGTGCGACAGTTGCGCACTTCGCCTGAGAGGCTTCGCGCTCGCGGGCTTCACGGATCCGCTTCCCTATGCCGACTAGTGCGGCCACCATCGGCGCCTTGCAGCACAAGGCTTTCGCGAATGGTGCAGCACGGTATTCGTTTTCGTGGTGGAGCCTTCTAGGCGGCCGGGACGTGAAGCTGCGAAACCCGGCATGCGGCATGATACTCGCAGCCCCGGCAGGCTGATGCCACGTCGTGTGGCGTGACGGGAAATCGTCCGGAAGCAATTGCCTCTACGTATTCCGCCGCACGGCCGAACAGATCGCCGATCAGCGTCACGAGATCGTCCACCGTCTCCGGGTCCTGCCGATAGCTCTTCATTGCCAGGAGATCCTTCTTCACTTCGTTCGGAACGAAGATCGCCTTCACCTCCGCATCCACTCTCCGCGCATCCAGCCGATAATAGATACCGCCGGCCGGCTTCACATTCTCCAGCGGCACATGATAGTGATCGGCCAGGAGGTGCCGGATAACCTCCAGATAGATGATGAGCTGCAGACTGGTGCCGTCGCGTATCTCTGTCCGCGACGGGGCGGCACCGGTCTTGTAGTCCGCGACGGTGAAGAAGATCTCGTCGCCGCGCCGGTAGGTCTCGACGCGGTCAACCTTGCCGCGCAGGGTAATGCCGTGGAGATCGATCGGAGCGTTCCGCGAGAGTTCGGGATCGGAGGAATCGCGGCCGCCACCCATGCCGAATCCAACCTCGAAGAACTCCGGCGTCAGTTTGGTTCGTTCCTCGTCCGTTCGCTCCGCGTCCGCATGAATCCAGCGCTCCAGCAGGCCATCCAGCATGCCGGAACCGAGAATGCGTTCCTGATCGATTCGCCAGTAGGGATGATCGAAGATGATGCCGGCAATCTCCTCGCGTGCAAGTTCGCGCGCGCGTTCAAGCGCTGCCACGCTGGATGCCGCGGTGAGCGGCAGTTCGCGATCATCGCGAAGCTCCGAGTAGAGCCGGAAGAGCACCTTGTGAAGAAGAAGGCCGCGTTCCAGCGGCGTCAGCGAAACGTCGTACGATGCCGGTGCGTGCGCGCCGACAACGCGACGAGCGAAGAATTTGAACGGGCACCGTGCATACAGCTCCAACTGCGACGGCGAGTATTCCCGGCTGCGCCGCGCCGCCAGTTCTTCCCGTTCGATGTCACTCAATGCCTCCGTGATTACGCCGCGGAACTCTCCCGCACGCGCGTGACTGCGCATCGCGGTTCCCTCGGCACGTTCGCGCTCCACGGCGGCGGTATGGCGAAGATTGGTGAGCATGCCATCGGCTGCGGGGATGCGTGGCACCGTACGCCGCGCCCAGAGCGCCGCCCCCGTCTCCTCTGCAAGTGCCTCCAGGGTGGCGATCGGTTCCAGGAAGCCCAGGCCGTCCGCAAGCATCTCGCCGCGCCGCACGCGATCGCGGATCACGCGCAGCTCGTCCACCTCGGTGACGAACCCGCTTTCCTCGATCGTGGTGATGCGAATCAGGGCATCGAGAAACGAGGAGCGGACAAGCTCGGCATTGCCGGAGAAGCGCGGCCAGGTGGCAACGAGACTCTTTGTGAAGGATGTGATGGCGCTGTAGAACAGCACGCGTTCTCGTCGGAGTTGCCGATCCTGTGCATCCGGCAGGGGCCGCCCCAGGAACATCTCGGGGATATACGTGCTGGGGAACTCGCCATCGATCAATCCGCAAAGAATCACAACGTCGAACTCCAGCGACTGCATGGCCGCCACAGGAGCAACCAGAACACCGTAGTCGTGCTTTTCCCGCAGGCGATAGTGGGAATTGATGGCTGCAGCCCGCAGGTGTTCGATGTAGAATTCCAGCGGGTGCCTGTGCACATCGCCGCTCGCGGCCTTCGTCGCGCCACCGTCCGCCTCCTCCGCTGCACGGTCGAGTTCGGCTTCGAAGAACGCCGTCATCTCCTCCAGCAGATGCAGGAACGAAGCAAGCGCGCGCGTGTCGCGCTCCATCTCATCATGTACCCGCAGCCAATCCTGCGGCGTGCGCGTGCGTGCGTCCAACTCATGCCGCATCCGCAACACGTTCTCCGGTGCACGCAATGTGGCTGTGAGCGTCAGGAATGCGTCGCGAAACTCCACCGGGCTCATGCGGCGGTCGAACGCATCCAGCATGCCGGTGAGCGTTCGAATGCTTTCCAACGCACGCTCCAGCGTCTCGAGTTCGAGCGATACCGCCCGCCGGTCGTCATCGTCGTCGATCGCTGCAAGCCTGGGGCGCAGATACGCGATGCGCATTTCGATCCGTCGCACCCATGCATTGCGCCCGCGGCGGATGCGGAGCTGCGTGGATGCCTCCGTGAGCGCGGCGGCGTCGATTCCTGCGCCGAAGCTGAGATATGGAGAGGTGATTGCACGAATCACGTCACGACGGTCATAGCCTCCTGCAGGAATGGCCAGCGCCGCCAGAAGCGCGGTCAATACGGAGTTCCTGTTCAGCGGCAGGGGCGCTGTGATTGTGGAGGGAATGCCGTGCGTGGCGAGATGTTCCCGGAACAGATCCGCGTACCCGTCCATGGCGAAGGCCGTGATGCAGATGCGTTCCGGCTGTATCCCCTGATCCAGTATCAGGCTTTTCGCCATTGCAGCAATGCCCTGAACTTCCTCCTCCCGATTGAAGAAGCCGTAGGCACGGATCAGATGATCGAACGAAGAGTTCTCGATGCGATCGTCCGTACGAAAGAGATTCTTCCGCATGTGATGGCGAAATGGCCGGCGTTCCTCCTCCGGGACATCGGTCTGCAGCGGATCCAGATCCAGCGATCGATAGCCGGAGGTTACCAGCTTGCGGTGAACATCGTCGTAGTTGCCGTAGAGCGGACCGTTCTCCCTGGCGTAGTCGAAGTAGATCATCGAGCTGAGTCCGCGCACATAACCAAGCTGTTGCAGCATGGCGATGGCGGGCTGCGAGAACTCCGTAAACCCGAACGCGAGAAGGGTGTGCGTTCCGGGGAAGGCACGGCGAAATGTTGCGTCGCGTTCCTGAACGAGTGCGGTGTTCAACTGTACCATCATACCGGCCTGGTCCACCCACTCCGTATTGAGCAGCCGGAGATAGCGGCTGTAGATGGCATGAAGATCGCGAAGCTTCACCGGATCGTATCCCCGCTCGTCCTTGTGCGCCTCGGCGTATTCGATGTCGTCGGCGAAATCGGATGGCATGATGCCGTCGGCACGTACGCCGTTGATCACGCGGGCAATCTTCTGCACAACGCCGAGCGAGACGTTCGCTCCCTTGCGCGAGTAGTACTCCAGATCCAATCCCTGAATGGCAGTCTGCATAAGGGCCAGGGCCACCTCGGGCATTACCTCGCGCTTCTGCGGACCGATCCGATTGTAAAACTCCCGCGCGAACGATTCAAATGTGTAGAGCGGCAGGTGCTCCAACGGCCGGCTGGTCTGCGCGTACTGCTCACGGATCAGAGTCCGGCGCACTTCGTTCACCATGCGGGGCGTTGGAAGGATGAAGACGAACCGCGGCAGTTCACCACTGCGCGCGGCTGTGAGCACAACCTCGTTGAATTCAAGGGAGGTGAACTCCGGGCGCTCGGTATTATACAGTAGTACTGGCATGCCGTAAGGATGGGCCGGATGCTGGCGGGATCGGCGCCCCGCATCCGGCGTGACCGGCGGAGGTACCGCGCTGGGTCTTCGGTTGTTGCTATCGGGAGCGGCCGGGCCGCCTGCTGTCCCCGTGGCGCCGGGTCCGCGGATTGCAGACCGGGCGACGGGAAGGCGAACCGCAATATCGGTATCGCAGCGGCCAGTGCCATGCGCTGCCGCGTTGGCGGATCGATCCCGAATACCGGGGACGGCTGCCGGTACATGAGCATTGTTGTGATGGCAGGAATCCCGTATCCGGATTGTGCTGCAGTAAGCGGTGTTTGCCGGATCTTCCTAGTCGTTCAATTCGGAGAGGCGAATTCGCACGCGCTCCGCTTCGATGTGACGTCCCATGGCCTCGAATGCCTCGCAGAGCAGTTCGGCCAGCTCTTCGTCGCCGGCCATTGCAGTGAAGCCCAGGCTCAACAGCTTTTCCGCTTTCTCGGGATCGCGCTCATCGAGCAGAGCGCGGCCCACCTTGAGAAGCAGCGTTCGCATACGTGCCTCGAACTCCTGCCGGGCGCGCTCGAAGAGATCGTCGTACAATGCGGGGAACGGAACCTTGCCGTGGGTGAGGTCCAGGGCCTGCTGCAGCCAACGCTGCGCTCGCGGAAGCGATCCTTCGCGCAGGGCCGTCGTGGCCTCGTTCAAGGCGTGGTCAGCCTCGAGGAGATCCACGTCCAGCAGAGCAAGGTTCAGCGCCGGCGTATCGTTTTCCGTAACGATTGCATTGTGGCCGATGACTTCGCGAAGCCTGAAGACGATGCCATTCAAGGTCTTGCGGGCCTTGTCAGGATCGTCCGTGCCGGCCGCCAACGCGTTGAACTCCTGTTGGCCAAGCGGCTCGTGGCGCATCATGTTGGCGACCATCAAACCCAGCAGTGTTCGGAGGCGGAGCCCTCGTATCGGGATTGGCTGGCCCCGGAGCGGGAGAAACGTAACGTGGCCGAGCATGGAGATGTGCGGGCGCTCTCGCTCGGCCTCTTCGAAGCCCAGGGCTTCCGTGTCGCGATCGCGTGCGATGTCTGCAATGCGCGCACGCCAGCGCTGGAGGTCGCGAGTCCCCAGATACTTCCCATAGCGATCAACGATCGTGTTCATGAAGAGCGGAAGCCGGCGTACCAGCAGCCACTCCAGCAGCGTATGGAGGGCTTCCATCACGTCCGTGCTCAGAGAGTCCGCCAGGCCGGCGTCGTTGCAGAGTACCGTGAAGTACGGAATCACTTCGATGGCGGTTCGCTTTTCGTGAATGTCCTGCAGGCGCAGCACCGGAGCTCGCAGTACGTTCAGAAGCGCAAGCCGAACGGCATCCACGCCTGCGGGGGTTGCGGCACGCACGATTTCGGCCACGGGTTTGAAGGCGCGGCTTGCACGTGGGACCGAGGAATAGCCGGACAGCTGAGCGCCGACGTACAGGCGGTACAACAGTTGGGTTTCGGGACGCAGACGCGGTACGTATGCAAGGTGCAGATGTTGCCGCTGCTTCAGCCAGCCGGACGCGTTCAGCGAGATGGCGGTCTCGATGAGGGCAAGGCGTGCGAGGGCCTCGAAGTCCGGAATGTCGTTGGGGGCGTCCTTGCACAACGCGTCGATTGCCTCCTCCAGGTGTTCGATCCCACCTACCAGCGAGGCCACTGCGCATAGCCGGGTCAGCGAGCCGAAGTAGATGTTGGTGGGAAGGCCAAGCTCGCGGAACATCGGTATGGCGCGATCGGCGGTGCTGATCGCCTCATCCATGCGCCCGATCAGGTACATGAAGACGATCTTGGAGATGAGGAAGCTGATGCGATGCTGTGCGTCCACATGCGGCTCCACCTCCTTCAGAATCCGAAGTCGCCGGGCCAGCTCCTCCTCCGTCTCGAACAGGTCGAGGAAGTGGAATGCGATGATCTGCCGAATCTGATTCCGGTATTCCGGCAGCGCATCCTCGCTCGCTTCGAGCACGATCAACTGCTGCTCGATCTCTCGGAGCGTCTCGTCGTTACCCATGTAGATCATGGATCGCGCGGCCGCTTCGAGGTATTGAACATACGTTGGGGTTGAGCGTACTTCCGGATGTTGCGCCACGAAGTTCTGTGCGCGTTCCCAGGTTACGGTACAGATGGTGGAATCGGTTCGGCGGCCCAGGGCATGCAGGGCGGCAAACGCACGCAGGCGGTAGGGACGAAGCTCCTCCGGAATGGGATCGTCCGTAACCATCACCAACTGATGAACCAGCGAAGCGAATTCCTCCGGCTGCTCCATGCGCCGCAACAATGCGAGCCTGCAGATGAGCAGCTCTGCCTCGATGCGCCTGGTCTCGGTGGGGCTCCACGTGTCGCGACAACCGTTGCGAATCGTCTTTGCTGCATTCCAGGCCTCGATGCCAAGTCTCCAGTCCGGACTCCCGTCAAGCGCCGTGGCGACTTCGATTGCCCGCATAACAGCTCTGCCGGCTGTGTCCTTCGGCACAACGAACTGCTGAGTACTCGCGGCGAGAACCTGGAACGGCAGAATGGAATAGATCGCGGCGTTGCTGCCGATGATCCGGATCAGCGTGGCGGCATCGCAGCCGGTGCGTTGCTTGAGATAGGTGTGAAGGATGGTATGGGTAAATGCCAGTGCAGGGTAGGCGCTGGCATCGCCCGGCATGAGAGTGGCCGGAGAGCTGGCGGAAACCAGGATCCCTTTTGCCATCAATGCTTCCAGTTGTACGTCGGCTTCCGGGATCATCTCTCGCGCCGCTTCGCGTGAGAATATCTCGCCGAGGCATGCCAGCAGCGCCGCGGTTTGCCGTTCGCTATCGGATAGATGGCTTACCATCCCTTCGGAGAGCAGGTTCACGTTCTGCCGGAGGGACTGCGTCAGGACAGGCAACGGATAGGCGACGCGCCAAGTATTACTGGCCTGATCCAGAGCGAGTGTTCCGGAACGCAGAGCGCCGCGAATCGCCGATCGAAGAGCCAGCGGATTCCCGTACGTAGTGCCCGCCAGCAGGTTCACGATTTCCGGCACATCCCTGAGGCCGAAGAGGTGCTCCAGCAGCGTGGTGATATGCCCGAAGGAGAGCCCTGCCAGATGAATCTCCTCCACTGCTCGACGGCGCAGCAGTGTGTGAACGGGCAACTCCATTGGGCGGGCGACACAGATGACACCGAGCATTTCATTGGTCAGAGCTTCCAGCAGGCGTTGGAATTCGCTCAGTGCCTCGTCCTGCATCAAATGGATGTCTTCGATGACAAGGACGGTGGGGCGCAGGTGGGTAAGCTTGCGAAGTTCGGCGATGACCCCCACCATGAGGTTGCCGGGAGGATCGGCAGCGCTGGCGATCCGTCGGGCATTGAAGGTGCGCAGCGCGCGGGCAATTATCGGTACGATGGATGCGGTGGACTCCGGGTAGAGCTTCGTATGAACCACGGCGCCGCCGGCGCGCGTGATTCTGGGTATCAACTCCTCGATCAGCCGACTCTTCCCGATGCCGGCTTCGCCGACGACAAGGGCGATGCGAAGTTGGTTCGATGTTGCCGTGGAGACCCAGAATTGGTACAGACGTTCGGCTTCCGCAATACGGCCGACGAACGGTAGAATTCCATGATTCAGAAAGCTCTTGATACTACCAGACATGGTATCCGATGGCCGCACAATCCCATGACTGTGGCCAGTTCAAATTCGGAAGGGGGTACGTTTCCGGCCGGACCGTGAGGTGGACGTCCGCATTCGCTCAGGATGACATATGGAGCGGTCCCGGACCGATGCCATGCTGCGGCGAACGACGGCAGTACAACATACCATACTTCATGGGCTCCGTCCGGGTGGATTTTGCGGCTCCAATCTTCTCCAGAAACGTCCTCTCGGGTCGGCCCGGTTGAATCGAAGCATGAGGCACAAATGTTTGCGAACTGTGACCGGGCAGACGGCAAAAATGAATCGCCGAAGCGTACCTTTGCCTTTGAGGGATATACCTGTTGTAGCAGAAAAAGGAGTGAGCGAGTGGCCCTCTTTCACTTCTTTTTAACAGGTTGCAAGCCGCTCTCTGCTACCCGTTAGTTGGACCTCGGCGGGTAGCAGAGGTCCTTGATTTTCGCCGGTGACAGCCTCTGCGCTGTCGAAAACCGCCACCATCTCCACCACCGGTCTCGATTGCCAGGCAGACTCTGCATGATTGGCGTCCCGTTTACGGGTGAGCGGCGACGGAATCCGTCGATGCGTTCAACCGGGTTGAGGCCCGGGATTTCGTGTTTTGACGAGAACGCATTGCCGTTGTCGTGCGGATCATCCAAAACCGGCGATCGAGTCGCCGGGCGGCCCATCGTTACATATATTTACGCTTGGCCTTGGAGGGGTGCCGGTTGGACGCACCTGCTCGCTGACATGGCGTGAAACGTCGGCAGCGAGCGGCGGCGGCGGCGTCCCCAGAGGCCGAACGTCGACATTGTACAGGAAAAGAGAGTGGGTGGATTGGAGGGGTGGAGGGTGTTCGCGGTGTGACAAATCAAAAAAGGTTGATACGCAGTTTAGCGCCGCCTTATATTCGCGCCGCTCAATCAATTGAGCATGGGGACGGATTCGCCCGCAAGGGCGATCGATTGGGGTGGAGAGGATTGCTGATCTGAATCGACGTTAAGAGCCATGGGCCAACACGCCGTGGTTAGTGGATCATGCGTTCTTTTCGAAAAAGAAAAAGGGCAGCATGATCTCCTGGTGGGCACCAGGTGTGACATGCTGCCCTTAATTGTCGGTCGAGTATAATCGCAATCGGCGCTGGGCGGTGCCGTTGCGATTCGCGCTCATTGCTTGTGGAAACTAGGACCTCACGTTGCCTCAAGCGTTACCAGCTGCGCAAGTGATACTCGTATTCAGGATGCGACCTTTCCACCCCAATACTTTTTACCACCATTACCGCTGTGTTCTTCCCATTCGCCATGAACGCCACGTTTGGACCTCGATTCGGTTCACGACACAGAAGAATCATGAGCTTGCCAAAGACCGACCGCCACAGGACCTCTAGGTAAACAGGACCTCAATCAATGATGCGGACTGGACTCCGCATTTGGACCTCACGTTGCCACATAACCGGGACTGAGTTATTCGCCACTGGACCGTGCGAAAGCTGTCCCACGTCTTCTTCCCCAAGCTTGGACCACGGAGAAGGAGACTGGCGCTGCCGGGTTTGGGGTTCCGGCGTTGCGCGTTTTTGGTGAGGGTTGCCTGGTCCGGCTGGGCTAGCCAGACCAGGCTCCTCGAGACGTACACTACTATCACCGCTCGGCATAACCGTTGCAGGTGAATCTGACAAACAACTTGGGTTAGTACATCGAATTCGAGCTCTGTTGGGTGCTCGTCGTTGTACTGCCGGCATAGACCGTCGACCCATTGCTCAGATAGAACTGGCGTCCCGTCTGATCAGTTGGAGAGTACACGCTGAAGCTGGTGTTTGTTCCGCTTCCGTTTCGGGCGACATAGCTCTCGCACCAGACTGCTGTCTGTGTTGTGCCGGCCGTGTACCCGAGCGCGTTGCCCTGCCGAACTGCTTCCGCCGATACTGCGTTGAGAATATCGGACGTGCTTACGTTGTCAATGGATGCGTCACCAGCTACAACGCTGATGGTTGATGCGGTCATACCGTAAACGACCTGACCTCCGGAAGTCCTGAAGACGCCGACTTCGTTCCCAACGCTTTGCTTCCGAGCGGTCGCGCTTGCGTCGTACGTGACAACGGTTGTGTTGACCGTTATCGTCCCGATCTTCGTCATGGACCCCGAGCTGGTCTGCGCCATCGCCGCTGATCCGGCGAACAGCAGCGCAGACAAACAGCACGCTGTTAGAAGTTTCATGTGGCCCTCAGTAGCAGTTGATCTTCCCTCTTCAGTGCTTCTGCCCGAATCTGCTACAAGTGCCGGCTCGAAACTGTCGCAGGCGTTTCAAAGAACTAGTGGCCGTTAGCGACAATACAAACCTAGCACTTATAGACACCCGTCCACAAGTACACTTTTGAGGAGTTTTGTTGAATGCACCTCTATGGTGCCTTGCCCGCAGGAGGCTTGGCACCGTGAGCAAAGATCGCTGCCGTGCGGTATGAGCCCTGTCAGCCGAAGGGTGGAGGGGGAGGTTGATTAGCGGGTGGATTTTGCCGTTTTTGTGGCGGGAATGAAGTGTGCGGCCTAATTATTGGTGGCGTTTTACAGCTTCAACGGACCGGTTGTTCCATCTCTCTGAAGCTGTCAGGAATCAGTCGGGACGTGAAATACTTGGCGAACAGCTCCGCCTGACCCCGTGTACCGGTTTTTCTGTGGATTTGCTTGAAGTGCTTCTTGACGGTATCCACAGTTACGCTCAGGATATCGGCCATCTCCTTATAGGAATGCCCCATCAACTGGAGTACCACAATGCGTTCCTCCTGTGGACTGAGCGAGGCATCCTCGACCAGGTACATCAATGCGCCGTGGAAAACGCGATCGATCGGGCGGAGCGATTGGTGCCTGGCTACCAGATCCGAAAGGGAAAACAGGATGAACGGCTCCAATGAGGCGATTAAAGCCTTGGATTCTTCAGAAATTACCGGCTTTGTCTTATCCCGCCACAATATGACCGTTCCTATGTATGCAGTACCGCCATAGAAGTATTCGTAGCATGTGGGCGGGTGAAACTGGTCCAATGGAGCACCCTGGCGCCGGTAATCCTCGATCATTCTCTCGGCATGGCTTCCATCGGCTCTCTGTATGGTAACCGTGGATTCTCTTCCAACCTTTCCCTGGGTTACGATCAGCGCCATCGAGTAATTCTCCGGGTCTTCGAGGCTGCAATCCCGGTTGACGCTTATCGAAATCCGGTCAACATCCGGCAGCAGGGACTGAAGTGTATCGCGAAATTGGGAGGCCCACTCAATGGTGTCGTTCGATGTAGGGAGCGAATTCAGGAAGGAAACAAGGCTTTTGGTGTCTCCAAGTGCCGTGGGCGCCGGCGGGGCTTCGGCCGGGCTGCCGGCTGGCGCTTCCTGCGCGGATTGCCAGCCACCCGGTGCTGCATTCAATGAGGTGCGAACGATATTCCAGATTCCGGATCGGCTGTAGGAGATCCGGTGTTTCTCCTGAAGCCATGCCTGAATTTCTGAAAGTCGCGAAAAACCGTCAGAATTGAGCTTTTCTTGCAGCTCCGCGAGTACCTCCTCTCCGATTCTACGCGACTTGCCTCGAGGGGAACTTCCTTCGGCGATGAACCCGTTCAACCCCGCTTCCTTATAGATGCTCCACCATCGTTGCGCGCACCGCTCCGATCTGCCAACCTTCGCAGCAACCGATGCCAAGGTCTGTCCCGGCTGCTCTTTGAGCAGTCTGAGCATACGAAGCTTGACCTCAGTGGAGGTTCCTTGATGTTGTGCTTCAAGCTCCAGGAGCATTCCCAGACTTTCCTGGACAGAGCCTTTCGTGCGTGCCATGGATTTGTGCCGTGCGTTCCGGATTGCGGTGCGCAAGCTTACGAGGAATTCCCGACATCCACAACAGTATGACATTCACCTGTGCTGGCGGGATATCGTTGGGGGCACTGGAAAATGCCGACCCTCGGCCGCTTATTTGCCGTCGAAATTCCCGACAAGGAAATCGTATGGTGTTTGAAGTTGATGGCGGGAATAAAAAATACCGTCCCGACTTTTCAGCCCATGAAAGTCGGGACGGTACAAGTATCGCTCCGCATGAACGGTCAGGTCTCCCGCTCATAACGGATTTCGTGACAATCCGGGGAGCAAGGGTCCAATCATGCCGTCCCGGTCTGCCGCGTGAATGCTGAGAGGTTAGGTCATCCTCTCGAGACATTCATTTTTCAATGACCCGCCGCAAACGCTGGATCGTCAGCATGTATCGGCAGATACGGTTGCTCGCACATATCGGTAGATCGATTGCTTCGAGCAGTACAAAAGTAGCGGACTGAGCAGGGGCGATGGATCAACCGAAAGGTGGAATGCGGGGTGGATTTCGCTTCGATGGACGTCTGGCGAGCGCGGTACGATTGCCGGAATCGCACCGGGCTCGCCATCAACTCTGAGTCTGCCTCGGCGCTAGAGAAGGTTGTATTCCCGGGCGCGTGCCAGGGCCTGGGTTCGGCTTTCCACGCCGAGTTTGCTGTACAGATTGTTGATATGGGTTTTGACCGTGCTCACCGATATGTACAGTGCCGAGGCAATCGAGGCATTGGACTTCCCTTCCGCTATCAGGCGAAGCACCTCGATTTCGCGATCGCTTATCGGCGTCATCAACGTGCCGTTCGTCAGGCCATACGAATACTCAGGGGCGGTTTCGCTGTTCCGCGGCACGCCGGTGCTGATGCCGAGGACATTGAAGAGCGTATCCAGGTATTCGCGGCCAACCGGCTGCGGAAGTTCGTCGGCATCCAGCGCCGATCGGTACTTCTTCAGCAAACGAGCTGCAGCCGAGCCTTCATCGACGATTGCCCGCACGTATCCTTCCGTTTCTGCGAGGGTCAGCACCCGATGGCAGCATTGCAGAGCCTGATCCGATTCTCCAAGTCGGTCATATGCAAGCGCCCGGAGGAGTGTTGCGCGGATGACGGTGTCGTCCCTCCCTTCCTCTTCTGCCGCCTGCAGAACGGGACCCAACTGTTCCACAACGTCATCCTCCTTCTGTTGGGCAAGCAGTATGCGGGAAACACTGAGGGCAACCACATCCGGCACTTCGGCGGCGGCCATGCGCCTGCACCACGCCGCCGCGCGTTCGCTATCGCCGGTGTGCAGCCACAATCCCGCACGCAATGCCTCGATGGTGCTTCGAGCCTGGAGATCGGCCATGCCGTCATCGAGATGCCGATCCGCCTCGGCAACTGCGTCCAGCGCGCCATCCACGTCCCCGCGAGCCTGATGAACGCGAGCCAGCAATACGTATCCGTCCCGAAGGATCTCGGGATTTCCCAGCGCCCGGCCAAGCGTGATGGCTTCGCTGAGATGGCTCATGGCCGCGTCCAGCCGGTTGCGTTCATACGCCACAGCCGCCAGGCCGATATGGCATGTCGCGGCCGCTACGTCCGCACTGTCATCAACATCCTGCCGGTCGGCGAGCATCTCCAGAGCGCGGTTGAACGTTTCCATCGCCGCGCCAAGCTTTCCCTGTGCCAGTTGCAGCAGCCCCACACGAGGCACGGCCTGCGTAAGCCCGAACTGTGCGGCTTCCTGCCCGCGATGATCCTCCCGCTGAGCGCGATCGGTTGTGAACTGAGCCTGCCGGGTGCCCGATGTCGCCTGACTCTGCACAATCGAGGGGAGCGCCCCCTTTTCGTCCGATTGCCGAATGCCGAGCGCGGACTCGAGTGCATTGAGATGTCCGCCAAGATCCGCCAGACCGCTCAGGGTGGACCCGGGCGCTTTCCGCCGTGCCAGCCCTGCATAACGTTGCGCCTTGTGGGAGTTGCCCGTCAACAGCGATGCCCACGCAAATGCAAGAGCGAGCCTGGGCCGCGAGGCTGATATCTCGTCGGGAAACAGTTCCTGCCATCCAAGAAGGTGTTCCAGTGCGCGACGCGCCAGCAGTTCTTCGGCCGATCGCTCGGCATAGCGTGCCGCTCCCTCGATATCCCCGCAGGCTGCGAGATGGCCGACGGTCTCCGGGAATAGTCCCTGTGCCTCGTACCACTCGGCCGCCCGGCGATGAAGTTCCGTGAAACGCTCCGGCTCCCGGCTCTCGAGTTCTGCACGCAGCATCAACGCGGCCAGGCGATGCAGTCTGAATGTTCCCGGGCGTTCAGCCGGCCGCAGCAGCCCGCCATGCTCCAGCGCAATGGCCGCGAGCAGCTCACCGGCATCCGTGCGCCCGGTTATGGCTGAACAGATCGACGCGGACAGCCTCTCGAGGATCGAAGTCCGGCGAAGAAAGAGAAGCGTCTCCAACGGCATGCGGTCCAGGATCTCGCCATGCAGATACTCGCAGGCATAACGGTAACGCCCGAAGGATTCATCCGCCAGCATGTCGAATCTGCTTGCGCGCGCAACGGACTGCGCCGCCAACTGCACCATGACGGACCATCCCTCCATCTCTTCCGCGATCATATGTACCGTTTCCGGGCTGACATGATCGTCCACGACTCCTCGTACCAATGCCGCTGTTTCCTGCGGTGAAAAGCGTAAATCGGTCTCGCCGATCTCGTCGAGATCGCCCTGTGCGCGCAGCCTGGCCAGCGAGAGCGGAGGCACGGCGCGCGAGCTTATGACAAGCCGCATCTGTTGTGGCATCCTCTCGATGAAGAAGCCGAGCGTCCGGTGGATCTGCGGGTGAGTGATCGCATGATAGTCGTCCAGTACAAGCGCGAGGCTTCCGGCCATACCCGCCAGATCGTTCAGCAGCGGTGTCAGCGCAAAATCGATCTGCTCGCCGTTGCCGATCATCTGAACCGTACCGATTCCGATGCCCGGCTGTACCTGCTGCAGCGCACCGAGGAGGTATTGCCAGAAACGTTGCGGTGTGTCGTCGCTCGGGTCCAGCGAAAGCCAGCCCGCACGCCGTTCGTCCCGGCGAACCCAATCGCCGAGAATCGTCGTTTTTCCGAAACCTGCAGGTGCGATCATCAGTGTCACCCGTGCGCGTACACCTTCATCGAGACGGTCGATGAGACGTGGACGGTGCAGAATGCCTGGATGAGCGCGAGCTACCTGAAGTTTCGTTGTGAGTAGAGGTATACCCTCAGAACTCTCGCTACGGTTGGTTGCCCAATCCATCCGTATCTCAAGATTTCCTGAAAATGAAGCAGCCGCTCTCGCAGGTCGAACGATGCGGCCGTTATGTGGTCATCGTGATCCGCTCGATCGTGGTCCCGATGATCGAAGGATCAGGCAGCAGTTGGCGAAACGTACAGCAGCCTTATCCGCTGCCAGCCAGGACGCCGGTACGACGGATCCGTTGCTGCACAATGGAACCATCGAGGGAGGTGTAGTGTACGTGCTGCAAGTATACGCCTTCGCTCCCTTCACTGCAAACAAAAGATCGCCGTTCGGGTCTCTGAACGATAGTAAAAAAGAGCGGAAGATGCGTCCGGCCTAAAGTTTTGCTTGATATGAAGGGGGACTGTGTTCCCTGCGAAACTGCCGGCTGCAGCGGTTGGATCCGGTGGCTGATCGATACGGAATGGTAATCTTCTGATGACCTCCGGATGACGCATCGGAACGTGGATGCGGCCGCTGCATGGCATGCATGGCCGGCGTACTCTCCGTGCCGATTGCGCAACAGCGATCGCCGATGGATCCCGATGCGGGGGGTGGAGCGAACCGGTTGACCGGTGCGGGTCATGGTGCGGGGGGGGCGTCGCCCCAATCCTCCGGTTCGTATACAACCCAGCTTGCCATCAGGTCGGGATTGCTGACAATCTCGCCTGTTGATTGGAACTCATAGTCTCCCGGTTCCGCCGGTTCGTACGCGGAGAGGACCGCCGGCATAGCATACTCCACACCCGATGGAATCAGATGCACCACCACCCCCTCATCGGCGTTCACGCGAAGGATGTGTCCATGCAACTGAATATTGTCGATATGGTTGTCCTGCCGGTCGTGCAGCTCAAGGCCGATAATGATGTGCTTGCCGATCATGGCGGCTGCCCGTTCGGTGTCGAAGTGCGGATTGTTCATCGAAGTCCCTGCCGGTGCGTGAGTCCACTGTGAGATTGCAGAGCAGCCAGCGAGGTCGGCTGCATCGGTGATGCCGGTTACTCCTCGTACTCTCCCCAGACGGCGCGCAATGTATCGGAGATCTCGCCGATGGTTGCGTACGATTCCACGGCGGCGATGATGTGCGGCATCAGGTTCTCGCCGCTCGTTGCCGCAGCACTCAATGCCGCAAGCCCGGTCCGGACCGCCTCCGCATCGCGCGAGGCCTTTACGGCCGCCAGCCGTGCCATCTGCTTGGTGCGGAGCGAATCATCCACCTTCAGCACATCCTGGAACGGCGGTTCGTCGATGTGAAAGCGATTCACTCCCACAACCACATCCTCGCCGTTCTCGATTCTCTTCTGCGCCTCATAGGCTGCCTGTGCGATTTCGTTCTGGATGAACCCTGCCTCGATTGCCGCAACCGAGCCCCCCATGGCATCGATGCGGGCGATGTAATCGAGAGCGTGCCGCTCGATCTCATCGGTGAGGTATTCCACATAGTAGCTGCCGGCAAGCGGATCAACGGAGTCAGCCAGGCCGCTTTCGTACCCGACAATCTGCTGTGTTCGAAGCGCGAGCCGTGCAGAGTTCTCAGTAGGGAGTGCCAATGCCTCATCGAACCCGTTCGTATGCAGCGACTGCGTGCCGCCAAGCACGGCTGCTGCTGCCTGCAGCCCGACGCGAACAATGTTCGTCTCCACCTGCTGCGCCGTAAGGGTTGAGCCGGCAGTCTGCGAGTGGAAGCGGAGCATCATACTGCGTGGGTCGCGGGCGCCGAAGCGTTCCTTCATGATGTGCGCCCACATCCTGCGGGCTGCACGCAGCTTGGCGACCTCTTCAAAGAAGTTGTTGTGGATGTTGAAGAAGAAGCTGAGACGAGCTGCAAACGTATCCACATCGAGCCCGGCATCAACCGCTGCCTGCGTGTAGGCTATGGCATTGGAGAGCGTGAAGGCCACCTCCTGTACGGCCGTGGAGCCGGCCTCACGGATGTGATAGCCGCTGATCGATATCGTGTTCCAGCTTGGAAGCTCGCGCGAACACCATGCAAACATATCCGTGATCAGACGCATCGACGGAGCCGGCGGGTAGATGTACGTTCCACGCGCTGCATACTCCTTCAGTATGTCGTTCTGCACCGTTCCGCTCAGCTTCGTCATGTCGGCACCCTGCCGGCGGCCAAGCGCTACGTAGAGCGCCAGCAGAATCGAGGCGGTGGCGTTGATCGTCATCGACGTCGAGACGTTCTGCAGCTCGATGCCATCGAAGAGCGTCTCCATGTCGGCAAGTGAGTCGATCGCCACGCCAACCTTCCCCACCTCTCCTTCGGCAATCGGATGATCGGAGTCGTAGCCGATCTGCGTGGGTAGATCGAATGCCACCGATAGGCCGGTAACGCCCTGCGAGAGGAGGTAGCGATATCGGGCATTGGATTCCTCCGCCGTTCCGAACCCGGCATACATCCGCATGGTCCAGAGTCGCGAACGATACATCGTTGAATACACGCCGCGGGTGAAGGGGTACTGGCCCGGATGCTCGGCCGGGCCGCAACCCTCGCGGGGGAGGAGATATGGCGGGATGTCGATGCCGGAATCGGTGCGGAAGTTTTCTTTGCGATCGCTTGCCATGCGGTATCCGAACCTGGTAAGGAGGAGGAACGCTGATTTACTGTGGCACCAAAGTTACAAACCCCCGGCGATCGAACCCGACGCAGCGCTGCAACGGATCGTGAGATTCATCCTGCGCAATGTCATCGGCATGAAGCATGTCCGGGCCGGGCACGGGGGCCGGCCAACGCTCCGGCCGGTGTGGATTATGACAACCGTTGTATCTTGGCCGCGCCTCCTCAATCCCCTTCGTCGCGCGCGCGTCGTTGTGCGACATGTCGCAACGCTCGTGCCGCCGAACACAGCGCTCATACGTGATGGCGATTCCCATCTCTCACATCGATGCCTTTACGCAGGAAGCCTTCAGCGGCAATCCCGCAGCCGTCTGCCTGTTGAACGATCAGGCCGGGGAGCAGTGGATGCAGAGTCTCGCTGCGGAGATGAATCTCGCGGAGACGGCGTTCGTGCAGGCGAAGGATGGCGAGTATGGTCTCCGATGGTTTACCCCCACCGTGGAAGTCGATCTTTGCGGCCACGCCACACTTGCCGCGGCGCATATGCTGTGGGAGGAAGGGCATGTACCCCCGGAGATTCCGATTCGGTTCAACACGCGAAGCGGGCTCCTTACCGCGATGCGCGACGGCGATACCATTGTCCTCAACTTTCCGGCGGAGCCGGAGGCGCCGATGGATCCCCCGGCGTTGCTGGCAGAGGCACTTGGTGCGGAGCCGCAATACGTTGGCCGGAACCGCATGGACATTCTGGTGGAGGTTGCCGCGGAGGACGTTCTGCGCAGCCTTGCGCCGGACTTCGCTGCGCTCGCGAAGCTGCCGGCGCGCGGCCTCATCGTTACATGCCAATCCTCCACACCCGGTTATCACTTTATCTCCCGGTTCTTTGCGCCGGCTTCCGGTATCGATGAGGATCCGGTGACCGGCTCGGCCCATTGTTGCCTGGCACCGTTCTGGGGCCGGCGCCTCGGGCTCACGAATCTGACAGCGTATCAGGCATCGCCGCGGGGAGGTGTGGTTCACATGCGATTGGATGGCGACCGTGTACTTCTGGCGGGGAGTGCCGTAACCGTTGTAAGCGGCACGTTGCGCATCTGATTCCGGAACGCCCCCCGCCCGGACACCCCGGCGATTCGCGGCGCGATGCCGGCTGCTCCTGGGTGAGTTGCCTGGAGCAGGACTGTTGTTACGGACGAACGAAAAGCGTATCAATCATGGATGTTCTTCTGAAGATTCACTCCGGCACCCGTTGGTTGGTTGCCGGCGTCGTACTGCTTGCACTCATCAAGCTGCTCAGCACATGGCTGCGGCGATCGGAGTTCGGAAGCGGCGATCGCGGGCTTCTCAGCGCTGCGGTGGGCTTGATCGACCTGCAGGTGCTGATCGGCATCGTGCTGGCAATCGGCCTGGGCGGGTTTCCGCGCCCGCGCATGGAGCACGTTGTCACCATGCTTCTTGCCGCGGTTGCCGCTCACTCAACCGCCCGATTCAAACGCGCCGATGGTACAACCCGTGCCCGCAACAGCTTCCTGCTCCTTCTGGTTGCGGCGGTGCTGATTGCCGTTGGTGTGATTCGCCTGCGCGGCGGCTGGATGTTCTAGCCCACGTGTCGAAACACCATTCGCAGGCGTACGTGCATGGTACGGCGGAGTGTCCACTGCTCGCGACACTCCGCCGCCCGTGAGGGTTCCCGTGATGATCCCGTGCTGCAGGCATACTGTATGCCCGTATCGCCGAGGGGCTTCGGCATATGGTGCCGGGATCATCCGGACGTGATGTTGCCGAGAGCTGCATTGCCCGCAGCCGCGCTTCGCCAATTGCTTGAATTCCACACCCGTCACCCCCTCCGGTAACTTTTCCGGCGATTGACTGTTCTGGCTCAAAGGATCGTCCGGATGACGGCGCAATGCGGAGCGTTGTCCGATGATCGTAAGCCCGCGTGCCGTCCGGCGCTCTTCGTGCGTGCAGGTATCCGGGTGTCTACACAGCCACAGTCAAACCTCCGGCCAATTTCCCTGGCGACCACTCTGCCAGCGGGAGCGATTCTACGCAGCCCGCTCCCTGTGAACCGTTGCATTGAACATTCATGGGAGCAACCGTCCGGGTTCTTCCAATCCTCTCCTCAGGAGTTGCGCATGATTCCGCATCGGCTACAATCACACATACTCTTTGCGATACTGTTTCTGCTGTTCGTAGCGTGGACTGCGCGGGCGCAAAGCCCAACCGGCAAGGAGTTCGTTGTGGTTCTTCCAACGTTGATGGATATCGGTGAGATGAATCGCGACGTCGCGAAGTTCGATATCGAAGTGATGGCGCAACAAACCACCAACGTCTCGCTGATGTGGGCAGACGGCACGCCGATCATCAATGCCCAGATCCAGGCAGGACTCCGGACGCTCTTCACCAAGCCGATGTTCGAGCTGTGGCAGATCATGCAGTCGCCGTTCGACTTCGATGCGGAGAAGCCGAACCGCCGTGCGTTCCTCATCACGGCCGATCATCCGGTAACCGTGCAGGCAATCTTCGATACGGCTTATCGTGCGGAGAACTTCCAGGTGTTTCCCGTCAGTTCGTACGACACATCCTATACGCTCGTCAACTATGCGGGCTATGCACTCTCGCAGGACCGCAACGGCTTCATTGTGATTGCATCGGACGACAACACCAATGTGCGCATCACGCCGAAGGTACAGACCTGGGCGGGGCACATGCCGGCTACCGAATACACCGTTCATCTGGATCGCTACCAGGTCTATCAGGTCGTCTCCACCTTCAAGTCCGGAGGGCCGACGGCGGACATGACCGGCACGTTGATCCGTGCGGACAAGCCGGTCGGGGTTCTCTCCTTCTCTGCCGGTGCGAATGTCCCAACGCACGGTCCTCCGGGGCCTCCGCCCAATCCGCCTGGGAGCGGCAATGCACAGGAATACAGCTACAGCACCAAGGTGATGCTGGAGCATCAGGTGCCGGAGAGCTATGCAGGCACGCAGTTCTATACGATGCCATTCTTCCGGAACGATCCGTCGGTGGTTCAGCGGGTGAACCGGAAGGCCGGGCCGCCGGGAAGAAGTCCGTTTCGGAGGGATACCTCCCGGCTGCGGTTCGTGACGCTGCAGTACGGAACCATGTTCGATACCAACGGCGTACGCATCAAGAATCTCGCCGGAAACGATTCCATCTTCCCGACGAACTCCTATCTCGACATTCCCTTCACCGGGACAATGAGCGTTACGGCGTCGAAGCCGGTTGTGGGGATGCAGTTTGCGTACAGTGGCCGGGACGGGATGACATACGATTCGATCGTCAACATCGGCACGCAGATCGATACGATCAACATCCCCTACGGCAATCCATCGATGGCCTATCTGCCGCCGGTCAGCCAGTACCGGCGCAATCTGCAGATCTCCGTTCCGAACATTCAGGACCGTCCGCCAGCGCCGGACATTTTCGCGCCCGGCATGACGCTGTTCTGGCGGCACTACCTCATCATCACCGCTCCGGTCTCGGCGTTGGGAAAGGTGAAGGTGAACGGATTGCCGGTGAACCTGGGCTACAACCAGAGCGATCACCGCTATGTGACCGGGTATCTGCGCGTGTATCCCGGGCAGCGCGAACTGATCGAGTCGCCGGATCCGATCAGTGTGCTCTCGTACGGGCTCACGTGGTACGATTCCTACGCCACAACGGCCGGTGAGGCCGCACGTTCGTTCGCCGTTGCGGCGCCGGACACACTGCGCTTCTTCTCCTGCGATGCGCAGAAGGACACGGCGATCGATCTGAGCAACACCGGCAGCGGCGACTTTACTCTGGACTCGATCCATGTGAACGGACTTGCGGCAACGCTCACGTATCCAACACCGCTGCCGTATACGTTCGTCGGGAATTCGAAGGAGAAGCTGCTCCTGACGTTCAAGACGCCGCAGCCCGGCACATATACCGGCTCGATCAAGCTCTACACGGACGCCAACAACCGGGCGGTGCTCGAGGTGCCGTTCGTGATCACGCGCGACAGCGCGAAGCTGGGACTGCCGGCGACCACGATCGATTTCGGCGTGTTGAAGTCCACACAGACGCAGCGTGACACGTTCATCGTTGTACAGAACAACGGCGTTCGTCCGCTCGTGATCTCCGCCGTCAACTTCACCGGGACCGGCTATCAGTTGATCGGGGCCTCGTTCCCGGATACGCTCGCGCCGGCTGGATACGATACGCTCCACCTTCAATTCACGCCGGGTACAAACGGACTGCACGAAGGAACGATGCGGATCATCGGCACGCCATGCCTGCAATCGGTGGACGTGACGCTGCGCGGCTTCAAGGGGAGCGGTGCGAACGTTCTCGTGCAGCGCTCATTGCATTATCCTGCGTTCCTCTGCGCGGCCCCTGCGCAGGTGGATTCCGTAATCATGATGCGAAGCGTGGGGGACGAGCCGATCGTGATCGGGACGGCTACGATTTCCGGGGTGAACGCGAACGAGTTCTCACTGCTCGATTCGTTGAGCGGCAAGACGGTGCTCCCCGGCGACACGCTCAGCTTCAGAGTGCGCTTCACGCCGGGTGGTTTCGGCGATCGCCGCGCGGGGCTTGCGATCACGACGAATGCCAAGAACGGGACGCGGATCGATATCGATCTGGTTGCCCGCAGGGATACGGTGACACTGACCCCTCTCGCGGACACGATTCATCTCGGGCGGGTGTTGAGCTGCAATGCCTACGTGGATGGAACCATCTCGGTTCGCAACACCGGGACGATTCCCGATACCATCACCAGCGCCGATCCCGGGAGCAGCAGTGCGTACACCATCACCACACCGCTTCCCGTGGTCGTGAACCCGTTCACGTCACAGGAGCTGACCATACGCTTCACGGGGGTGGCCGACGGCATATATCCTGCTACGATACATCTGCATGGTGTGCCCTGCGATGTGGAGGCACAGGTGTGGGTGGACGCCGAGCGCACATCGCCGGCGCTCAGCGGAGGAGCGCGGGCATTCGACACTCTCTATCCGTGCCAGCCTGCATCGGTTTATCCCGTTGTTCTCCGGAATACAGGTTCCGTGCCGGACACCATCGCATCGTACGCCAATACCGGCAGTACTGCGTTCAGCGTTCAGGGAGTTACGTTTCCACTGGTGCTTGCTCCCGGCGATGCCGACACCATACATCTCTCCTTCGATCCGAAGACGCCCGGCTATCATACCGGAACGTTGCAGTTCCTCTATCAGCCGTGCAACAGCACTGCGGACTTCCAACTCACGGGCTTTGCGGCGTTCGTAAACGTGGAGCTCTCCACTACGAACATCGACTTCGGCTCCGTGAACGTCGGCTCATCGGGACATGGGACGATAACGCTGCGCAACACCGGCAATCAGCCGACCTTCATTACCGGCATCGATCCGGAAAACGGAAATGCCGTGAAGGTGATCAGCCCGGGACAGCTTCCCTACCTCCTGCAGCCGAACGACTCGGTGGTGGTGGAGCTCGAATATGATCCCACGGCTCGCGGAACGCTCAGTTCGCAACTCCATGTCACCATGAGCAATCCCTGCAGCCCGGATACCACTGTTGCGCTCAACGGCGTTGCCGCCGGCGAGGAAACGATCCAGACATCACTCACGGTTGTTGCACCGCAGGTCGAGGGGAATGTGGGTACGCAGGTGGAGATCCCAATCAGCGTGGAGAACTGGATCAATGTCGATCGTGCCGGTGCAACGGCGCTCGTGGTGCGCCTGCGGCATCTGTACCGTTGCGCCTCCACCGTAAGCGTGGGCGCAAGCCTGGCGGGGGCGAGCGCTGCAATCGTGGATGAGCATCTCGACGGCCGCGACCGCGTGCTGACGCTGCGCGTGAGTGGCGGAACGTTCCCGGCCAACGGCGAACTGATGCGCCTGCGATCGCTGGTGTTGCTTGGCGACACCGATCGTGCTCCGCTGATCCTGGACTCGGCATGGATCGAGACGCCGCCGAACCGTGCGGTCACGATCACGAGGCGCAATGGCGAACTTCATACGTTGGGCATCTGCACGACGGGCGGCAATCGCTTCGTGCGCCTGGGCGGGTTGCTGCTGAAGAGCGTTGCGCCCAACCCGTTCCACGATCATGTCGCCGTGGAGTTCGAGAACGAACAGGATGATGCCGTCACCATCCGCCTGTACGATGCATCCGGCAACTGCATGGAGGTATTCGATCAGGGGCACATAACGGCCGGCGTGCATCGTGTGGAGATCGATGGGAGAAAGCTTCCATCCGGAGTGTACATCTGCGAGATCGACAACGGGCGCGTACGGGTGCGCGCAACGATGATCCTGGCCCAATAAGGATGTCCGGCGATGCCGGCCGCAGATGCGCCCCGGCAGAGTTGCCATGCCGGATGCCGCCATCCCCGGCGTACGGCTGAGCGCAAAAGCAGTTGAACAGCAGTCTCACGAGATCTATTCGGAATCAACCCATGTATCGCAGTACGATGAATTTGCGCGGAACGCTTCTTCGGCACCTGATCGCAGCGGGCCTCGTTGCAGGGGCCGGGTTCGGCGTTGCAAGCGGGCAGCAGACCAAGATCGGTGCGGGGCATGCGCCGTTGAGCAGGTTTGCCGTGGGACTTCATGTAGGCGGAGTTCTTACAACCTCCTCTGCTGACTTCGATTCCTTTCCCGGTGTGGAAAGCTGTATCGGCGCCCAATCACCGTCGCGATACAGTGCCGGCTCCGGTGGCGGGTTCGAGGTTGCCGCAATGCTGGCGCTCAATCCCGCGATGGGCTCCGGATTCGTTTCGCACCTGGGTGGCGATCTGCGCATCGGGTTCTCCTCCAGTTCAACGGGGTTCGGTGCCGATGAAGGAATCGGCCAGACCGCCAACGCCGCCGGAGAGCCGGTTCCGGTGGTTGCACACTACGCACTCACCGGCAGGCTCAGCGAACTGAGCATCGAGCCGGCCGTGGCCTACCGGCTGAGCAGCGAGGCGCCATTGCATCTTCGGCTGGGGCTGCGCATGGGCTATTTGCTGGGAGGAACCTACGACTACGAGGAGCAGATCGCATCCCCTGGCGGTGCTACGTTCGGTGATGGAAGCACCACGCGCAATCCACAGAGCGGCGATATGACGGGCCTTCGCAAGCTGCAGATGGGCCTGACGGCCGGTATCGGGTATGAGATCGGGCTGGGTGGTTCACTGGCGCTGCGTCCGGAACTGAGTGCGCTTGTTGGCTTCCAATCACCGGTCAACGGGCTCACATGGAAACCGAGCGAGATTCGCCTGGGGCTCTCCGTGCTCTATACTCTTCCGCACGAAGAGTCGTCGCCGTTGGAATAGTACACCGAACACGGTGGCGCGCCGCATCAAACAGTTGCGCTGTAAACAACAACGTCCCGGGGTCTCCGGGACGTTGTTGTTACTGACAATGGCGTCTGAATCAGTCCACGAGTTCCGGCACGCTCCGCTCGATAAGGCGGCCCTTGGAGTGCTGGATCTTATCCTGGATCGCCATCAGACCCTGAATAAGATTCTCCGGGCGCGGCGGACAGCCGGCAACGAACACGTCTACAGGGATGAACTGATCGATTCCCTGCACCACGGAATAGGAACGGAACATGCCGCCCGAGCTCGCGCAGGCGCCCATCGAGAGCACCCACTTCGGGTCCGGCATCTGATCGTAAATCTTCCGTACCACCCATGCCATCTTGTACGTTACCGTTCCGGCAACGATCAGCAGGTCCGACTGGCGCGGCGAGAAGCTGAAGCGTTCAGAGCCGAATCGCGCAACGTCGAATCGAGGGCCTGCAAACGCCATCATCTCGATGGCGCAGCAACTGATGCCAAGCGGCATCGGCCACACGGAATTCTTGCGCGCCCAGTTGATGGCCGCCTCTATCGTCGTCGTCAGGAATCCATCCCGCTCGAGTTGATCGGTTAGTCCCATTTCAAGGCTCCCTTTTTCACTATGTACACGTACCCAACGAAGAGGGTGACGATAAACAGCAACATCGCACCCAGTGCGAAGTTCCCCAGCGCCCTGAAGCTGACCGCCCAGGGATACATGAAGATGATTTCGATATCGAACAGGATGAAGAGCATCGCGACCAGGTAGAACTTGACCGAGAATCTCTCGTGAGCGGAGGAGACCGGCTCCATGCCCGATTCATACGTGGTCAGCTTCTGTGCCGTTATGCGGTGCGGGCCAAGCCATTCGTGTGCCTTCACGGACACGATGCCGAAGCCCAGTCCGGCAAGGATCATTGCGATCGCCGGGAGGTATTGTTCAATCATCGTTGGTTGCGCTTGATGTTATCGCCACTTCGCCTGAGCACGCCAACCGGACGCACGGGACGAAGCACACAAACATACGAAAGGCTGGTTTCGGCGGCAACGTTGCCGCTGCAGACGGATCGAAGCCGATTCCGACGGCGTCTCGACCTGCGCGCGCCCGGCTACCACTGCGCAGCGAACGTGATCGAGGGGCCGGCCGGATTCAGATAGATCTGCGATGTGTGATCGTCCGATACGTCGAAGTCGAACATGTGCACGCCAACGTATGCATCAATCGCGCCGAGAATCGTGACCCCCGCGGCGAACGCATAGTTGAGATCCCTGTCATCCCGATTCGCCTCTCGTAGACGTTTGAGCGATTCATATTCGTATGAGCCTCGCGGATACTGGGCTGCTTGCGCCGCGTAGTCGCGATAGATGCCGTTGAAGTAGAGCGCACGGTAGAGAAAGAACCCCGCACCCAACGCGAAGATCGGCGCCTTGATGTACTGTTCGGTGTACAGCTGGCCGCCGCCCGGTATCAGCGAACAGAGAAGCGCCGTCTTCCAGTTCTTGGTCATCCGAAACGTCGGCCGCATGGCGCTGTCGGACGTGGCGACGTGGATGTGGCCGGTGTCCAGCGCGTGCGCGCGCGCGCGTACGGAGTCCGCAATGGAAGACGCCGCACGCGTGGAGTCCGCCGGCTGTGCCAGCAGCTGTGGCGCCGACACCAGGGCCGCAAGAAGCAGCAGGGTGAGGATGGTGCGAATCCGGTTCATTCTACGATCGCTATCGCCTCGATCTCGACCAGAGCGTCCTTTGGCAGGCGCGCAACCTCGACTGTGGAGCGCGCGGGTGCGCTCTGGCCGAAATATTCGCCGTAAGCCTCGTTGACCTGGGCAAAATCGTTCATGTCCTTCAGAAAGATCGTGGTCTTCACAATGCTGTCGAGCGATGCGCCCCCCGCCTCGAGCACCGCGCGGAGATTGGCCACGGCCACATGCGTCTGGGCGGCCGCGTCGCCGCCGGCAAAGGTGCCGTCCGGACGAAGGGCAACCTGCCCTGCGGTGTAGATCAATCCGCCTGCACGAATCGCCTGCGAGTAGGGGCCGATCGGCTGCGGAGCGTCCGGCGTCTGAATTCGTTCTTTCGTCATCGACATGTCCCGTGTTTCAGTGAGGAGTGTTTGAAAGGGTGCCCTGCGGATGCCCGCGGCTTACACCGTTCCTCGCAGGTTTTCGAGGCGTCGCCAACATAGCGAAGGCTCCCTCCATCATCAATGAATCGGGCGTTGCCGCATTCGTACCAACATATTTCATGCTTGCCAGTCAGCGGCCAAGGGACTAATTTCGCTGTCCTTTTGCACGGGCCCGTAGCTCAGTTTGGGAGAGCGCTAGAATCGCACTCTAGAGGTCGTCGGTTCGATCCCGATCGGGTCCACAACAAATGCTTGACGTGGAAGGCCCAACTTCCGTAAGTTCGTTGCTCTGCATTTGACATACTGCCCTGTGGTGTAACTGGCAACACGTCTGACTCTGGATCAGAAGAGTCCAGGTTCGAGCCCTGGCGGGGCAGCTTCCCAATCGATTATTCCTTTGTTTGCCGCGTTCGTCTAGAGGTTAGGACGCCGCCCTCTCAAGGCGGTAACACGAGTTCGAGTCTCGTACGCGGTACTGAACCCGGTCATCTGCAAACCGGGTTTTTTCATGGGCGTTCCCGTTCGCAGCAGACGCTCGACGATTGCCGGATCACCGCTGTTACCAGTCGATGCCTCCCAGAATAACCTGATGGATTGCGCGCACCTGCTTTGCATTCGGCAGCTCGCGGGCATTGAACGTGAGATGGGTGATCGCGCATTCGTAGAGATGGGAGTTCGTATAGAACACGGCCACGCGCGTGAACGTCTGGGTGGAGTCCGTTGTGTAGGTGTAGGCTGCAAACTGGCGCCGCCCGATCGCGAACTCCTCGACGTCACCGGTCATCACGGCGCGTCCGTTGCTCCGCTTCCGGTGCCGCTGGAAGCTGGCATCCACCAGGCCGCGCAGGCCGTCGCGCGAGAAGATTCCGCGGGCAGCGTTGTCCACCGGCGACTCGCTGAAGATTACGGACATGGTGTACTCCGGATTACAGGTAACGGCGAACACCTGGGGCGATTCCAGCTTGCCCGCATCCACGATCACCCATCCCTTCGGGATGCGGGCGGTCATGTCGCCGCTCGGAGAGTGGAGCTGCTCTGCGGAGAGGGATATCGGGGGAGCGGCCGGCGCTCCGGTTTCCTCCTGCTGCGTCTGCTTGGCGCCGGTGCAGCCGGCAACCAGGAGAACAAGGCAGAGCAGTGCGAACAGTACATAGGCACCGCGGGAGGGAGCCTGCTCCTGGTCCGACGCGGTTGCGCGCGTCGGCGCACCGGATAAGGGGGTTCGATAGTCCAATCGGATCACGGAATCTCTTTGAGCTGCTTCTGGCCTCTGTGGGCGTTGAACGAATGCCGCATACTACTGCTTCGAATCCGATTGCGCGGCATGCGCATCGAACGGGGGAAGCATTTCACCGGCCCGTATCGCAACAGTCAGCACGTTCTCCCTGGGGACAAGCGGGCAGGTATAACGCGAACTGTAGGCGCAGTACGGATTGTATGCGCGGTTGAAGTCGAGCAGATATTCATCGCCGGCAGTTTCTTCGAGGTCGAGATAACGTCCCCCCTCGTACGTTTCCGCCGTATTGGTTGCATCGCGAAAGGGAATGAACAGCAGGCCGGGTTGATCCGGCGAGGTGAACGCCGTGAGCCTGCACTCGACCCCTTCCACCGTAAATGCAAAGGTGCCGGCGCGAACCATGGACCGCAGGTCTCCCTTGGATGCGGGGATCGATATCGGCTCCGGCTTTGAGAGCCGTGCCAGATGGAGGTTGAACGCAAGTGCGGGGGCAACCGAATAGTAGCGGAGCCCCGTGAACATTGGACGGATCCCCTCGGGAATCGGCGAACCGGGCCCGCGGAACGCTGAATCCTTTTCGGCGCGTTCACGTTCCATCGCTGTGCCGTCGTACGCGGGCTTCCGCTCCCCTTCCATGCTGCGGGATGATGCTGATTGAGATGCTGATTGATTCGTTCCCGCCCGGTCGTTGCCGCAGGCGCCTGTCAGGGCTGCCAGAGTGCATGCTACGACTACCGATCGAGAAAACGCGCGCATAAACCTTCTGTTCGTTCGTCTACGGTCTGGTTGCATTGAACGCGCCGCCCGGGCAGTGCGTTCGGAGTTGAACGAGCACCGCGAACAAAGAGCAACAATCTACGAAATAGGCCAACGCGCGCCCGCTTATGGGCTCTCATCCGGCAAAGCGTTTCCATGCGGGAAATAGCTCTTGCATTGGGGAGACCCCAGGTGTAATATTAACCCGTGCTGTTACCGGTAGCCGAATCGGTGCAGAAACGCCCAGTTCGGCTGATGACAGACAACCCGCAGAGGAGCGTACATGGATACGTACAACTTTGGTGATGACGACCTCTCTGAGGGACTGAGTCCGGACGAACGAGATGATGCACTCCGCCGCTTTCGCCGCCAGTTGAATGGCGACCCCGGTGATGACAATACATCTA
This sequence comes from Kapaibacterium sp. (SeqCode), assembly GCA_035549015.1. Taxonomy (GTDB): domain Bacteria; phylum Bacteroidota; class Ignavibacteria; order OLB7; family OLB7; genus JAFDZV01. The sequence goes on from DASZRW010000020.1 coordinate 31,547, forward strand.
TCCCAAACGTCGAAGTGCTGGAGGAGTTGGTGGAGCAGTGTATAGAGGAGGAGAGTTTTGCTGAGGCCCTTCGACTCTGTGAACACTGGTTACGTTTCGCCCCGTACAGCCACGCCGCTTGGCTCCGCAAAGGAATCGTTCTTACCGGCCTCGGTCGTCCCGAGGAGGCCTTGGCCTGCTATGATCAGGCCGATATGCTGAATCCGTCCGATACGGACACGATGGTCAATCGCGGCATCGCGCTGGATGCGCTCGGGCTTGGTGATCGCGCACTCGAGTGGTACCGTCGCGTCCTGGAGCGTGAGCCGGAGAATGAGGAGGCCCGTTTCAACATGGGGGTCGCGCTGGAGCGGATGGAGCAGTACGAGAGTGCGGCCGCCATCTTCGAAGGGCTTTCGGCAAGCGAGCAGTTTGGTAAGGAGTGCCTCTACGAACTGGGCTATTGCTACGATTTCCTGGATCGCCTGGAGGATTCGTTGCGGGCATACGAGCGATATCTGGACGAGGACCCGTACAACTTCAACGCCTGGTACAATCGCGGCATCGTGCTCGGCCGGAAGGGTCATTTCCAGAAGGCGATCGACAGCTACGATATGGCGCTCGCCATCCATGAGGAGTTCCCGGCCGCCTGGTACAATCGCGGCAACAGCCTCGCGAACCTGGCCCGTCTTCCGGAAGCGGTGCAGTGCTACCGCGAGACATTGAAGTACGAACCGCACGACGCGGCCGCCTGGTTCAATCTGGGGAATGCCTGCGAGGAATTGGGTGATTTCAACGGAGCGATCGAGGCATTCTCACGCGTGCTTTCCCTTCAGCCGCGTAACTTCGAGGCCTACTTCGGCCGTGGAAGCTGCTTCGACGCTTTGGAGCGCTTCGACGAGGCCATTGCAGACTACGATGCGGCGATCGCACTGAACTCGCACGATGGTGACCTCTGGTTTGCCCGTGCCGATGCACTGTATAACCTGGGGCGCATCGAGGATTCCCTCCTCTGCTATCAGCGCGCCGTGGAGATCAACCCCAACGATGTCGAGTGCTGGTACGAATACGCCGAGACGCTCTACGACGACGGGCGTTTCGACGAATCGCTGCTGGCGTTCGAGACGGCGATCGGTCTGGAACCGGAGTGGAGCGAATCGCACTACGGACGGGCGAAGTCGCTGCTGGCGATGAAGCGTCTCTCCGAGATGACGTTCGCACTCAAGGATGCAATCCGTCTCGATCCGCGGATGCGCGAGGAGTTCGCCGTGGAGTTCCCCGAGGTGGCCGCACTGCAGGAAGTGCGGCAGGTGCTGCTCGAGGGATAGGGCGCAGCGACCGGCCTGCAATCCCCCGGGGTGAGTTCACCCGCCATCATTTTTCAATCCCGTGCAGATCGCCTGCACGGGATTTTTGCAACAGGCCCGGCGCTCTCCGCTCCGGCTGCATGGTATCCGGTTCGGTTCCGCCGTGCGCATCGCAGACGATGCCGCCACGCCGGCCATCCTTCTTCTCGTTGATCGTGCCGACCTCAATCCATAATCGTCCGCAGCCGCTGGCCGATGAGGCGCTGCCGCCCATCGCCATCGGCCTGCTCAGCTTCAACCGGCGCGAGGAGGTGCTGGCAACGCTCGAAGTACTGGAGCGGATCGACTATCCGCGCAGCAAGGTGCGCATCGTGGTGGTGGACAATGCCAGCGGCGACGGCACTGCCGGGGCGGTGCGCGAGCATTTCGGCGGCGGGGTGGAGGTACTCTCCCTGGAGGAGAATGCCGGCGCCGTGGCTCGCAACCGGTTGATTCTGCATGCCCCTGAACCGTATGTCTTCATGTTCGATGAGGACTGCGAGCCGGAGTCGTCGCGCACCCTCCGCGATGCGATCGAGTTCCTCGAGGCCAATCGCTACTTTGGAGCAGTCTGCTTTCGGAGCGTGAACCTCTACTCGCAGGCGCTCGAGTTCGGGAACATGGGCGTGTTCGCACGCCGCCGTCTCAGGAGCGGCGCGTACGAGGGGATGTTCGTGCTGGGCGCCGGCATGTGCTTCCGCAGCTCGGCAATCCGGCGCACGCATGGATACGACGAGCGAATGTTCTTCGGCGGCGAGGAGTATGCGCTCGGGCTGGAGTTGCTCTATCACGACGTTCCGGTGGCACTGGATCCGCGCTTCACGTTGATTCACCGGCATGCGGTGCGTGCGATTGCTGCCGTGCGTGTGCTGGAGGCGGATACGCGGAACAACATCTGGTGCGCGTTCAAGTTCTTCCCGCTGCCGTTGGCGGTTGTCGTGGCATCAGTACATACCCTGCGCCGTCTTGCAATGGCCGCTCTGCGCAGGCGTGAAGGGGGCGTGCGCGCCGTACTGCGGGGACTTCGTGAAGGTGTGCACGGGCTGCCGGCCATCATGCCCGTCCGAACCACGATTCCCGTGAGCAGGATCGCACGGCACAATCGCTGGTTCTTCCAGATGTTCTACGCGCTGCGCATGCGCCGCAGCCTGCCGCATGGATATTGACCGGCGCACTCCGCGGCGCAATTTCCAACCCAACCAATCTGCGATGGGAACACGTTCGATAATCCGGGTGCTCGGCGCCGAGATCTATGCGCGTCACGGCGTTGGCGAGGCCGAGCGCACGATCGGCGGCCGCTACAGTTTCGACCTCGAGATCGAGGCCGATATCAGCCATGCTGCCGCCACGGATCATGTGGCGGATACCATCAACTACCATGAGGCATACCAGCTGGCGCGCGACATCCTTACCGGCACCAACAGGCGGTTGCTCGAAGCTCTGGTGTCGGAGATTGCGGATGCTCTCCTCTCACGCTTCCCCACGGCGCTTGCCGTAACGGTGCGGCTGCGCAAGCTTTCGGTACCGATCGATGGCGTGATGCGTGCGGTGGAGGTGGAAACCCGGAAGGAGCGCGAATAAGCCCCCGAACGGAGTGCCGAATATCCGGTGTGGCGGAATCGATTGAAGGAAGATGCCGAGCCGGCCAACTGTGACTTGAAATGCGTGCGACCATGGCGAACGTGGGGAACACAGCTGGCGCTCCGGTGCGAACGGTCTACCTGTCGCTCGGCGCGAACCTGGGGATGCGCGAGCAGGCCATCGGCCGTGCGCTGAAGCTGATCGCCGCGTCGCCCGGCGTTCGCCTGGAGAGGGTTTCTGCGCTCTATGCCACGGAGCCGGTGGGCTATCTGGAGCAGCCGGAGTTCCTCAACTGCGCTGCCGTTGTCACAACCACATGCGATCCACACGATCTCCTTTCCCGCCTCCGCGCCATCGAACGCCATCTCGGGCGCCGGTCGCGAACGAAGTGGCATGAGCGTGAGATCGATATCGACATTGTGCTGATCGACTCGCCGGAGGCCGCGCCTGAGGTGATCGACAGCCCGGATCTGCGCGTACCCCATCCCGAGATGCACCGGCGTGCGTTCGTACTGGTCCCGTTGGCCGAGATAGCGCCGGATGCGATGAATCCTCTGCTTGCCCGGTCGGTCCGCGACCTGCTCGCCGGTCTGGAGGATGCATCCGGTGTGCGCCGGACGTGATGATTTCTCCGGCTCCGCAATGATTCGGTTGCTGCCTGACCCAACCTTCATAATTTGTGCCCGCGCAAACGGTGGACATCAGCCGGCCGGAATCCCTTCTCCCTCTCTGACCAGCCCTTATGAGCCAACCCAGTTCCGTTTCGACTACTCGCCCTCGCTATATCGCCCTCGAGGGGGTGATCGGCGCGGGGAAGACAACGATCGCCACGATGCTGGCGGAGCGGTTGAACGGACGCCTGGTGCTGGAGCGCTTCGAGGATAATCCGTTCCTGGCGGACTTCTACAAGGATCCGAAACGATTTGCCTTTCAGACGCAGATCTTCTTCCTTCTCAGCCGCTATCGGCAGCAGCAGGAATTCCGGCAGCTCGATCTGTTCTACGACTTTGTCGTCAGCGACTATATCTTCGACAAGGACCGGATCTTTGCCTCGCTGACGTTGAACGAACATGAGCTGGGCCTGTACGACTCGGTTGTGACTGCCCTGGAGGGGACGGTCCCGCGTCCGGATCTGGTGGTGTATCTGCAAAGCAGTCTGAGTCGCCTGATCGGGAACATCCGCAATCGCGGCCGCGCGATGGAAGAGTCCATTTCGGTTGGTTATCTGCGCGATCTCTCCGAAGCCTACACACAGTATTTCTTCCACTACACGGGAGCCCCCATCCTGATCGTCAACACAGCGAAGATGGATTTCGTCAACGATCGCGATGCATTCGGCTCCCTCGTGGAGGAGATCCTGCGTCCATCCGACGCACAACTGCGCTTCTTCCATTTCGGTTAGGAAGAGCGTTCCCCCGTTCCGTTCCATTGGCTCCGTGCGATGCGTCGCTTTCTCTATCTCATCCCGATCATCTTTCTGCTCTACTGGAGCCTGAAAGGCGTTGCCAGGCGCTTCTTTCCGCTCTGGTTCGATATCCGGAAGAAACGTCGTGCGGCGCTCCGCGAGCGGCAGAAGCCGGTCCGAAGCCAGCCACAGCAAAGCCGTGTGGATTACGGGCGCGTGCGGGATGCCAGCTTCCGCGATCTGGACTGAGAGGCGGCGGGCCGAGGGCATTTGGGTATCACACTCGTAATGTGATTGCGGCACCGCCGCATCGTATCTTCCGCTGTGGCATCAACGCTGGTCCGATTGCTCCGATGACGACACATCAGAATCCCGAAACCCTTGCCGCGATTGATGTCGGCACCAACAGCTTCCACCTCGTGGTGGTGCGGCTGCTTGGCGACCGCAGATTCTCCGTGCTCGTGAAGGAGAAGGTGGTTGTGCGTCTCGGCGAAAGCCCCTCGCAGATCAAGCATCTGGAGGAGGACGCCATGGCCCGCGGCGTGGCGGCCATGAAGCTTTTTGCCACGGTTGCCGCCAGAACATTCTCTCCGATCCGTGCCGTTGCCACCAGCGCCGTCCGCGAGGCGTCCAATCGGGATGAGTTCATCACCCGCGTGCGCAACGAGACCGGGATCGACATCGAGGTGGTTTCCGGGTTCGAGGAGGCACGCCTGATCTATCTCGGGGTTCTGCAGGCGCTCCCGGTGTATGGGCAGCGCATCGCCCTCTTCGACATCGGCGGCGGAAGCACGGAGTTCCTGGTTGGCGAGCAGGGGCGCATCTCCTATGCCAACAGCTTCAAGATCGGCGCCATCCGGATGACCCAGCGTTTCTTTCCCGAGGAGCGCGTTACCGACGAGCAGGTTGAGCGCTGCAGGGTTTATCTCCACGGCGAGATCTACCATGCCGCCGAACATATCAGGGAGAGCCATGCCTCCATGCTGATCGCCTCCAGCGGCACGGCACAGACATATGCTGCGATGGCGCTGGCTGCTCGCGGGGAGAGCGTGCCGGAATCGCTGAATGGTATCGTGGTGACGCGCCAGGAGATCGATGAGCTGGTGCGGCGCGTTGTGAAGGCGAAGAACTTTGCGGAACGGGCTGCGATTCCCGCAACCGATCCTCGCCGCGCGGATATTCTCGTTGCCGGCGGGGTTACCCTCCAGACGATACTTGATGCCTGCCGCGCGGACTCCTACACGGTCAGCACCTACGCATTGCGCGAGGGGATCGTGCTGGACACCATCGAGAAGCATGCGGGGGAGTCCGAGGGGATTGCGCATCTCACGGACTTCCGGTACGAGTCCGTGATGAAGATCGGGCGCATGTACAACTTCGACGAGCGGCATGGTCGCCAGGTAGCCCAGCTCTCGCTTGCCATCTACGATGCCCTGCAGCCGCTTCACAGTCTGGAGGAGGCGCGCCGCGAACTGCTGGAGGCCGCCGCCCTGCTGCACGACATCGGATATTACATCTCGCATGCCTCGCATCACAAGCATTCGCAGTATCTGATTCAGAACAGCGAGGCGCTGGGCTTCACGTACGATGAGATCGCCATCATCGCGAATGTTGCGCGATACCATCGGAAGTCGCATCCGAAGAACCGTCATCCGGCCTTTGCGGCGCTTCGTGCGGCCGATCAGGAGTGCGTGCGTTTTCTCGCCGCCATCCTCCGCGTTGCCGATGGGTTGGACCGTACGCACAAGCAGGTTGTCGAGTCGATCGAAACCCACTTCGACGACCGCGCCGTCTCCTTCCGTGTGCACTGCTCCACCGACGCCGTTCCCACGTTCGAGCTCTGGAGCGCAAGTCGCAAGAAGGATCTGATGGAGAGCCAGTTCGGAAGGAAGGTGAGCGTTGCGAGTCTGGAAGGGGTCACTGCCGAGGCTCTGACGTTCTGACGGATCCTTCCGCCTCCAGCCCTGCTGCGAGGACAGATTGTGCGCAGCCACACGCCGGGAACTCCAACTGGACGTTCCGTGAACGCGGCCTGCCGGCCGCAACGCATTGCATGCCCGATTGATCGCCCCCCAACGTGCACCTTATCCGGTCTTGATTTATTCTCCCATTCTCCCGTGCGTGATGTTGCGCCCCTCTGGCGCATCATTTGATAGAGCATGGGAGCCCGCCGCGTGCGAGTAACTTTCCATGCGATAGGGTGTATTGACTTGGTTATCAGGGGCGCCTCAGGCGTTCGACGGGTTCGTCGGGCCGGGGTTCCTCTGTTGGCGATCACCCCCGAAGCTGCTCGCCACTTGTCAGGTCAACCCCGAGCCAGGGTGCCCAGATAATCCGAACTTCTGTAACTTCGCAGTTACCCTTCCGGCATGCCAGGGGTGCTGCCGCTGTTGTTGCGGCCTATGTGGACGTCGTGGTTCGTCTGCGGGGACCTTCTCGGGGTTCGGTTCGTCACGACGCTTCTCTAGCATGGAGACAGTTCTCAATACCTCATTCACATTAGGGGCCTAATTCACCATGAAGAAAACGCTAGCTATTGCTCTGGCATTGGTAGCGGTTGGTACGTCGGCGTTCGCGCAGCAGCGCATCGAGCCGCGGACTCTTCCGCTTGTCGAGCGAACCTCAAACGTCGCAGAGCCCCCCTCCAACCCGAATCCATTCCAGGGCCGGGTTGCTGAGGAGCGTTCGTACCGTTGGTACTCCCGCCTTCTTGCGCGCTTCGGTCCTGGTGGCGACACCAACCGTCGTGACCTTACGGTACCTCTCGACCTTACCGGAGTGGAGATGCGCGGGTTCGGCCAGATCATGCCGAATCCGACCCAGCTCTATGCCATTTACAACGGCAGTATCTACAATGCCAATTCCTCCTCGATCAACCTGATCGACACGGGCTTTGCGACCGACCAGGATTATATCGATCAGTTCAAGGATGCAAGCACCTGGACGATCGATTCCGTGCGTGTTCCCTACTTCAAGAACCCGTACAACACGCCGAGCAATCCCGGCCTGTTCACGTTCTACAAGACCACGTACAATTTCCGCGGCAACACCTTCAAGCAGAACGGCTTCTTCTCCGGACGCTCGGCTCTGACGAAGGTGCGTGATCTCGAGATCAACGTAGATGGTCTGGACTCGACGATCGCAACGAACGCTACGGGTGACTCCGTGATCAACCCGACGCGCTTCGTTTTCGACGGCGCCCCTGGCAGCGGTAATGAGCCGATGACCTTTGCGGCGAACGAGTCCGCAATGCTTCTGTACGTCAACGAATTCGCTCCTGCAGTTACGCAGCCGGTGGCCGCTCAGGACACCCGCGAGTTCCAGCGCCTTCTCTCCTCGGAGGAATATCGCGCGGGTGACTTCGAGCCGGATCCGAACAATCCGGGCGAGTTTCTCGATCAGCGCACCGGCCCCCTGGACAGCACCAAGATCATGGGCCTGGTGATGTTCCGAGCCGGAACCAAGGACTCCGTGTACAGCACATGGGGAGCTTTGCAGTTCGGCGGCAAGCGGGCGCTGATCAACACGGGCATCACCTTCTTCGGTTCGGTGACGTTGAGCTCCGGTGTGAAGTACTACTACGGTTCGGATGCCTCGCAGCAGGGGATCGGCGCGATCTCCCCGAACCCGGTGCGTGATCATACCACGATTCCGTTCTCGCTGACCACCCGCAGCAATGTGACGATCGACCTTTACAATGCGGCCGGCGAGCATGTGAAGAACGTCGTGGACAACTACTACATCGATGGCAAGTACTCCGTGGATCTCAGCACGGATGGGCTGCCCAACGGCTTCTACGTTGTGCGCATGATTGCCGGCGACAAGGTGTACACCTCCAAGATCAACATCGCACGCTAAGCTGCCCGCCAGGCCGGGCGTATGCCCGATGTGCGGCTGCTTCCAGATCATACAACGGGATCTTCGTACAGAAGGTCCCGTTGTTGTTATAGTGGTGCGCCAGGCATGGCGCGTGACTAGGGGGTGGAAGTCCCCAGCGGGCCCAGATGGTGGGAAGCGCTAGCCGAACAGCAACGGCAGTGTCGCGAGGCATTGTCGGAAGGAAGCTGTAGGCAAATCCTCGGCCTGA
>DASZRW010000021.1:0-19656 GCA_035549015.1 Kapaibacterium sp. (SeqCode)
GTCGCAGAACGTTCCGAACCCGATGAGCTCGACGACGCGGATCTCGTTCGCGGTGTCGGAGAGCCAGAACGTGACGGTCGAGATCAGCGATGTGTACGGCAAGACGGTTCGGACGTTCGTTGTCGAGGCGAAGAGCGGTGACGCGAACGGAATCGAGTGGGACGGGCGGGATGCCAACGGGGTGACGGTACCGAACGGCGCGTACGTCTACAAGCTGATCGGCAACGGCTTCACGCTTGCCAGGAAGATGACGATTACTCGGTGATCTCTCGTACGCCCCCGGAGTACGAGCCGAGGAGCGAAGGCGGCCGCTGAGGCCGCCTTCGTGCGTTCAGGCATCTGCCCGCGGAAATTACTTGCGGTGCTGAACGGCGAACACGGTTGCCATGGTGCCGGCGCGCGCCAGGTAGATGCCCTCCGCAAGCGCGGCGACGTCCAGCGTGATCTCACGGCCGTTCCACCGCTCGGACCGCACGACGCGTCCGAGATGGTTGCTGATGGTGAGCGTTCGGTCATCCGGTGCCGCCGGTGCGGCAGCACGTTCCAGGGTGATCGCCATGTTTGCAGCAACGGGGTTCGCGACAAGCGCCTGCGGCTCCGGGCTGCGCCGGTACGATGTCTTTGTCATGGCGAGATCCACATGCTCCCGAGTATATCGTCCGGTTGCCGGGAGCGTGATGGTGCGTGTGATGGGAGCGTATCCGGGGGCCGCGGCATACAGGATAACACCGGAGGCGGAGCCTTGATTGCTGACGAACGTGAACTCCCCGTTCAGCCTGTTCGTCTCGGTGGCATACAGCACGGTGCCGGAGGCGGAGTCCACGAAGACGAGATATGCCCGTAGTAGAGCAAGCGACGTCGCATCGTATGCCTCACCCTGCATCAGCACCGAGGCGCCTCGCGGCACCATCATTCCCATGTAGAGATCGAGACGCGGCGCCTTCCCGGAACTCGCACGGTCCGATGCGAAGTAGATCATGTCACCCGATGCAGGAACGGTGATGAATCGCTCATCACGGTCGCTGTTGAACGGAACGCCCAGGTTCTCCGGCATTCCCCACGAACCGTCGGCATTGCGACGGGAGACAAACAGATCGAATCCGCCCAGACCGCCATGCCCCTGCGAGGCAAAGTAGAGCAGGTCGCCACTGCTGGAGATGAACGGGCTGTTCTCCGTCCTGGTAGTATTGATCACCATGCCGATGTTTCTCGGAGCGGTCCAGTTGCCGTTGCTGTCCAGCGTGGAGACATAGATGTCGCCGTTGTCATCCATGCGGCCACGGCTCTGCCGGTTCGATGCGAAGTAAATGGTGCGGCCATCCGCGGAGATCGAGGGCTGGGATTCCCAGTACGGAGAATTCAGGCCTCGCACGTCGTGGATGTCCGTCCATGTATCGCCGTCGAGACGTGCCTGGTAGATGTCGCAGTCTCCCTCGCTGTCCGGCCTGTTGCATGCCGTGAAGTAGATCGTCTGCCCATCCGCGGCAATGCAGGCCGCCCCCTCGTTATCGTTCGTGTTGACCGGCGGACCGAGATTTACCGGAGGCTCGAATGCTGTATCCAGGCGATCCTTCTTGCGCGCCACCCAGAAGTCATGCCCGCCCATTCCCCCCTTTCGATTGGATACGAAGTAGAGTGTGCGGCCGTCCGCGGTAACGGCCGGAGCATACTCGTGAGCGTCCGTGTTGATGCCGTTGCCGAGCCGGATGACACGTGAGCGAAGTGCGAGGGAATCGGATGCCTGTGCGTGCAGAGCGGAGTTGACGAGGAGTGCGATTGCCGTAATGCCGGCCAGCAGGAATGCATGCATGTTCGCTTCGATGCGATGTTCCGTCGGGATCATGAAGCGCGAATATAGGTGTAGCGTTCGGTAGCGCATGAAGGCAGTGCAGCGGGTACGGTGAGAATACGATTTCTCCGTTCGTCGTATTCGGAAGTGCTCGCAGTACGGCGGGTAACCCCCTGGCCGGCATCGGTGTAGTTCCGGGAAGATGTGCCGCTGCGGGCCGATTCCACCGGCACACGAGCCATATCCGTGGGTGGCCGGAAGATGTCGCGCAGCGGGCGGCGGTGTGGCGCTGCACGATGCCCACGATTATCCTTCAGATGAAAGTCCTGACACGAGACGGCCACGCCGTGCGTGCTGGAAGAAGCTCAACGTACCTCTTGAGTCAGCGGCCGGGCATCTGTCCGGCCGCCTTCTTTTCAGGTTCCCGTGGCAATGATGCGCCTGCACACTCGCCGGCGCGGGGGCGGCGTTTCGGTCGCCGGTGTGAAGGTTGCCGCAACGGCTCTGCAGCCGCAACGGCTCTGCACGGTGTGATGATCGCAACGGTAACTCTCGTAACTTCGAGGCCATGGTTTGCCGCCGTCATCGGCGCACGATGTCACGGCTGACATGCAGACCATGGGAGCTGCGTGCTTCGTTCACGGTAGTCGGCATCGTACGTCACCCATACACTCACACCCTGATGCAGGCGGAAGTTATCCCATCATACGATCTCTCGCGCGGCGACTCGCTCGCAGCTCCAATTCGTTTGCTGCGTTGCAACACCGCGAAGGAAACCGATGGCGACTACAACTCCGCGGAGCCCCACCGGCACAACTACCATGAGATCTTCTACTTCATCAAGGGGGGTGGCTGGCACGATATCGACTTTCGCCGCTTTCCGATCGAGGACCACGCCATCCATTTCGTGAACCCGGGGCAGGTTCACCTCATGCGCCGCGCACCGGACTCGCATGGATTCATCATCCTGTTTACGTCGGACTTCTACATGCTCGATCTGCACAACCACGAGCGCAACTCTCCGATGTGGTTTCTCATGCACAGCACGCCGCGGCCGGCATTGAGGGTTGCAAAACCCGAGCGCACGATCGTCCTCGAGGCCATACGGCTGATGGAGGAGGAGTTCACGGGTAACGGCGCACATCGGGAGCAGTTGCTTCACTCCTATCTTCACATCCTGCTTCTTCATTCCCTCCGCCTCTTCGAACGGCTGGAAAGCATCGAGACGCTGGAGGACGCCTCGCATACGCTGGTGAACCGATTGCGATCGCTCATCGAGGAGAACTACGGCACGGTGCATGCTCCGCGTGAGTATGCCGAGATGCTCTGTGTTTCGCAGAACCATCTCAACAACACCACCAGGCGCACGATCGGCAAAACAATCGGCGATCTCGTGCACGAGCGAATCATCCTGGAAGCCCAGCGGCTGCTGTTCCACACGGCGATGAGCGTGAAGGAGATCGCGTTCCAGCTCAACTACGACGACCCATCCTACTTCACACGATTCTTCCGCAAGCACACGGGCGTTGCACCGCACGAGTTCCGCGAGGCTGCCCGAAAAAAGCACCACTGATCCCACCTATCGTCCTAGCGCACTTCCGGCTACCACAACTAAGTTTTCGGCGTTGATTGCCGTAGTGTACGGTGGCCGCACGTCCGCCGGCGGCACGTGTATGCCGCATCCTGAACAACTCGGAACCGAACCATGCAGCCGTTACCATCGGACCGAATGCCGACAGGCCTGCAAGGGGCCGACGAACTGATTCCGCGGCGCCGCTTCATGCGGACCGTTGCGCTTGCCGCCGGATGCGGCGCACTTCTCCCACGCGTCCTTCGGGCCGGCAACGGATCGGGGGCATGCGCTCCCACGACGCCTGATATCGAAGGCCCGTTCTATCTCAGCGGCTCGCCGTTTCAGATAGCGCTTGCAAGGCAGGATGAACCCGGCGAGAGGTTGAGCATATCGGGCATCGTCTACGCAAACGACTGCGCCACGCCGATCGCCGGAGCGGTTGTCGATGTGTGGGCCGCAAACAACGACGGCTGCTACAACAACAACAATGAATGCAGCCCGCACAGCGACGATCGCTTTAACCTGCGCGGCAGAATGTTGACGGACCAGCAGGGTGCCTATGCGTTCTCAACCGTAAAGCCCGGCCGCTATCTGAACGGTGCAACCTATCGGCCCAGCCATGTCCATTTCAAGATCAACGCGCCGGGACGGCCGATTGTAACCACGCAGCTCTATTTCGAGAGCGATCCCTACATCCCCGTGGACCAGTGGGCGTCGGACCCGGCCTCTGCCGGGAGAATCATTCCACTTACGGCAAACAGCGGTACGCTCACCGGGGTGTTCAACATCACTCTCGACGTTCCGCCCGGTGAGTCGGGAATCTCGTACAGCCAGGACACCGCGCGTGCGCTCGCGATGCGGTGCTCGCCGAATCCGTTCAGTGGCAATGCGGTGATCACGTATGCGGTTCGGACTTCCGATCGTGTCGATATCGGAATTCACGACATCACGGGCCGCCGCGTGCGGGCGCTGGTGAGTTCCGTTCATGGCACGGGAGTGTACAGCGAGCGGTGGGACGGCCTCGATGACGCCGGCAGAGAATTGCCCTCCGGCGTCTACATGTGCCGGCTTCGATCGGGAGGCTGCGTGGAGGCGATGCAGATTGTGCTAGCCAAGTAACGGAGAGAAGAGCACTCGCTGGCGTTGGCAGGCTGTTCAGCAGCCCTTCAGCGCCGGCACCGTAAACGCGACTAGCAGAACGGGGCCCGAGCAGGATGCTGGGCCCCGTTTTTCTTTGGCATGGCCGTCGCGGAAGAGGGGCGCGCGACGGGCAGATATGTCGCAGAGTTATTGCTTGATCAGTTCAAGCTCGATGTTCAGCTTCACATCGTCTCCAACCAGAATTCCGCCGGTCTCCAACGCCTGATTCCACACCAGATTCCATTCCGTACGATTGATCGTGGTGTGCCCGCTGAAGCCGATGCTCGTGCTTCCCCACGGGCTGCGAATCGGTCCGGACACTTCCACATCGAGTGTGACCGGGCGCGTGATGTCGCGGATCTTCAAGTCGCCCTGCACCTTCAGCCTGCTCTCCCCGACCTTCTCCACGGAGGTTGCCTTGAACGTCGCAACGGGATGCCTGTCCGAGGCGAAGAAGTCATCCGATCGCAGGTGTGCGTCGCGCTTCTCGTCGCGCGTGCTGATTGTGCCGGTATTGATTGCGATCTCCGCCTTGAGCGTCGTCAGGTCACTTTCATCCAGGTCAACGGAGCCGCTGAATTCCTCAAAGCGTCCCCGAACATTCGAGATCATCATATGCCGTACGGTAAAGGTAATCTCCGAGTGTGCTGCATCGATTGTCCAGGCCATCGTCTCTCTCCTATTTCTTCGATTGTTTTCTTGGATTGTTCATGCCGCATTCAATGGGGATCGATCCCCGCCCTCGATCATCCCTTCCATTCCAGCGTGCGGAGCCTCCCGATCTCAACGCAATATACGGCGCGACGATATTCGTTGCAACAGATATATTACTCTGCCGTTCGCGGCCCGCACAGATTGCCGCGATGCACCGGATGAAGGAGCCATTGATAGAACGGAGCATACCACGCGGTTGATTGTATGCCGGCACCCTACGGTATGCACGGCGCACGCGAGCAGAGGGGGAACGTTGTGTGTGGATGGTGAATAAACGCATCGTGCCCGGCCGAGGAGCGCTTACGACCGGGCACGATTGCAGAGCTGTGTGGGGTGTGCGTGCTTGAGTTGTTCCCACGTACAGCACTATTGCAACTCCATCGCGCGGAGAAGATCCTGCGGCTCGTCGTTCCCGCAGCCGGTTCCCGCTTCACAGCCGTCTCTCCTGCTCCCCTGGGTGCGTGGCCGACGTTCGGCACGGGGCCGACGTTCGGGGCAGGCAGGAGAGGGCCACGGCATGGCATGCATGCTTCATGGCACAACGACGTTGATGCGAAGGCGATCGATGGAGTATGTGAACGCGGACGAAGATTCCGGCAGGGATTGCCTGACTGCCGCTCCCGTTCTCGAGCCGGGAATTTCCTGCCTCCCGTTCAGCGTTACAGCGAAAGAACAAGCTGCGGAAGCAAAGTTCTCACCGGAGGGAAAGATTTGCACCAGGCGGAGCGATGGTGAATCGTGATGGTGTTGCAGTGATGCAGTTGCAGCCGTGGGACCGAACGCGGCGTCCGGCTATCATGGCAGACAGGGCTTACGCGGCCTGGGCCTCCGGCGCATCCTGAGCGCGCTGCCACTCCTCGCGCTGGCGGTTGAACTCGTCAACCTCCTCGCGATAGCGCTCCACACGCGCCTCGATCTCCGGAAGCGAATTCATCACCACCAGTTCCTTGCGCACGGCCGATGCAAGCGGGAGCGAATGCAGATAGCCGCCCCAGTACTTTCTGAACTCGATAATCCCGTACCGATCGCCCTTGTAATCGATCGACATGTTCAGATGATCGAGCGCAACACCAATCCGTTCATCGAGCGAACGCGGCTCCGGCCCCTCACCCGTCGCGAGGAAACGCTTCGCGTCACCGAACAGCCATGGATTGCCGATTGCGGCACGGCCGATCATCACGGCATCGGCCCCGGTGTCGAATGCGCGCCGCACATCCTCCGATGTCTTCACATCGCCGTTCAGAATCACCGGAATGTTCACAGCCCGCTTCACCTGCTCGATGTACTCCCATGAGGCGATGCCTTCGTGTCCCTGATCGCGCGTGCGGCAATGGATTGCCAGGGCCCGTATGCCGGCCTGCTCCAGCATCTGCGCCACTTCCACAATCCTGATGGACTGCCGGTCCCAGCCGAGGCGCGTCTTCAACGTCACGGGAAGCTTCACGGCATTCACCACCGTGCGCGCAATGCGTTCCATTGCCGGAAGGTCGCGCAGCAGCGCGGCGCCGGCGTTGCGGGCAACCACGTTCTTCACCCAGCATCCGCAATTGATATCGATGAAGTCCGGCCCGGCCGCCTCTGCAATCTGCGCGGCCTCGGCCATCACGTCGTCGTTGCCACCGAAGATCTGGATGGAAACCGGGCGCTCGTCATCATAGAGTTTCAGCTTCTGATTGGAACGCCGGGCATCGCGAATCAGCCCTTCGCTGGAGATAAACTCCGTGTAGACGATATCCGCCCCCAGCCGTTTGCAGACTCTGCGAAACGGCGGATCGGTGACATCCTCCATCGGAGCAAGCAGCAGCGGCCGCTCCATCGATATGGGTCCAATCGTAAGCACGGAACAAAAGTATCAAGCAGGATCAATAAAGTACCATCACGGCGTGACATGAATTGTGCGATGGTGTATTCCCGGGCCCCTTCCCATGGGCAGAGGCACATTGGCACATCCGCGGAACCGCCTCGCTCATCCGGTGGATGCACGCTTCGCACTCCGGCTGTCGTGGCCCGCCGGCAGGGCCGCCGCGAGCATTGCAACACAGGCGATCACGGAACCTCGATACGCTTCCTCAATAACAGCTTTCTGCCGTCCGGATCGTTTGCGATCACTTCGGCTATGTAGTCGCCGGTCTCCACCCGCGCGCCGCTGCTATCCAGCAGATTCCAGTCGAACTTGTACTCGCCGGGGGATTGAACATCGTTCACGAGCACCGCCACGGTGTGCGCCTGAAGATCGTATACCGTCACCTCCACTCTCGTAGTGTGCATCAGCGTGTAGGCAATGCGCGGCGTAACATCCTCGATCAGCCCAACCGCACGAAGGATCCCCTGGATCGGCGTGGAGAAGCCAACGCGTGTACTGTTGGTAAAGACCTTGTCCCATCCCTGCGACCGCTTGATCTCATCGTCGCGCCTGGCCCGGTCCGCCGCCGTGGGAAGCCAGTCCTTGGAGGAGAATGTCAGATTGCGGCGCATGATTGCCATGCGGGTATTGTCCAGGCTGTCCAGATAGCGATGAAGCGCAAGACTGTCGCCATGGATGCGTTCGCGCAGCCGGTAGTACCACTGCAGACGTTCCAATGCAGCCTTCACGCTGTCCGCATGAGCGGACTGATCGAACTGGCTCGGCGGTCGCTTCGTGGTAGTGTCGGAGCCGCCCGTCTGCGCCCGCGCAACGGCTGGCGTCAGGAACAGCAACAGCAGAACGGCGCGCACGGCATGGCGGCCATGTGGCTGTTCTGCACACAGACGGTATCGTATCAATGGGGCGATTCTCTTCCTCTTCGTTATCTGAATCGTGTGCTCACCAACAGAGACACTACCTGGGCCCGAGTTCCGCCGCTCCTTCCGGTTTCACCCGGCGAACATCCCGTGGTCATGTTGTGCGCAGAGCATGGTACATACCATGCACCCAACGGACGGATGTGCATCATCGGATCTAACGTCGCGGGCGGGATGTCGCGCCATGCTCCCCGGTCCCCTGGGGAGGCCTCACATCCTGGACGGCAGGGGCCTTCGGAAGCGTTGCGTTCAGCGCCGCGAGCGACCCGTCGCGGCCGAACCAGCGAAACCCCTCCAGCCTGAACGTAGCCTCCTGCCCCTTGACCATCTTCTCGGGGAAATACTCCCCCTCGGCGCGCACGCTGTGCCCGAGGAATTCGATCGTTGATGCCTGCCCCTCCTCGAACATCACCGTAATCGTGTCCGCCGAGGCCCGGTTCACGCCGTTGGGAGCATCGTTGTCGTACAGGTAATAGATGCTCGAGGCCAGCGCCTCGGCACGCACCCAGCGGATGGTGTCCTCCTGCACATTGAACAGCAGGCGATTGCCGGCGAGTTGATCGTAGCGTGCCGGGCGCTTCCCTTCGCTGATCGCGAACGCGCTCCCCTGAACATCGATCATATGCAGCTTCTTCTCCTGCAGGTGTACCGTGACGGTGTCGCCGGTCAGCTGCGACTTCTGGTACCAGACAATCGGGGAAGGGCCGTGCGACGGAAGGCCCCGCACGCCGGTCACGGCATCGTTCGGAGTCCCGTGCAGGGTATCCGCATTCCTTGCAGACGTGTCGCGGCGTGTTGTGTCACGCAAATCGCGGCGCCCCTTCGCGGTGTCGGTGCCGGGATGAATGCCTTCGGCATGCGCATGCGAACTGTCGGCGCCCGCATGGGTGCTGTCGCCCCCGGCATGAACGGTATCGGAGGGGGGATTTCGTGCCGGCCCGAGCGAGATGACGCTGTCGTCCGGAAGGTAGCGAGCGCGCGCGGCCACGGCCTGCAGATCGCCGCGAACCAACCGGACGCTGTCCGTGGCGATATACTCCTCGCGTCCCTGCCGGAAGGCCTCCATGCGAAGCGCCGTGATAATCGTGGTGTCGCGCCGGATGGTACCAGCCGAATCGGCCATGCGGCTGGTGTCGATCTGAACCAGTTTGGGAGAGCCGAGCGCAAGCGTGTATCCCTGCGCCGGCTGGTAGTGAAGCGTATCGCTGGCGATGGAGGACATCTGGTTCCTGTTCTTCACCACCACACGTCCAACGGCATAGGCCTCCTTCGTGTCGCGCCAATAGGTCAGGTCGCGTGAGGTAATCGTGCCGGAATCGTTCTCGGCCCGCACTCCGCCGGTGAACACGGCCTTGCGATCCAGCGAGTAATAGTCACCCGAGGCGGCGTGCAGCGTGCTCTTCTCATCCTGCAGCACAACGCCGTTCCGCAGGCGTGCCTTGCGATCGTACATGTTGTAGTCACCGGAGCCTGCGCGAATCGTGGCATCCTTGTCCACGATCGTCACGCCGTTGGGCGCCGTGGCGAGCCTGGCGTTGCCGTCGTACTCCGCACGCGGTGCGGTGAGTACCATGTCCGGCTGCGTCACCCGCACGTTGCCGGTCAGCACCGCATAGTTGCGCGTCTGGTACATCACGGCCCTGTCGGCTTCGATTCTCACCACCCCCTGGAGCAACACCACATGCCCCTGCATGTCCACCACACTCTCCCCGGTACCGGGATCAGGATATCCGTTGAACGTATCGGCATGCTCCAGTGTCACCGGCTGTGTGGGGCCAACGGGCTGGGCCTGCAGCGGCCGCGCGGCACAGCAGAGCAGCGCCGCTGTCAGAAGGGCAAGGAGAACTCTATGGAGAGGCTTGAACATCCGTTCTGAAAATAGAGGATCACGCCGATGCAATGGGAGCCAATCGCACATGCATCGAAAGCCGGCCACCCGATGCGTTTCAACCGGATGCCCGGCTGGTGTCCTCATCGCGATCGCATCCGCACACATGCCGGAAAGCCCCGTTGCTGCGGGGCTTTCCGATACCGTTCCTGAGTTGGATCTGCGCGGCCGCTCAGGCGTTCTCGCGCATCAGCTCGCGCGCAATCACGATATGCTGGATCTCCGACGTTCCTTCGTAGATCTCGGTGATCTTCGCATCGCGCAGATAACGCTCCACCTTGTACTCGCGAACGTACCCGTAGCCTCCGTGCACCTGCACCGCCTCCAGGGCAACCTCCACGGCGGTCTTCGATGCAAAGAGCTTGGCCATCGCGGCCTCCTTCACGAATCGCTCGTGCTTGTCCTTCTGCGAAGCTGCACGGTACACCAGTGCGCGTGCGGCCGCGATCTTTGTGGCCATGTCCGCCAGCTTGAACTGAATGGCCTGGAGATCGGAGATCGGCTTGCCGAACGCCTTCCGCTCCTTGGAGTATGCCAGAGCGGCCTCGTAGGCACCCTGAGCGATGCCGAGTGCCTGTGCGGCGATGCCGATGCGACCGCCGTTGAGGGTTTCCATCGCGAGATTGAAACCACGCCCTTCCGGACCCAGCATGTTCTCAGCAGGGACGCGGACATCCTGGAATTGCAACGAACACGTATCGCTGGAACGAATGCCCAGCTTATCCTCCTTTACGCCATGCGTGAAGCCCGGCATCCCCTTCTCTACAATGAAGCAGCTGATCCCCTTGTATCCCTTCTCCTTGTCCGTCTGTGCGTACACCAGGTACACATCGGCCGATGTGCCGTTCGTGATCCAGTTCTTCGTCCCGTTCAGGCTCCAGGAACCATCCTCGTTGAGTACCGCGGTCGTCCGCTGCTGCGTGGCATCGGAACCGGCCTCCGGCTCCGAGAGACAGTAGGCGCCAAGCTTTTCGCCCGTTGCAAGCGGCCGCAGGAATCGCTCCTTCTGGTCGTCCGTTCCGTACGTCTCCAGCGCCCAGCAGACGAGGGAATTGTTGACCGACATGATCACGCCAACGGATGCATCAACCTTGGAGACCTCCTCCATCGCGATAACGTAGCTTACGGCGTCCAGCCCGGCGCCTCCCCACTCGGGAGATACCATCATGCCGAGGAATCCAAGCTCACCAAGCTTCTTTACCGCATCGGCCGGAAACTCACCCCTGATATCGCGTTCGATGGCGGTTGGCGCAACTTCGTTCTGCGCAAACTCACGTGCCGTATCACGAATCATCTCGTGGGTCTCGGTAAGGTCTAACTGCATCATCGGTATTGCGTCCCCAGGTTTGGTTGATTGGTTCGATAACAAGTCCGCGAAGTTACGAAACGTGCCATAACAGACCGGGGTGGCCGCAAACAGTGTTGCAATTGCCGGCGTTCGGCAATGCATCACCACGGGCCTTGACAAACGGGGTCCGCAATTGCCATAATGGTGCCGGCGGAAGCCCGAAACCATCATCAACACCGATCACCACAGGCATGTTCGATTCATTGCTCGAATACAGCCATGCACGCTTTCAATCCTGTGATGGTTTACGGTATATTCCGCACGCCCACATGCCGCGGCCATGGTCCACTGAAACGCCGCATCGCTCGAAACCATGCGCGGCCCGCGAAGATGCTTCAACAACCCAACCGGTGAGTTTCAATGAAACACATGGTTGTATCGTCACTGCAGGTGAGCCTCTTCTCTCTGTTCGGGTCCACCATCCATGCCCAACAAAACACTCGGTTGAACAGGGACACGGCCGGTACCCCGCCGGAGTGGCCCGGCGTGAAGATGACGGCCCGCACGTTCATTGACGCAGCAGGCCCGAAGACGTCCGGGGCCTGCGAGGCGTGACGCCAGCCCCCGGTGAGGGGGTCTGGTGAAGTGGAGCATCGCCGCACCTCGCTCCGATGCGGGGGCGGCGACTACATCGAATGCGTATGCATGCCACACCGGTGCGTGGAAACGAGGGCCGGTTACGCGACGGGCAAATGGAGTCTACGTGAATGAGGGGGCTCGGTTGGCGCGGACGTTCCGCGCCTCGATGACGCGGGCGAATCGGTGGCACGATGTTTGACATACTGATGTGGTATCAACCCACTACCAACCGCTGGTGCTGAGAGCGCGCCGCGGGGATCTCAGACGGGAGCGACGGGCTCCGGCCCGGATGAAGAAAGGGATTGGGCACGTTTCCGTGCAGGTGCGGGGGTGTCGATCGTCCGCCTCGATGCGGACGGAGAGGGAGGGAAAGTGAAGGGCGGATGAATCTTTTTGCCGGCCGGCATGTTATCAATGTGCAGAAGCGTCACCGTCGAGGGGCGATACGGCAGGCGATGAACTGGCAGATTGTCAGAACAGTACCGACATTGCGAAGGTAATCACTAAGGCCTCGTGGATTCCGGTTGCGGTACACGGAGGCGAAGGAATAATCAGATGGAAGGCAACTTTTCCAGTCGGGTGCAGGACGTGATCAGGCTGAGCCGCGAGGAGGCACTCAGGTTGGGCCACGATTACATCGGCACGGAGCATCTCCTGCTCGGTATCATCCGTGAAGGAGAAGGGATCGCTGTGAAGATTCTTCGGAATCTGGGTGGTGATCTGTTCAAGATCAAGAAGGCGATCGAAGATACCGTCCGCGCCACGGGAGGGACGCTGACCATCGGCAACATCCCTCTGACGAAGCAGGCGGAAAAGGTACTGAAGATCACCTATCTCGAGGCCAAGCTCTACAAGAACGATACGATCGGCACCGAGCACCTTCTTCTCTCGCTGCTGCGCGATGACGACAACATCGCCGCGCAGATTCTTTCGCAGTTCGGCATCACCTACGATGCCGTTCGCGGCGAGCTGGAGAACATTCACTCCGGGAAGCCCACCTCCCCGTCCGGCGGCACCAGCCAGCAGGCCAGTGCGCCCGCACGCACCCGCGAGCGCCAGGAACGCGTGAAGACGCCGGTGCTGGACAACTTCGGGCGCGACCTTACGAAGCTCGCCGGTGAGGACAAGCTGGATCCGGTTATCGGTCGCGAGCGTGAGATCGAGCGCGTGGCACAGATCCTTTCACGCAGAAAGAAGAACAATCCCGTACTGATCGGCGAGCCCGGCGTTGGCAAGACCGCCATCGCCGAGGGGCTGGCGCTCCGCATCGTTCAGCGGAAGGTCTCGCGCGTGCTGCACGACAAGCGCATCGTGACGCTGGACCTTGCTGCTCTCGTTGCCGGAACGAAGTATCGCGGGCAGTTCGAGGAGCGGATGAAGGCGGTGATGAACGAGCTCGAGAAGGCCAAGGATGTGATCCTCTTCATCGACGAGCTGCATACCATCGTGGGTGCCGGCGGCGCCTCGGGATCGCTCGATGCCTCCAACATGTTCAAGCCCGCACTCGCGCGCGGCGATATCCAGTGCATCGGCGCAACGACGCTCGACGAGTATCGCCAGTACATCGAAAAGGATGGCGCGCTTGACCGCCGCTTCCAGAAGATCATGGTGGACCCGCCATCGGTGGATGAAACGATCCAGATCCTCCGGAACGTGAAGGGGAAGTACGAGGAGCATCACAATGTGCGCTACACCGACGAGGCCATACGGGCCTGCGTGCTGATGTCGGAGCGCTACATTACCGACCGCTTCCTTCCGGACAAGGCGCTCGACGTTCTGGATGAAGTCGGCTCGCGCGTGCATCTCTCCAGCATCGTCGTGCCGAAGCATATCCTGGATCTCGAAGCCAAGATCGAGGATGTGAAGCAGCAGAAGAACCAGGTTGTCAAGAACCAGAACTTCGAGGAGGCCGCCCGCCTTCGCGATCTCGAGAAGAAGTATCAGAACGATCTCGAGACGGCCAAGGAGGAGTGGGAGCTTACCGCAAGCGAACGCGTGGTGGATGTCACCGAGGAGAAGGTTGCCGAGGTTGTTGGCATGATGACCGGCATTCCGGTAACGAAGATCGCCGAGGAGGAGTCCGCCAAGCTTCTGAAGATGGCCGATGCCTTGAAGACGGAAGTCGTCGGGCAGGACGAGGCGATCGAACAGCTCGCCAAGGCGATCCGCCGTGCACGCGCCGGGCTGAAGGATCCGAACCGGCCGATCGGTTCATTCATCTTCCTCGGCCCCACGGGCGTCGGCAAGACGGAGCTGGTGAAGGCCCTGGCACGCTACCTGTTCGATTCCGAGGACGCAATGGTGCGGATCGACATGTCCGAGTACATGGAGAAGTTCTCCGTCTCGCGGCTGGTTGGCGCGCCTCCGGGCTATGTAGGCTACGAAGAAGGAGGCCAGCTTACCGAGAAGGTGCGTCGCAAGCCGTACTCCGTGGTGTTGCTGGACGAGATCGAGAAGGCCCATCCCGATGTCTTCAACATTCTGCTCCAGGTGCTGGATGACGGCATCCTCACGGACAGCCTTGGTCGCCGTGTGGACTTCAAGAACACGATCATCGTGATGACATCCAACGTCGGCGTGCGCGATATCAAGGCCGGCGGCGTGATGGGCTTCACGACTGCGGAAGATCAGGACCGCTATCAGGAGATGAAGTCCAAGATCGAGGATTCGGTGAAGCGCCTCTTCAATCCCGAGTTCCTGAACCGCGTGGACGATTCGATTGTCTTCCGCTCGCTGACCAAGCAGGACATCTTCAAGATCATCGATATTCAGATGCGCAATCTGTTGAAGCGCCTGAACGCCTTGAATCTGAGGATCGAAATCGACCAGCCGGCAAAGGCATTCCTTGCCGACAAAGGATACGACGAGAAATACGGAGCGCGCCCGCTGCGCCGTACGATCCAGAAGTACGTGGAGGATGAGCTGGCGGAGATGATGCTGCGCGGCGAGTTCAAGGATGGCGGCGTGATCTCCGTGAGCTGCGACACTGCAAAGGGGGTGATCACCTTCACGAAGAAGGAGCCGAGCCCCGAGGCTCCGGCAGCGCTGCCGGCGGCCGAGGAGGCGGTGGCCACCGAACCGGAGAGCAGTGCCGCCCCGGAGCCGATTGCCGAATCGGCAGCGGACGAGGGAACGGAGCCTGCCACCAAGGGCCGGAAGAAGACCACGAAGTAACGCACCGCCAGGTGTGAAGAGAATCGAACGCCCCGTTCCTTTCAACACGGAACGGGGCGTTCGCGTTATTCCAGGCGAGGAGCACTGCCCACCTCACGCCACGGGTACATCACCATGTACTGGCGTGGCGGTTCGCACTTGCGATATGTTGCATGACGTTGACTTCGGCCCAATAACGGCCCTGCATTACATGGTTGCCCGCGCCCAGCCAATGGTGTTGCCACGATAGATGTCAGGGATCATCACACCATAATGTGGAGTTTCGACTATGCACAGAAGATCTGTTCCCGCATCCTTCTTCGCGCTGCTCATCATGTCCATGGTGGCATTTGCCGCCTTCACCGGCACCGCGATGGCGCAGGTCCCGATCCCGAACGCATGCTGTTCGTTCACGGTGAACGCGGCCGGTCTGCCGGTTGGCTGCACGCCGTTCAAGCTGCAGACACACTGGGCAACGGGAACGCAGAACAACTCGATCCCGGGCAACGGAGTGTTCACCATTCCGATTACGTTCGCCCCATGCCCGCCTCCGCCCGCAACGTTCTCGTGGGCATCGCTGGATGGCGGCATCACCAAGGCGTGGTTCAACTTCCCCGCAACATTCCATCTCGGCAACTGCTGCTACACCGTCCGCATCGGCACGGATGCCAACGGATGCATCGTCGTGTTCGTTCGCGGATGCTGAGCCGCTGCGGTGCCGTGACGGCACGGCCCACTGCATGAACGTCGCACTGCCGCCCCGTCCGGTTCATTCCGGACGGGGCGGCCGCACGTATGCCGGGGCTTCCCATCACCACGGTTCTCCGTGCACAGAGGCAGACGGTACATCACCATGTACTGGCGGCCGCATTCGTGGAGCGATAAGTTGTGGACAGTTCGTTCACGCTGCCTCCGGCCAGCCGGCCCGGCACTGCCCGACATGAGCCGACAGAACGGACATCAGCACCGCATCGCCTGTCATTGAGCACCGAGGGCGCAGTCGACGCACTCTCTACCTCTGCGGATTGCCGCGATGGTGCCCCACATCCTATCACACACTATCCGGAGAATGTCAGTATGAACAGACGCACGTATCTCACTTCATTCTTTTCGGCAATCGCTGTTGCCATCGTTGCCCTTGCAGCATCCGCCGTTCCTGCAGCGGCCCAGGCGCCGATTCCAAACGCATGCTGCACGTACACGGTGGATGTCGCCGGCGTTCCGGCGACCTGCCTCCCGTTCAAGCTCCTGACGCGGTGGAGCGGCGGCGCTGAGAACATTCTCGTCACTGCCAACGGTGTCTCCACTCAGAACATCACCTTCGCTCCATGCCCTCCGCCGCCGGCACTGTTCGGTTACGCATCGCTTGACGGCGGCGTAACGCAGGCATGGTTCAATTTCCCGGCGACCTTCAATATCGGGACATGTTGCTACGTGGTTCGCATCGCCGTCGATGCCGCCGGATGCATCATTGTCTACGTACGCGGATGCTGATATCGAATGGCAGCCGGCTCCTCCATGAGCACCGGCCGAATGTTATCGCACGATAATGTGAACGCCCCATTGCGGCCACTGTCACAATGGGGCGTTCATGTGTCGGGGGAACGGGTACGATCTCCATCGCGGCGGAAGCGCGCCATGGCGCGCCGTTCACGCCGGCGATGATGCATCACGGATGTTTCGCTCAACGCCGCCGGCACGCATTCCCCTCTACTCCAGGCGGCCGCGGGCGATACGAACGGATATGTTCGCCCGTACGGAGCTTTCGTAATCCCCACATGTTCCTCGCGTCCGCCAGTCGCACACTACGGCGATGGACAATGAAGGAGTATGTGTTCTATCCAGACGATCGACCACCGTGCAATTCGTTCATTTCTCAATTCACCATGGAGGAAGTGTCTCATGAACAAAAGAGCCTCCGCCTCGTCGATACTGACGGCTCTCGCCGTCCTGGTTACTCTATTCGCAGGTGCCGGCGCGCGAGCCTACGCACAACAGAATCCGGCCTGCTGTTCGTACTCGGTGGATGTCAGCGGAATCGATCCGGCATGTTTTCCGTTCCGCGTTCTCACGAACTGGGGACCAGGATTTCAGGACGTTCAGGTGATCACGGCAAACGGCGTAACCACCTACCCGATCGCACCGCCGAACTTTCCGCCATGTCCGCCGGCGCCCGGCTTCCGCTGGGCATCGCTGGACAACGGCACGACGCTCGCCGCCTGGAATTTTCCTGCAACCACGTGGATCGGACGCTGCTGCTACCTGACCCGTATCGCATTCGATCAGAACGGCTGCACCTACATCTACGTTCGCCCCTGCCCGTAGTCGGAGGGAGCACGGACGCATGCAACCCGACGGGCGCACCGCCCCCGGTGCGCCCGTTATCGTCCCGTTACTCCGCTCTGTGTTATTCGGCTGTTGTGCGGCGTTGAGCCGATTGCGTATAATCGCTTTCGCCTCGTTCCATTCAATCCTCATTAACTGGACATCATCATGAAAACGCTGGTCTGCCTTGCCTTTCTGCTCTCGGCCGCACTGCCCGCGCTTGCCCAGCGCGATGACGGTACGTCGATGACACCTATTATCGAGCGTGCAAACAAGGTTGTCACGATGCTCGAGAAGAAGAACATGGAAGTGGTGCGCGTGGAGCTGGACATCGTTGCCGGCGAGAAGGAAACATCGCGCTATCTCTCGGACTCGTGGACATACGGCGCCATCGCCGTGGCGGACGATCGTGTTGACGATCTGGATCTCTACGTGTTCAAGGAGGTGGATGGTGAATGGGTGCAGGTAAAGAAGGACGATACGGAAGACGCCACGCCGGCCGTTGTCATCAAGCCGGGCGCCACCAGCCTCTACAAGTTCGTGGTGAAGGCCCACAAGTATGCCAACGGAGCCACCGCCGCACACTACGCCCTCGTGATCTATCACGAATAATCGTTTCGCTTGTTCGTCATGACGGATATCCGGACGCGGTGTCCCGCCATGAAGGCGCGGGCGCCGCGTTACGGTTTCCTATCGACGATGCATTCGAGCATATGAAACGGCCATGACAATCCGATACTCAGAGTGGGCCGGCGACGCGATGTCGCGCGAGGAGCGCCTCCAACAGTTGTTCCGGCTGTTCAGCTATCTGCTGACGAAGACATCCGGCGATGTTGACGAGGCACTGGAGTGGTTGAGCCGTATCGACGAGCAGTACGGCATCCTTGGCGACATGACGATGCAACAGTTCATCGATGAACTGAAGCGGGCAGGCCTGATTCGCGAGGCCGGCGACAACGAGGAGAACAGCTTCGACCTTACGGCCCGCGGCGCGCAGCGTATCCGCCAGGATGCCCTGAGCGAGATCTTCACGTCGCTGAAGAAGTCCGGCTCCGGCGGCCACGAAACGCCGTACACGGGATCCGGCGTTGAACGCACCGGCGATCTGCGTGAGTACGAGTTCGGCGATCAGTCCTCGAACATCGATGCCACCAGTACGCTCAGCAACGCACTCCGGCGTGAGAGCAACCTGGAACGGTTCTCGCTCGAGGAGAATGATATCCGGGTGCATGAGACGGAGCACACCACCAACGTTGCGACGGTGCTGATGCTGGATATCTCCCACTCGATGATCCTCTACGGGGAGGATCGCATCACGCCGGCAAAGCAGGTGGCGCTCGCGCTCGCGGAGTTGATCACCACTCGCTATCCGAAGGATCGCCTGCACGTTCTGCTGTTCGGCGATGAGGCGCGCGAGGTGAACATGCACGAGCTCCCGTTCGTATCGGTCGGTCCCTTCCACACCAACACCCGCGCCGGCCTGCAGCTTGCCCGGCAGCTGCTGAAGCGCAAGGGGAGCGCCAACAAGCAGATCTTCATGATCACCGACGGCAAGCCCTCCGCCATGTTCGAACCGTCTGGGCGCCTGTACAAGAACTCCTTCGGGCTCGATCCGCGCATCGTCAACAAGACGCTGGACGAGGCGGTTGCCTGCCGCCGCGACGGCATCACGATCACAACCTTCATGGTGACGGACGATCCCTATCTCGTCAACTTCGTGGAGGATCTCACCAGGGCCAATCAGGGGCGGGCGTACTTCTCCGGTCTGAGCAACCTCGGGGAAACGGTGTTCGTGGACTATATCCGAAACCGGCGCAAGAAGTTCGCGGGGGGGAGACGGCAGGCGTAACCGGGCCTTCCCTCTCCAAACCGGGACATCCACATTCACATTCATCCTGACCCATGGCATCGAAGAAGGGAGCCGGCACGGCGAAGGAACAACCGGCGAGTGGTGCACCACGCACAGCCTCCGGAAGCGCCCGCGGCAGTTTCGGCGAGCTTGCGGCCCTGATGAATCCGGCCATCCAGCCGATTGCATGGCGCCTGCGCGAGATCATATTCGAGGTGCTGCCGAACGCAGAGGAGTCCGTATGGGCTTCGGGATGGAAGGTGGCCATGTACAGGGACGGCGGCGATATCTGTGGCATCGGTCCCGGCCGGGACTACGTCAACTTCTACCTCAGGCAGGGTGCTCACCTTCCCGACCCCGACGGCCTTCTGGAGGGAACGGGAAAGGGGATGCGTCACGTCAAGGTACGCTCGCTGGATGCGATCCCGGTGAAGGGAATCAGGCGATTGATTCGCGAGGGGAAGAAGCTGGCGAAATAGAGTACTAATGGAACAGGTTTGAACGGAAGCGCCCCCGC
>DASZRW010000022.1:0-31975 GCA_035549015.1 Kapaibacterium sp. (SeqCode)
TAGTTCTCGATGAACGTATGACGTTCGTGCATAGGATCAGTCCGATTCCAACCCATAACGACCCTCCTGTGAGTCGTATGAGTACTGAACTGTTACCTATGTTCCCGGTCATTTCTGTTACCTATCTCCTCGGGCAGTACCTGTGGCACCCATTACTCAGAACTCAGAACCAATTGAGCGTATCCTCTCTATCATGATTCTGTTTCGTCATCGGCATGGGTCCCGTTTCGCGATCCCGTCTCCGGTATCCGGATATCCTCCGGTTGAAGAATCACAACCCCACCGTTCTCCCATGAGGCAACCGGATTGCCGGCGCGCTTATGCTCGATAAGCGCATGAATAACTGCCTGCTCGAGAATGTCCCGAATAGCCAATCCGTATTCATCGAACAGATGATCGGATTTCTCAAGATCGATCTTCGTCGTACTTCCTCCAGAGTCCATTCCCGGCGGACTGTGCGGTTCGATGGCCGCTGACTTTGGCACCCGGCCCGGGAGTGCCCAACTACCCTCCCCACGGCCCAAGCGTAATCGATACGGCCGTTGGAGACGATGTGGAGATCGTGGAGGACTGGCCGCCCTGATCGTCGTACAGGCCCGCGTACGCGGCGCCGTTCAGGCTGACCGGCGGCTGATGGAAGAACGCATCGTACACACTCCAGGGAGCGCCGGCCGGGAAATACATCGGTGGCTGCTGCGCGGTCCCGGCCTGGCCGGTATCCACGCAGGAGCTCGTTGTGCCGCTGTTCGGAACGGACTGCACCAGC
Source organism: Kapaibacterium sp. (SeqCode) (assembly GCA_035549015.1). Taxonomy (GTDB): domain Bacteria; phylum Bacteroidota; class Ignavibacteria; order OLB7; family OLB7; genus JAFDZV01. The sequence goes on from DASZRW010000022.1 coordinate 767, forward strand.
ACGTTCTCCCCCTGCGAGGTGGTTCCCCGGTAGACGTTGAATCCGGTTGCGACAGCGATGCTCATCGGCTGCCAGTTGATCTGCACGTTCGGCTCGTCAGCGGTCGGCGTTGCGTTGAACTCGAAGCTGCCGAACGTTTCGCCGCTCCCATTCGTGGCGGTGACGACGTAGTAGTATGTGGTGCCGGGCGTGAGGCCTCCCGCACCGGAGGCAGCTCCCTGGCTGGACGTGAGCGTCGGCGTCAACTGGCTCGGCGCGGTTGCCGTGCCCGGTGAAGCAAGGGCAAGATTCAAAATGAGTCACTACCCGCGCAGCTTTCCATTTGGGATGCAGGGACGACGGGGCGATCTTATGCCCCGATGCGCTGCAGCCGATTCCACTGCAGCCCTTCGGGCCGGCGGCACGTTCCGGCGGAGCGGACTGGAACAACAACTCATCCCAGGGAGCAATCATCATGGCATTCCCAACTTCCATCAACGACCAGATCACCGACGCGGCAAAGGCCGGCCCCGTTCCGGACGGAGCATCACCCGGTTCAATCGCCGAGCTCTACACTGCGCTCGCGCAATCGGTGGACGATCTCGGCCGGCATGCCACAGCGGCGCGCGAGCATCTTCATGCCATCCACGCGGCGCTCACCCGGGCAGGAGTTGAGCTTCACACCGCGGGCATGCCGCTAAACGCGGATGCACCGGGAGCAGGGCACGCGCCGGCGGAGGGGAGCGGAGCAACCGCGCCGATCAACGATGCACTGGATACCGCCGTCAACGCGCAGATCACGGACTCCGCCGCACCGGCGAACGCGAAGGAGGCGGGCGGATCCCGGATCGTGATCACGGGCAATCTCTACCAGGCGACGGCACAGGCGCTTGCCAATGCGGCCCACAATGCTACCGCCGGGGAGCAGCAGACAGCCTTGCTTGCACAGGCCTCTACGGTGCAGGGCATCATCACGCTCCTGAACGCCGACACGGCAGCAACGGGCGAGGGCTCGTAGAAGATGGGTGCGTTCATTGCGCCGAAGCCGGGCAGATATCCTCACGCCCATTTGGCATCAACGCTGGCGCCTGCTGCCGGAAGCTGCATCGAACACGCTGGCGACAGAAATCGATCCTTCCGGCAGAGAGTCATCCTTCGAATCCCCATCGTTCTGCGGCTGCCATGCGTGTGGTTCGCATCCCGGGCGCGTGCCGCGCGTTGCGTGTGGAGAACATGAGCGTGAGAGCGATCCGAACGCTTCCGAAACGACGTGCTCATGCAGCGACGGGCGTTACTGAATAAAACTACCGAGACTTCCATGCATGCAAACCCTGGCCTGATACGCGCAGCCGCTATGATGGCAGCTCTCTCCATGCTTGCAGCCGGCTGCAGTCGAGATCTTCGCGATCGCCCGTTCGAGGTACCGAACGGAGATCTGCAGGGAGAAGTCAATCATACGTTGACGCTCGATGAAGATCGCTTCATGGGGATATGCATACAGAAGCACCTCCATGATGGAGCGCTCTCGGGCAAGACATTTCGCCAGGTGATCGAGGAGGGCCGCACGCTCGATACGGCGTATCATCCATCCACCGAATCGTTCGATCACGTCCGCGCAATCCGCTATGGCTCGCTCTCGTACAACGAGATCATTCGGCAACTGGGACCGCACGTCACGTTCAACGACCATTTTTTCTTCTTCGTGGCAGTGCAGCATTATCTGCGGAATGGAGACTCGGCCCGGCTGCAGGAAATGACGCTCGGCCAGCTCCTGGACGACGGCAGGGAGCATGCGGCTCAGTATCGTCTGGAGCAACCAGGAGCCTCGCCCACTGCGGAATAAGGTAAGAGGCGCGTGATGGACGCCGCATCGTGAGGGCGCCACATCGATCCCCCTCATTCCTTCATCACCCGTTCGATCCTCCGGTCCGGCACCAGCCAGATGATGGCAACCGATATGTACCCGGCCAGCGCAACCCACGTGTTCACCCATGTCAGCGGAATCGCTGCGGCATAGATCACCACGGAGATCTTCCCCTTGAAGTCGTTCCCGAGCGCCGCCGCCAGGGCGGACTCCCTGCCGTGACGGGCCAGCAGCACGCGCGTGAGGATGAAGTAGGAGATGGCGGCCATCAGCAGCACGCCGCCGTAGGCGGCCACCGGAAGCGCCGCGGCATGATTCTCGCCAACCCATCCGGTGACGAAGGGAACCAGGGAGAGCCAGAAGAGGAGATGAAGATTGGCCCAGAGGATGCTCCCGTTCACGTGCTGTACAACGTGCATCAGATGATGATGGTTGTTCCAGTAGATCCCCACGTACACGAAGCTCAGCACATAGCTCAGGAACTCCGGCAGGAGCGGGCGCAGCGCCTCCAGATCCGCACCATGCGGCACCTTCAGTTCCAGCACCATGATGGTGATGATGATCGCGATCACACCGTCGCTGAACGCTTCCAGCCTTCCCTTCGTCATAGGAGTTCCGTGTTGTGAATGCCGTACACGAGCAGATATCGCATCACGATACCTGCTCGCGACCCGCTCGGGCGGAATCTACTGCGCCATATGGGCCGCTCCAACGATCCCGTGCAGCGGACCGGATCGCCGGCGCCGGGGAAGCCGCAAAGGATACGAGACCCCATCCTCCACGTCCTTTGCGGTAATCCGCCACCTGCGGCGCAGACTACGGGACAGAGGGCGCTCCCGCTTATGAACTCTCCGGTGGTTTTCGTAGACTGACGCGCTATACCGGCCGCGGCCGCCCGCAAGGCGAGTTCCGCCCCAACGCACATTCAAGCCATACAGAACGGACATGTCGCTGCAAACGTCGAGACCGGAGAGGAACGAGTACTACATGGGGATCGCGATGGCGGTACGCCGGCGAGCCAACTGCAAGGGGAACCGGGTTGGCGCGCTCGTGGTGGTGGGGAATCGCATCGTCTCCACCGGCTACAACGGAACACCGCAGAACATGGTGAACTGTCTGGACGGCGGCTGTGACCGATGCAACAACCGCGAGCGGTATCAGTCGGGGACGGGATACGATCTCTGCATCTGCGTGCATGCGGAGCAGAATGTGATCCTCTCTGCCGCGCGCTTCGGCATCGCGCTGGAATCGGGAATCGTCTACACCACCATGCAGCCCTGCTTCGGCTGCGCGAAGGAGATGCTCCAGGTTGGAATCGATGCCGTGTACTACCTCCATCCCTGGGCCTTCCCGGACTCCAAGGTGCAGGCGGAGTACGAGAAGCTTCTCTCCAGATTTCCCGGCGGCGTGAAGCAGTTGCAGATGGATGATCCCGATGCAACGTGGGCGGTCTCCTCCCTTCGCGCCGCGGCCGCCCGCGAGAGCGACGACACCGGGCACTCGGCGGCGTGAGTTTCGCAGCCACGATCGCCCGCCATCTACTCCTACAGGCCGGATCCGTTCATGCCGTCACCTCGGCGATGACTTCACAGAACGTCTGGAAGCTATGCGAATAGTTCCGGCTGGGATCGATGAGAGAGCCGATCCTCCGCGCAACTTCGATCTTCCGCAGTCCACCACGGAAATATCCGGCCTTGTTCAGCACACGTTCGAAGGTTTCCCATGTACCACCAGACACGGCATCGGGATCGCGGAAGCCGGACTTCCTTGGGATCGTTGCCGATACGTGCGGATAGGCATGGCGTACGGCATCCCAGTCCCCGAAATACCATGCTTCCAACTCCTCCACCGCGATGCGGTTTGCAATATGCCATGGCTGCGTTCCGGCACGCGATCGTGACCTTGTTCGCAATCCGGAGGACTTGGCAATCTGTTCGAGTCGTCGTTTCAAATCAGTGCAGTCGTCATCGTCACGATCGACCACCACGATGATGCGCCAGTCCTCCGGTAACCATTGGGCATATCCTGACAACCGCCCTGGCAATTTTCGTAGTAGATCGTTCTTACCCTGGAACGGATAAACCTTGAAGTCGCAGCTTGTTGGAAGCATCCGCGGCAGCAACTCGTTCAGGAATGCCTCCATGGAAGGCTCCTCCACCAGAAGTTCCAAGCGACGTACGGTCATCTCCTGCGCCCCCTGACCATTTGGGTCGGCGCACCTTGATTGGTCAATGGATCACCCACACCGAAGTGGCCTTCCATCCATAAATCGCCGAGCAATGCACCATGCTCAACAAAGTCCGCCACCCCTTGCAAATCCATGGCGCTGCGCGTTTCGGTATAGCCCTGCTCGTTGCGCCACAGCACACGAACTTCCTTCGGCTTGAGCGCATTGAGAAAAAACGGTGAATGAGTGGTCACCAACAGTTGGGTGCGTTCGCTTGCTGCACGGCATTCCTCTGCCAATTCCGGCAAGAGACGCGGGTGAAGGAAATTTTCCGGCTCTTCTATGCCGATGAATGGCGGTGGCGCCGGGTCATATAGCATCACCAGGTACGCAAGCATTTTCAATGTGCCGTCGGAGGCAAACCGTGCAAGCACCGGATCGCTGAACGGAGCGTCCTTGATCTGCAGCAACAAACGGCCATCTGGCATGGTGTCGGTCAACACCCGCTCAATGCGAGGCACACGCCTGCGTAGCGCAGTGAATATTCGTTCGAGTTGTAATGGATGCTGCTCCGCCAAATATTGAATGACATTTGCGAGGTTATCGCCAGTTTTTGTCAATCGCTCCTTTGGTCCTGCTTCGGGCTGGCTTCGGACAGTATCGGCAGCGAGATATGAGACGTACCAACCAGTAATGAAGTCACGCAATGCGGCCACTCGCGGATGTTCCGCGAACTGTCCGAGCGCACTGACCGCAATCAGGTCCGGCGACTTCAACGGAATATCTACTCGCGCATCGTCCTTGTCGGGACGTTCACCGCTTATTGCACGCCCCTGTCCCTCCTTGTACTCGAGAAAGCGGAAAGGCTTGCCTCGTCCCATACGGCTCCATTGCAACCACTCTTCGGTTACGATCGGCGATCCTCCACGCTCGTCGACAGAGAGATGATAGGTAATAGGTGAAAGACCATATTCGCGATACTTGATCACGATCGTCACCGGCCCTTCAGCACCACGTGTTTTCAGCTCCCGGGCCCGCCCACGTCTATCCCATGCGCGGCGCAATCCATGCTCGAAGCATTCTGAAAGGAACGCGAAGACATCGAACACGGTGGACTTACCGCTGCCGTTGGGTCCGAGTAACACGGTCAACGGTGTCATGTCCTTCATCTCCATCTCACGCAGCGCACGGAAGTTCTGCACCTTCAGGTACTCGATGCGCGCCGTTGCTTCACCCTTGTCGACGTTCTTACTCATATGCACCCTTCGATGAATCTCGCCGCACCCCATATCCGGACGTTCTGCCGGCGGCAGGCACGGTGAATAGCATGCCCGTTACGCAAGCACCGAACCCGTGCTCGCTGATACAGCGGGTACCGTTACGCAACGAAACGATGAGCGTGTACGATGCCGCAAGTGATCCCGCGGCGTACAGTCCAATGCGAAACCTCGGATCGGCTTCCAGCCCTCGGGAATTGCGGCAGCAAATATAGCCGTAAGCATAGTCTTGGCGTGACCGGACTCTCATCGCACCCCGATTCCCATCCTTCATTGAACACCTGTACCCACTCCCACCCTCACAGGGAAGCATCAATCATCACTTCTCTCACTTCGGGAGCCAACCACGATACACGGATATTCGATGACACGAGGGAGCACCCGGGGTGCATTTCTGGCTGGGTTGTACCGATGATCCAAATTGGCCACGACCGGCAATCCCATGTGGAAGATCACATCAACCTCGAACGGGCCAATGACACCAGAGCAGACCCTCCCCCATCGCGACGTTCTCCTGAGCGCCGGCCAGCTGCAGGAACTGATGCGCACCGCACGCAGTTTCGTACCGGACCGGGTTGCCCGCGCACTACTCCACCGCCATCCGGCCATCCGCGAGGATGACGCGCACCGGACTGCCGGGCTCCTCGAACAGCTTGTGGATGCAGCCAGCCATCGCCTGATGGATGCGGGCATCCGGTTGCCCCGTAACCGGCAGCAGGAATCGGTTACGGTGGCACGGCACGAGCGTGATGGGGCCGAGCGCCTGGCCGCGCTTCTCGCGCATCATGCCGTTGCGCTCGCGCTCTGCGGGAAGGAGGATGCAGCAGAGCGTGCCCCCGCCGACGGCATTGCATGGAGCCGCCTGGCCGGCAACGAGGTCCAGCATTCGATAGCATGGAGCGTGATGAGCGCCGTTCACGGCCGGAGGCTGGCGCAGGAGGCCGAGGAGAGCGCCTGCCGCAGCGAACTGGAAGCGGCGCGCATCTCCGCGAACGTCGGCGCCGTTCTCACGGCTCTGGGCCATCTCGCATCGTTGATGGTGAATCGCGGGCGAATGGATGAAGCGGAGCCGTTGGCGGATGAAGGCCGGGCACGCCGCCGCCGCGCCGAGGCCGCTGCGCGGACTTCTGCTGATGCAGAAGGGGCGCATTGCCGCTCATCGCGGGGAGGATGCCGAATATCTGCGGATGCTTCTGGAGGCGGAACGCTGCTGCAACGGAATAACCGATCCGCTTGGACGCCTAGCCGTTCTCTCGCGTCTCGTGGAGGCATATCGCCACTTCGACTGCCACGGCACGGTAATCGACGTGAACGGGAATCTGATTCAGCTTGCCGAAGCCGCGGGGGCACGCACGGCCGCCGCCAATGGTTATTGCGATCTGGCCGAATCGCATATCGCCCTCGGCGCAACGGACCGTGCAACGGAGGCGCTGGGCCGGGCGCGGGAACTGTTGATGCAGCACTCGCACGGAGCACCTGCGCGCACGGCCGCGCGATGTGCGCGGCTGTACGCAGCCGCCGGCTGCAACGCGGAGGCCATGGCGATTGCCGCCCCCCTTCCGAAGCATCCGGAGGTTCGGCTGCGGCCGGAACTCCGTTCGCGGATCCATGCCATGCTTGGCGCGATCGAGTCGCAGATGGGCAACCACGCCGCCGTCGCGGATCACTATCGTCAGGCGATCGAGAGCGCTCCCGCACCGCCGGGGGAGCAGGGCCGAATGCTCGAACTCCGGCTGGCCGAGGCTCTGCACCATCTCGGCCGCGATGCCGAGGCCGCTCCCCTGCTCGCGGAGATTGTGGAAACGGAAACATCCGGCATCGCAGAACGCGCGGCTGCGCGCCGCGGTGATCTCCGGACAGTGATTGAACTGGAACGCGCTGCGTTCGCGCTGGAACGACGGCTCATCGAACAACAGTCCGAACGTTCACTGCACAATGCGGAGGTGATTGCCCGTACGGACCTTCAACGATGCGATGCCGACCTGGAGCTCGAACGGCGGTACCGCACCGAGCGGGAACAGGCGGAAACTGCGGATGGGGAACGGGAACGCGCCGCCGTCATCCTGGAGCAGCGGCTGCACAAGGCTCTCACTCCCGCCATCCCCGGCCAGGAGAGGGTAATCGTGCAGAGACTTCGCCAGGCGCTCGCAACGATGCGCGCAGAGGGAACGCAGAACGAAGCGGAGGCACGGCATCGATTCACGAACGGCGTGGAGGCGGAGTTCTTCCTGCGCCTTCGCGAACGCTGGCCGGATCTGACTCCAAAGCAGGAGCGCCTCTGCGGTCTTCTGCGCGCCGGTCTGCGCACACACGAGATAACGGCACTGCTTGGCTTGGAGCCGGAAAGCCTGAAGGCGCAGCGCAGGCGGCTCCGGAAGAAGCTGGGCCTGCCTCAGCAGGAACGCCTGGAGCATGTGATCGCGGCCATATGAGGCGGGAGCACACAGCACGTGGACATCCCGGCCTTGCACCTGCGGGCCGGCTGGCCGCTGGACGGCACCCGGTGCGGGCAGAAGCCGCGCATGTATAGGTCGATCGAAGCTACGGTTGCATATTGTGCATGCCGCTTCGGATTGTGAGAGCCAGATAGGCAACTCGGGCAGGCGCGCATCATCCCCGCTATCGCAATGGCTTCGACGTCGACAACGTTCTGTCGCGAATCCCTTGTCACTGCTCAGGATATTCGCGAAATGATTCGCGATGCTCATGGAGCATCCGCTCCGGATCACGTGGCCCGGTGCCTTCGCCATCTCTACCTGGAGCCGATCGAGGAGGATGCAGCCGAGATCGCCGGGCTGATTGGCGGGCTGGTGGCAACCGCGCGCGAACGGATTCTCCGCGCCGATATCGAGCCGCTGCACAACGAGAAGGCGGTGCGTCCCCGGCTTCCGAAGCGTGAGCGGGAGTGCATCTCGAACCTGGCGATGCTTCTGGCCATGCACTCGATGGCTCTGACCGTCGCAGAACGGCCGGAGGAGGCGCTCGCAGCCGGCCATGAGGGGGTGGCCTGGAGCCGCACCGCCAACGACCTGGAACAACAGGCGATACTCTGGCAGACGATCGTGGCGGCGCTGGATCGCACCGGCCGGTTCGAGGAGAGCGACGCCGCGGTTCGAATGCATATCCAGATTGCGCACGCATCGAAATCGCCGGGGCAGATCGTGCTGGCTCTTTCGCATCAGGTCGGCGACATGCTCCGCAGTTGGCAGGCCGATGAGGCGGAGCGGATCAACGACCAGGTGCTCGCGATCATTCAGAACGACCTCCCGGAGGAGGCACGGCACCCGCACTACGCCGCGGCTCTTGCACATCGTGCCCGCATCGCGGTGATGCGCGACCATCTCTCCGAGGCATTACAGGGTCTGCGCGAGGCGCTCCGCTGGGCCGATGGCGATCGGTTCGCGGTTACGCGCTGCATCATCCTGAACCACCTCGGCGTGCTGTACATGGACCTCGCGCAATACCGCCAGTGCATCGAGTGCCAGCACGAGATGGTGCAGCTTGCGGAGGCGCTCCGCTCGAGCATGATCAAGGGCTGGGGCTGCCTTCGCCTGGCCCAGGCAAATATCTGGTTGAAGGAGTACGATCGCGCTATCGAGCTGCTGGATCAGGCGCATGAATGTTCGCCGAACGGACCGCCGGATCTCCTCATATCCGTGGCACAGAAACGCGCCGAAGTGCAACTGGTCAGGAACAACCCTGAGGAGGCGGAACGCATCTGCCTGGAGATCGTCAGGGATGTGAAGGATACGCCGCTCAAGGTTCGCGCCATCTCGGCGGTGCTGATGCTGGGGCGGATAGACGAGGAATGCAACCGGCTGGAGCGGGCCTCGGAGCGCTATCGTGAGGCCATTGCTCTCGCCATGCGTGAAATGCCGCAACGTGTCACCGCGGCCCAGCTTGCGCTTGCGGGCGTGCTCTACAAGCTGGAGCAGTACGACGAGATGGCCGCATTGCTGAACGATGTCACCTCCACGGTGGGGCTTCACCCCTCCTTCGAGGCGAAGGCGCTCCGGCTGCGTGCGGCGCTCGCCGAGTCGCGCGGAGACCTGCGTGCGGTTATCGACTTCGAGCGCAAGGCCGTGGCGATTGAACAGCAACTGCTGGAACGCCAGGCGGATCAATCGCTTCGCAATGCGCGCGTGATTGCGCAGACCGATCTTCTGGAACGGGAGGCGGAACTGGAGCGCGAACGCCGCCGCCGCGTTGAACGCGAGCTTGCCGACGTGGTGGTTGCGTTGAGCGATCGCAAGCGGCGGGCGGTTGCCGTGGAGAAGCATCTCCGCTCCGTGCTTTCACAGAGCACGAGCCAGCCCGAGCGCGTTGTTACCAAGGCATTGCACGATGCAATCGGCTCGCTCCGTTCGGATCGCGAGCCGCACGAAACATTGCACCACCACCTCTCCGTGGTGGACGAGGAGTTCTACGTCCGCCTTCGCCAGCGCTTCCCGGGGCTGACGCGCAAGCAGGAGCGGCTCTGCGGACTGATCCGGAGCGGATTGAGTTCCAGGGAGGTGGGCCTGGTGCTTGGCCTGGAGCCCGAGGGGCTGAAGGCGCTCCGCAAGCGTCTGCGCAAACGCCTCGGCATGGAGCAGGAGGAACGCCTGGAGGCAATGCTCGCTGGGCTGTAAGCGCATCGAGGTTCACCGCCCGCCGCATGCTGCGGCAATGGATGCTGCGCACGCCCCTCCCCGGGATACGGCAGATGCCGGCACGAAGTGCCGCTCCTCGTATCGCTGCCGATCTGCCTGGATGCTGCCGGCAACCATGCTCCGCTCCGCCGGGCTCGACGAACGCCCCCTGCACTCGACATCAAAGGAGATCGCCAGCAGATGCCCCCAGCCCAGAGCCTGAACGAAATGTTCGGCAACATCGACATCTATCTCTTCGATCAACTGCTGAAGGGACACCTGGCGCCCGGCATGCGGATACTGGATGCCGGCTGCGGCGGCGGCCGCAACCTTGTCTACATGCTGCAGAACGGGTTCCACGTTCACGGCGTGGACACATCCGTGGACTCGATCGCAGCCGTTCGCGAGCTTGCCGGAAGGCTTGCACCGGACCTGCCGGCAATCAACTTCCGTGCGGAGCCGGTGGATCGCATGTCGTTCGACGATGGCTACTTCGATGCGGTGATCAGCAGCGCAGTGCTCCACTTCGCAGCCGGCGAGAAGGAGTGGCATGCCATGGTGCGCGAGATGTGGCGGGTGCTGAAGCCGGGTGGAATCTTCTTCGCGCGCCTGGCCTCCACCATCGGCATGGAAACGCACGTGCAACCGATCGAGGGGCGCCGCTACTACCTCCCGGACGGCACCGTGCGCTTCCTCGTGGACGAAGCGATGCTGCGTGCAACCACCGAATCACTCGGCGGTGAGTGGCTGGAGCCGCTCAAGACCGTTGTTGTTGCGAACATGCGTTCGATGTCCACCTGGTGCTTGATGAAATCGTAGCCGCCACTGCTATCTTGCCGCGTCCTTTCATATTCCCCTCCCTCAATCCAACCATACACGCATGTAGTTTCATCGAAACTCATTGGAGATTCACATGCCTTCAACCAGAAAATCCACATCAACGAAATCGAAAGCACCGAAGTCCGCGACAGGCAATGATGTCCAGGTGATTGTAATCGGAGCCGGAGTGTCGGGCGTCGCAACGGCCTGGGCGCTGCGCCAGATGGGGATAGACTCCATCGTGCTCGAAGGGCGGCCGGATCGCATCGGCGGACGCGTTTGGAGCAGTCCGGTGTGGAAGGAAACGCACGTGGACCTTGGTGCATCGTGGGTAACGCACATGACGATCAATCCGCTTGTGGAGATCGCGCGCGCAAACAACATCAAGCTCATCAACTCGGACCTTCTGAATATCACACTCACCGAGGCGAACGGTGAACGGCTCTCCGACGAGGAGACCGCCGAAACACTGGCGCTCTACTTTGCACTTCTCGGCACGGTAAAGTTGAACGCCGCACGTCGTGCACAAGCGGGGAAGCCGGACATTCCTGCATCCCAGGAATTCGGACGCGTGCTGAAGGGGATGCAGCTGGACGATCGGACACGGCGCAATGTGGAGTTCTTTCTGAACTTGCAGGTGACCGAACCCCATGCAGCCGATCTCGACGATCTCTCCCTCTATCATTGGGACGATGACTACGTGCAGATGATGCTTGCAGCAGCGGTGGTCCCGGCCGGCTATGTGAGGATCGTGGAGGCGCTGGCGAAGAAACTGGAGATCCGTCGCGGGCACGTCGTGAGCCGCATCGCACACTCCGCCGATGGAGTAATCGTGACGACAAATCAGGGGGAGTTCAAGGCACCATATGCCGTGGTGACACTTCCGCATGGTGTTCTCGCCAACACCCATGCAAAGCTCTTCTCGCCGAAGCTGCCGGAATGGAAACGTGAGGCCATCGGGCAAATCCATACCGGCCTCTCGGACAAGTTCTACTTCCTCTTCCCCAAGGTTTTCTGGAAGTCGAACCGTGACATTCTCGGCCGCGTGGATGAAGAGGAGAACGGCCGCTGGAGCACCTGGGTCAATTTCCATCGGTACACGAAGCTGCCGATCCTGATGTGCTTCAATCGCACGGAGCACGCGATCGCACTGGAGGGGATGACGGATGAGGAGGTGATCGATGAGGCGATGACGATTCTCCGTGCCGAGTACGGCCCGGGGATTCCGCGGCCGATCAGGATGCAGCGCTCGAAATGGCATGCCGACCCGTTCGCACAGGGAACGCTGCCGCATGTGCCGCCGGGCTCAACCGGCGAAGCCTTCAGGGTGCTGGCACGGCCGGTGGGGCGGGTTCGATTCGCGGGCGATTCAACGCACGCCGAGTTCAACGGCACAGTGCTCGGCGCGTTTCTCTCGGGCGTCCGCGAGGCGGAAAAACTGGCCTGTCTGGTGTACGGAACCGGGGCGATGCGCGCAATCGGCCGCATCAAGCATTGAGCCGCAGGTAGCCCATATCTCTCAATGCATTGACTCCGCCGATTCAACGACTGCATTCACGGGCGTGGATGCAGTCGTTGCCGGTTGTACGCTCCGCCTGCGCGGGAGCAGCGGGCGAATCATGTAGCCCGGATAGGTGCGCGGGGTCGGCTCCGTGATGCCGAATCGTTCCGGCTCGTGATCCGGGCAGTAGTAGGTACCGAACAGGAGATCCATGAGCGGGGAGAGATTGGCGTAGTTCCCGGCATCACGTTCGCGATCGTGATGCCAGTGGTGGATCTGGGGTGAGCCGAGCAGCAGATGCAGTGGCCCGAGGTTGATGCGGACGTTGGAGTGCAGATAGATTGCCCAGATGCCGCGGAACGCTATGAAGCCGGCAATCGTCTCCAGCGGAAAGCCGAGGATCACCGCCGGAAGATTGATCAGCCCTACGGTATAGAGCGTATCCAGCGGATGCTCGCGATGCGCGGCTAGCCAGTCCAGATGTTCTGCGCTGTGATGAACGGAGTGGAATCGCCAGAGGAACCCCACCCTGTGCTGAACGCGATGCCCCCAGTAGATCACGAGATCGCTCAGCAGCACCACCTCCACCACCTGCAGCCACCACGGCTGCGCCGCCACTCCGGCGCGAAACCCCGCCGGCAGCACGCCCCCCATCCACCCTTCCAGAAGTGAAAGCACCCAGAGCACCAGACTGGTCCAGACCAGATACTGGCCGAGAAAGAAGCAGAGATCGAGCAGCCATGCCGGACGCAGGAACCGCTGCCCCGGCTTCGCCGGGAAGAGAACTTCCAGCGGACGAAAGACGAGCACGAGAAAGACGAAGCTGATGCCGATCGATTCGGCAAGCGCGAAGATGTTCATCATCCATCCCTCCCGTGCGGATTCATGGAATGTGCTTCGAAGGCGTGGACGTATCGCGCCGCGATGTATCCGGCGAGGCAACTGCCGCCGGTTCGATCAGCGGCGCAAGGGACTTGGAGCTTCCCATGAACACCGGCTCCCTGTCAGCACGCCTTGTCCGGGGGGAGCTGTCCGGGTGTGCCGCAGTCGCGGTTCCGGACTGCGGGAATGCCACCAGCGGCACCATCGATTTGGAACCGGTCATGAAGGTGGGATCGCTCCGAAGCTCACCGCTCTGCCGGAACTGCACGGTATCCCTGGTTCCGCCGGAGCGGTCACCGGTTCCGGTGGAGGAAGCGCCACGCGATCCGCGCTGCGCGGAGGTTTGCCGGCGCCGTACGGAATCCGGGGTGGCCACCTCCGGCGTGTCCGCACGTTCCGGCCGAAGCGGCAGTACGGCGGCGGTACGCACGGCCGCAACGCGTGCCGGGGCTGCCGGCTGCGCAAACCAGTTCACCGCGCCGCCGCGGTACAGCACCAGCGCGGATGTCAGCAGAAGCGAGCTTGTGACGGCGGCGGCCTTGAGAAAAACGTTGGGCTGTTTCATGGCTGTTGCTCCCTGCTGAAACCGGCCGGCATGCGTTGAATGGCGGGCGCGATGCGCCCATGTTCACCGAAGACGCAGCCTGCCGGAGATGTGACAGGAAGAACATGGTGGATGCAACCGGTGCCCGAAAGTGGGCGGGAACGCGGCGGTGCGTGGGGCAGGGGCCGCCTCCACCCCGCCAGCCACGGATCCGGGCACGGCAGGTCGCGCCCGGATCCGCAGGCAGCACTCTGTGCAGGCGTTCCGCGTGGCGCCTACTTACCGCACACTGCGGAGGTGCAGGGGTTGATGTTGATGGTACACGCAACCGGATCGAAGCAGACCTCGGCGCAACAGGGCACCACGGTGGACGTGATCTGCTCATAGCAGAGAGTGCAGCCGGTGGCCGTGAAGCGATAGCGGTTTCCGCCGCGGCTCACACCCCCGTCCGGTACAAATCCCGGAGGAAGCGTAACGACAACCGTCCCCCCTGCGGGAACATCGGCGCAGACCGTTGCGACAGCGGCGTTGTTAAACAGGCAGAGCCGCAGGTTGCAGCCGACGTTGTTCGAGACGGTGAGGCTGGTGCACTGTGCATTGGCAGCGCTGGAAACGAAGAGGCCGGCGATTGCAAGCAGCAGGGCCGCGGCAAACGCGGGGAACGAGCGCGTGGTTGTTGTTCTCATGATCAATCTCTCCTGATTGTGACAAGAGCCGCGGTGGCCCTCTGCTTCCACACCGCCATCCGGGTGAACGATTTCGGGCGGGGAGTTCGGTGGGGAACGGCATCGCCCTGCACGGCACGTGCAGCCGGCCATGGAAGGGAATCGACGTTGATGCGAGGACCGGCGGCGGTTTTCGGATGGGGACTTCCCGCCTCCGGTTAAAGAGCGATCGGCGGGGTTGGATTGGACATCATCAATCATGAACCGGAACAACAACGGCCCCACACAGTGTGAAGGGCCGTTGCCGTTATCATCTCGAAACGAGCGTGCTCGTACTGCTCACGGATTGCAGATCGCCTGCGTGCACACACCGATCGTGATGTGGCACGTTGTGGGATCGTAACACACCTCGCCGCAACAAAGCGCCGCGGGGCCGACCTGCGCATAGCATACCGTGCAGCCGTTTGCACCAAACCGGTACCGGTTGTGACCGGCACTTACGCCACCGCTGATCGTGAAGCCGGCGGGGATGTTGACGATAACGGTGGCCCCGGCCGGGACGTTCGTGCATATCGTGGCTGCCGTGGCGGCATCGAACAGGCAAAGCTGAACATCGCAGTTCAGATTGTTCGTTACCTTCACCGCCGTGCACGCCGCGGTGGCGGCATTGGCGGCAAAGAGCATCACTGCCGTGAGAAGCATCGCAGCAGCAAACGAGCGAATGGTTGTTGTCATGATCTCTTTCTCCTGATTGCATGGGCCGGCACGGCGCTCCACCTCCGCATCGCCATCCATACGAATGATTCGAGGCGGGAAGTAGGATGAGGAACGTACATCGGCCTTCAGTGGCTCCGATGCAGGTGTAAGAACCGGCGGCGGGTTATTCGGAAGGCAGCTCCCCGCCTCCGATCCGTAAAAGAGGAACGAGACCCGCTGAATTGGACATAACGTTGTGGCATTCATGGCCCGCATCCGGCGGTGCAGTGGCAGCACCATGGTGTTCGCATGATGCCGCGCACGCCCGAGAGGCGCATCGGCCCGGAGTTCTACTCCGGACCTCTTCGTGCAATCCGGCATCGCGCCGGCAACCGTATCGCTACTTCGCGACGAACGTTACCACGAAGGTGTAGTTCCTGTTCTCCTTGCTGATGTTCACCGACTCCTTCAGCGTCGTCCCGGTCAGCTCCAGAACGTGCAGACCACTCTCGCGGCCGCCCAGCGATGTGCTGATGACCGTGGAGTCCGCATTGAACGACCATCGCCCCACATCCTTCGCACGTTCCTGCGGGCTGCACTTCAGCGCGCCGTGATCGGCTTCGAAGGTGCCGTCGGAGTGATACACATCGGTATCGTCCAACTGGCACTCCGGGATCTCACCGGAGGCGATCAGATCGGTGTTCGCCTTCCCGTCGCCGTTGAGATCCACGGCGGGATCGCTCGTGACCTCCGTCACCTTCCAGGTCTTGTCCACCAACAGCTTCGCCTTGATGCCCGGGCCGGAAGCGGCTGGCGAGCCGGACTTCGCCCCGGAGCTCCCGCCGGCGGAGGGAGTGCCCGGAGTCTTCTCCTTTCCTCCACATCCTGCGACGACAGCGGAGAGTACGACGGCAAGAAGCAGGTTGCGATTCATCATGGCGCGTTGATCCTTGTGATGCATTGATTCCTGAATGTAGACGTGAGCGATACGCTGGAACGGACGCGGAATATACCACCATGCAGGGAGCCGCAACGCCGTGGCCGGTCTGCAGGCCGAAGCCGATCGCCGGAATCGCGCCGGCGTACTACATTGCGGCCTGCACGCCCATTCATCCAGTGGCCCAACCGGCATGTGGGCCTTCGTACCGAACGTTCCGGAGCAGATCGATGACATCAACCAGCATGGATCATACCGTTCGCGTGGAGCATCATTTCGAGGCACCCGCCGCACGCCTCTTCGCCGCCTGTTCCGATCCGGAGCAGCTTGCTCAATGGGCATGGGGAAGCCTGGGCCGCTTGCAGCGGGCCGAGGTGGACTTCAGAGTCGGTGGCTCGTTCCTGGCCGAGACGACACGCCCGGACGGTGCGGTATGGCGCTTCGAGGGAACCTACACGGCGATTGAACCGGAGGCCCGCATCGCTCATACACTTGTCTGGCATGCGCCGATGGGTTACCCGACGGTGCCGGAGCATCTGGAGATTGCAATCGCCGATAACGCATCCGGCTCCACGCTGGAGCTTACCCACAGCGGCCTGCCAGACCAGCGCTCCGCCGATGGCCATCGCGAAGGATGGAGCAACGTCCTCGAGACGCTCGCGGATTTTCTGCGCAGAAGTTCCTGACCGGTAGTGGACTGTATGTGCGATTCTGCAGGGAGCGGACTGAACGTTTGGCCATTCCGAACATGGCCCCGCATCGCGGGGCGCCCGTCTGTAGCACATACCATTCCGCCTCCGGCAGCAGGCGCCGGCGTTAATGCCGGACGGCGCGTACCGTGATGCAGCCTCCAGGCGAAGGCCGGGCTGCATACATGGCTGGAACGGTGCGCCGCTACGCGGCCTGGCGGCCGGGAGAAGATGATGGAGCTATACACGGCACGCCGCGCCGCGGCTTGCGGAGAGCGATTCGGCTGAACGCTGATGGCGATGACGCGCCATCGGCCGGCGATCGGTACATGCGTTTCCGCCAATACCGTCCGGTAGTGCATGAGGCACGCGCATGATCGGGCGTGACAACGCGTTCCGCCTTCAACGGGCTGGCGGTAAACCACAGACCAATGTGGAGGCGCGTTCGGCGGCAACGACATCACCAAGCCGCCTTCATGGGAAACTCAACCCCGACAGTGTCAGGGTATCCCTCAGCCAAGGTCGCACAATCCTGAAGGCCGGAGCCGCAATCATGCAGAGCCCTTCCAGGACGAAGAGCATTTTGTGATGTCGCGCATCGGGCCGGGCCTCGGGAAATGTTCCGAGCCTCGCGTGTGCTCTGCCATCGGCGCTTACCTATGATACGTAACGGATAACGCCGGGCTGAGAACCACGCACGAAGAACCACGTCCACAGCCCCGCTTCACCTACCGACAACGGACTACTCCCCGACAACCAACGACCTCCCTGCCCGCGCCATCAGCCACATGTCGGCGAGGACCAGCAGTGTCATCGCCTCCACAACGGGAACGGCACGCACCACGATGGAGGGGTCGTGCCGCCCGGTGACCGCATGCTCCACCGTCTCTCCGGCCGCCGCTCCATGCTGCTGCGCCAGGGCGATCGACGAGGGGGGCTTGAACGCCACGCGGAACTCCACCGGCATGCCGTTCGAGATGCCTCCCTGAATGCCGCCGGAGTTGTTGGAACGTGTCTCGAGCCCCTCCGCTCCGCGGATGAACTGATCGTTGTTCTCCGACCCGCGTGCCGTCGCCACGCCGAAACCCGCCCCCACCTCGAAGCCCATCGCGCCGTTGATGGACATCATGGCCCCCGCAAGCCGGGCGTTCAGCTTGTCGTAGATCGGCTCCCCCAGCCCGGCCGGCACGTTCTCCACGCGAACGGAAACGATGCCGCCGGTGGAATTCCCCGCCGCACGCAGCTCGTCGAGCCAGGCGATCATCGCAGGTTCCGCAACCGGATCCGCGCATCGGACGGCCGATGAATAGATGGCATCGGCGGTCATCTCCGCAAGCGGACGCGCCGCCGAGTGCGGGCCCATCGCCGTAACCGCCGCGCGCACATCGACGGAGGTTCCGGCCGCGAGGAGCATGCGCGCAACGGCGCCGCCGATCACGCGGGCCAGAGTCTCGCGCGCCGAGGAGCGCCCGCCGCCGCGATGATCGCGCACGCCGTACTTCGTCGCATAGGTATAGTCCGCATGCGACGGCCGGTAGAGATCCTTGAGATCGGAATAATCCTTCGAGCGTTGATCGGTGTTCCGCACCAGCACGGCGATCGGGGCGCCCGTGGTACGCCCCTCGAACACTCCGCTCAGCACCTCCGGCTCGTCCGCCTCGTTGCGCGGCGTGGTAAGCGCCTGCCCCGGGCGCCGTCGCGAGAGATCGCGGCGGAGCAGTTCGGGATCGAACTCCACGCCTGCCGGACAGCCATCGATCACCGCCCCGAGCGCCGCGCCGTGCGACTCGCCGAATGTCGTCAGACGGAATATGGAGCCGAATGTATTCGCCACGCATG
Source organism: Kapaibacterium sp. (SeqCode) (assembly GCA_035549015.1). Taxonomy (GTDB): domain Bacteria; phylum Bacteroidota; class Ignavibacteria; order OLB7; family OLB7; genus JAFDZV01. Next base: position 19,257 of record DASZRW010000022.1, read on the forward strand.
CACCTCCGTTGTTATCGGTTCAACTCGTCGTGCATCGAGGCCAGCACCCGCACGGCGGCAACATAGCCGCGCCATCCAAGCCCCTCGATACGCCCCCGGCACACGGCCGCAACAACGGATGTATGGCGGAAGGGCTCTCGGGCGTGGATGTTGGAGAGGTGCACCTCGATCACCGGAATTTCGATCGCCGCGATCGCGTCCCGGATCGCGATCGAGTAATGTGTGTACGCGCCGGGATTGATCACCACCGCATCGGCGCCCCGCTCGTAGCGCGCCTCGTGCAGCATGCTGATGATCTCCCCTTCGATGTTGGACTGCGCGAAGCTCAGCTCCACGCCGAGCTCCGCTGTTGCCTCCCGCACGCGGCGCTCGATATCCGCAAGCGTATCGGTGCCATAAACCTGCGGTTCGCGCCGGCCGAGGAGATTGAGATTGGGCCCGTTGATGACGACGATCTTCATTGCTCTCGATATGATTCAACCATTGATGCCGCGAAGCGATATCGCGCTTCGGAGATCTCTCGCTTCGGCAGTATCCCGATTCAACGATGTCTCGCTGCGATGTCACGGAACGCCGCCTCCATCGTGCGCACCACCAGTTCGCGATCGTCCGTGTCGTAGAGCGAAAAGCCTTCGGACTCCGTCGGGAGCACGAAACGATACCCGCCTCCGGCGCGTTTCTTGTCGGACTCCATCGCGCGCAGCAGCGCGTTCATGTTGTGCGTATCGCGTTCGTGAACGGTGAACGGAAGCGAACACTGCGCGATCCGGTCGCGGCGCTCGCCGGAGATGGTGCCACGCTCGTACGCCATCGCTGCGGCGGCGATCATGCCGAACGCAACCGCCTCGCCGTGCGCGTAGACGCCGGACTCCACCGCCTCCAACGCATGCCCGAACGTGTGGCCGAAGTTGAGCGAGAGCCGGAGCGACGAATCGCGCGCGTCCTGCTCCACCACGTCCAGCTTCGCGCGGATGCTCAGGCGGATCACATCGTCGATGTTCTCCGGAAGCTCCCCCTCCAGGATCGCCGGGAGCGCCGCATCCACCGCGGCGCCCAGCGGCTTCGAATTGATGATCCCCATCTTCACAGACTCCACGAAACCGGAGCGCAGCTCGCGCGCGGTGAGCGAGCGAAGGAACTGCGAGGCCACGAGCACGTGACCCGGCTGCCGAAACGCACCGATCAGATTGCGAACGCCCGCGGCGTTCACCGCCGTCTTGCCGCCGATCGCCGCATCCACCTGCGCGAGCAGCGTTGTCGGCACGTAGATCGTGCGCACGCCGCGCATGAAGATCGCACCGAGGAATCCCGCCATGTCCGTCACCACGCCTCCTCCCACGGCCACGATCACTCCCTCGCGCGTGAACCCGCCGGCAACCATCCCCGCGGCCAGTTCCTCCACCGTGGCGAGCGTCTTCGTCCCTTCAGAGGCATCCACCGCAAGCGTGATCATCCCCTCGCGCTCGCGCTCCGGAAAGAGATAGTCCGCATAGTATCGCTCCACGAGCCGGTCCGTCACCAGGCAGACGCGGCGCCCCTGCGTCAGCGCCCGCATTGCTTGCGCGAGAGCGTAGAGCGCGCCGAAGCCGGCAACAACGCACCGCTCGCCGCCGATATCGGCCGGCCATGTCCAGAGCGCATCGCCGGCGCGATCGATCTCCTCCGCAATCGCGCGGGCCATCTCCGCAGGCGTTCGGTCCGAACGCACCGTCACGTCCGTCTCCTCGTAGTAACGGCGCCTGGCATTGTACAGCCGGCGCCACTTCGCGGGAGGATCGTCATCATAGAGAAGCGGCCGCGGCGCGTCCCCCTCGAGGCGCGCCATGGCGACCTCCGGCTCCACATCCACGAACACACGCAGCCCGGAGCCGCGCATCAGGGTGCGCACATCGTGATCAACCACCGCGCCGCCGCCAAGCGCCACAACCTTCGGCGTGCGCTCCCCCTCCATCAATGCCAGCAATGCGTTCCACTCCAGCCGCCGGAACGCCGCCTCGCCGTCGCTCCAGAAGATATCGGCAACGCTTCGCCCCTCCTGCCGCTCGATCTCCTCATCCAGATCCACGAACGGCACGCCGCGCAGGCCGGCCAACTCGCGACCGATCGTCGTCTTTCCCGCTCCGGATGGGCCGTGCAGCCAGATGATCATGATGGGCGGTTCGCGGTTAGTGGTTGGATGCCATCGAAGTTTGATCGGCAGTTGTGAGCCCAGGGATCGCCGCGCGGTGCGCGGAGTCCGCACCTGTCAACGTGATGATTTCACGCATGGTCATTGCGAAGCGGTCCCGCCGGCTCGTATGTCAGGTCCGGAGAGATCGCCAGGGCGCGCCTCCTTCGCCCCTGCCTGTCGGGGCCGGCAAAGAGAGCCGGCGGCATCATTACCGCGAAGCGCCCGGATGATATCGCGGCGCCCCAGCTGTGCGGGGAGTCTGCTCGTGACAACCGGCACATTGGCAGGTTCCTGTCGCACGTTCAGGGGAGGACTATCCGTTGAAACGGTCGGTGCAGAGGAATGCCCCGGCCCCGTCGGGGTTGAACTGCTCGCGAAGACATCGCCGGTTCCTGCGGCACGTTTACGTGCCGGTCGGCAGTGTTCTGCGGACCCATCGAGGCACGTCTCCTTCGGCGCCCGCCTACCGCCAGAGATCCGCCGGCACATCCTCCGGCTGCGGGGCGATGCCGGTCCAGAGTTGGAACGCGCGCAGCGCCTGGGCAACGAACATCGCCTGCCCGCCGATCACCTCGATCGCCGCAGCGCGTGCCGCGGCAGCCAGCGATGTCTCAGGCGGCGAATATACCATCTCGTACACCAACCGCGTGCCGGCAAGTTCTACGGCCGCGATCGGCATGCCCGGGGACGCGGGAAGCCCGATCGGCGTAGCGTTCACGAGAAGATCCGCCGGCGAGTAGCTCCCCGGCATCGCACCGCGCAGCCGGCCATCCTCCCAGCGCGCGGCTGCGTTGCGGGCACGATCCGCATCGCGGGAGTATATCGTAAGGGTCCGAAGGGTGGGGAATGCCAGCAGCGCATGCACGGCGGCCATCGCAGCCCCTCCGGTGCCGAGCACGTTCGCCGAGAACGGCGCGGCCGTAATCGCATGGCCGCGCAGCGGACCCGTAAAGCCGGCCGCATCGGTGTTGTGGCCGATCGCACGGCCGTCCTGAATCACGATCGTGTTCACCGCTCCGATGCGCGCGGCCTCCGGGCTCAACGCATCGATTGCGGGAAGCACGGCCCGCTTGTGCGGCGAGGTGACGTTCGCTCCGCGATAACCGCCCCGCTTCATCTCCGCGAGCGCGGCAACCACCTGCGATTCATCCAGCGGCATAAGGTCATAGCGATACGGAAGCGAATAGAGTGTGAAGAGATGATTGTGGATGCGTGGAGAACGGGAGTGTGCGATGTTCGCACCGATCAGCACCAGCCGTTCGGGCCCCGCACTCCTGCCTGCCGTTCCCAGCTGTTCCATCACGCGGCTCCCTTGATCGCGCCCGGCGCGATCGCTTCCAGCTGGGTCCAGAACTCCGGGTAGGAAACGGCAACCACATCGGGAGCGGGAATGGTGACGGGCACACGGGCAATCAGCGCGGCAACGGCGGCGACCATCGCGAGGCGGTGATCCCCCTCGTGATCGACCGCTCCCCCGCCGGCCACCTCCTGCGGCCCGGTCACCTCGAAGCCGTCGGGAAGCTCCGTGATCACCACGCCGAGCGACCGCATCAAACGCGCGGTTGCGGCGATGCGGTCCGACTCCTTCACACGCAGCTCCTCCGCACCGCGCACGGTGGTGGTGCCGGCGACCTGCGAGCCAACCAGCGCAAGGAGCGGAAGCTCGTCCATCATCTGCGCCACCGTCCCCACATGAACGCGTTCGCCGAGATCGATGCCGCGCATCATCCCGGAGTGCTGCACGTGGATCTCGCCAACCGGTTCGGCATCGTCGCCGATGGTATGCCAGTGCACCTTCGCCCCCATCTCCCGCAGGGCTTCGAGAAAGGCGATGCGCGTCGGGTTCAGGCCGACGCCGGTGATGGTGATATCGGAATCGGGAACGATGAGAGCGGCAACAACGAAGAATGCGGCAGAGGAGAGGTCCCCCGGGATCCGGAGCTCCACATCGCGATCGATCGTTGCGGCCATCACCTCGTCGATCGGCAGGCCGTTGTCGTCCGTGTACGGAGTCTCGAGGCCGAAGGCGCCGGCCAGGCGGATGGTGTGATCGCGCATCAGCCTCGTGCGCCGGATCAACACACCGCTGTTGGAACGAAGCCCCGCGAGGAAGAGTGCGCCGTGCACCTGCGCAGAGGCGGCCTCCATCAGCATCACACGATCGGAGAGCGGGTGCGAGGCGTCCACGTGAACCGGCATGCGCCCCTCGGTCGTGTTCACGGTTCCCCCCATCTCGCGAAGCGGGGCGGCAACGCGTTCCATCGGGCGGTTTGAAAGCGAGTCGTCGCCGATCAGCACGAACGTCCCGCGCTCGCCGGTCAGGAAGCCGCAGGCGAGGCGGGCAGTGGTGCCGGAGTTCCGGCAGTGAAGCGAAAGCTCACCGTGCCCCGCATGCGGGTGCGCGGCGCCGGCGGCCTTCACCAGAGCGGCTTCCTCCTGCGCGAAGCCGTAGCCGAGCGACTCGAGAAGATTGCGTGTTGCGAGCGGGTCCGCAGCGGTGGAGACGTTGTGAAGCACGGTGCGTCCGTGGTTCAACGCGGCAAAGAAGAGCGCCCGATGCGAGATCGACTTGTCCGGCGGGGGGGTGACGGAGCCGTTGAGCGGAGTGGAGACCGAGCGCAGGATGATCTGATCCATAGTGATCGCGACGACGTTTGAAGGTACCGATGCGTGCAGCCGGCCGAAGAGCACGCGGTGTTCACCGCGCCGCGTTCGCAGCGCCGGGAAGCATGCCGGAATGGACTTTATCTCGTCACGCCGGGCAGAGACGCCGCGGGTTCAGACGTTCGCGATCTCCCTCCCCTTCGGGAGACGCTCCACGCGGATCACGTCCATGAATGCGCTCACGGAGAACTCGGCGCTCCCAACGCCCGGACGGCCGTAGCCCGGCGGAGCGGAGAGGTTGTACTTCTCGAAGGTGGAGCGCCATGCATACAGAAGCTTCACGAAGTATTCGAGCGGCGGCCCTTCCTGCCGGCCGAGGTCGGAGGTCGGCTCCGGACACCATGTCGTGAAGCGCGGGATAATCCCCTTGCTCATGAAGAACTCCAGCCCCTCGGTGGTAGATGCGATGGCGCGATCGATCTCCGTGAAGCCGTGCGGCCGGGCCATCTCCACGCCGCCGACGAAGTTCGGAATCACGCGCTCCGGACCGAAGACGTCCGCGGCATCCACGATGCGCTTCATCCATTCGTCGCGCCCCACATACCGTTCCTTCCCCGGGCAGATCCAGGAGAAGAGTTCGCGATCCCAGATCTCGAAGTTGGGATGATAGATCCTGTAGCCTGCCTCTCGCAGCAGCCTCGTCTCCTCCTTCGGAAACGCCTGCACCACCGCCTTCGGAATCCAGCGTCCGGCGAAGCGGCTCTCGATGGCATCCGCATAGCGCGCATACCACTCCGCCTCCTTCATTCCCTGCAGCGAGCTGGTGATCGATCCACCCGTTACGGTGTAGGCCCTGGAGACGGTATCGTGCTCGTTGATGAAGGCCATCGCCTCCACGATATCCTCGATGCTCTTCACCGCGGTGTATTCGCGCCCCTGCTCCTTCTGCTGGCGATAATTCTCGTTGAGATCGCAGAAGCGGCACTCCTCCGTCTTCCCCCAGTACTGGCAGAGACGATAGACGGTCAGGTAGACCAGATACCCCCACTCGATTGCCGGAGCGATCTGGGAGATCTTCTTGCCGCTGGTCAGCTGCGCGCTGTAATAGGCCGGGATGGGTGGGAATTCGAGACGTGCGAGGAGCGCTCCCTCGCAGAGGAGCGAGATGTGCCCCTCATGTATCTCGACACGATACGGCGATTCGGGGTTCACGCGAACGGAGACGATCGTCGGAAGCAGATCGTACGGACCGCCGGTCATGCGGATCTCCTCCGGCGACCGATAGGCCTCGTACACCTGCATCTCCTTCAGCGGAACCAGATCGAAGGAGAAGATGAAGTAATCCTTCGGCTTGTACCCGGAGGCAACCTGCAGCGCGCTCTCCGCGAACGCGAGCCCCTGCCGGAGAATGTCCTGCTTGATGATCGCCTCCTTCGGCAGATCGGGGAACATCGCGAACATCCGCTCCAGCTCGGCAATCACTGCGGCACTCGTGGTATCGGTCGGCATCTGGCTCATGTCGGGTTCTTCCGATGGAAGGAAAGCAGAAGGCGCATCGCTGCATCCGGCGCCGGCTTTGCGGCGTGTACCGGATGAGTCGCGTGGAAATTACGGCGGCGCTGCGGTTCGGCGATGTGTTCAGGTGTATCCGGGCTCCCCGCCGGCAACGGCGGTGCAGGCGGCCGCGGCGGACTCGAGAGAAGGTCCCTGCCGGTCAGGAGCCGGGGGGCGCGATCGTATAGACAAGCTGCGCAGCGGTTCCCTGCGCCGGTGCGGCGGGACGGATCGTGCCGTCGTCCGCCATCACCACGCGCTCATCGGTCACGAACCAGTCGCCGAGAAACGCGGCGGCATCGTGGTGGGGATCGGCAAGCCGAAGCGCAACGCCCGGCGGCTGAGCCGGGAAGACACGAACCGCCAGCCTCCCCTGCACACCATGCCCGAGCGGGGTTCCACGTTCATCGGTCACCGCGAGCGCATCTCCGCCGGTGCCGTAGCAGCCGGCACGCGCGGCGCCGCCGGGGGGGATCCATGCAAGCAGGCCGGTATCGGCGCGCCCCAGGCCGGAGCGCGGCTCCAGCCCTTCGGTGCCATCCTTCCACGCCTCGATGGTGGCGGCATCCAATGCGCCGGCGCAGGTGGCCGAGCGGAGCGTGCCGAGATCGTACGCCTTCATGTCGCAGGAAACGATCGCCCGGTAGAGATCGGGCGTCGTGCAGAAGGAGGTGACACCGAGCGCTGCGATCACCCGCAGAAGATCGCGCGGATCAACGGCAGCAGCGGCATCGTGCACCACGGCCGTTGCGCCCGCCATCCACTCCGCGAACAGTTGCGGCCACGCGAGCGATGTCCAGGGCCGGGGCGCGAGCGTCCAGTGGATATCGTTCCCGTCGATGCCGAACCAGTTCCGGGCGATCGCCCGCTGCGCGCGCATCTGCGCGTGCGAGTGGAGCGCGATGCGCGGCTCGCCATCCGCCGTGCTGAACGGAACGCAGAGCATCGGATCGGCCGGGCGCGTCATCTCGTCGAAGCCCATGTGCAGCAACGTGCCGGAGGATGCGGCGCAGGCAGCGTCGAGATCGGTCCAGCCGGCGCGCGCGCCGCCCGATACGATCCACATCCCAACGGACGCCAGCGCATCGCGCATCCGGTCCACGGCGGGCGCGCATGCACTGTCCGCAACGATCGCGCGCGGGCGAACGGCGGCGCAGAGGCCCGCGAGCTCCTCGCCGGTCGCATCCGGATCGGCGAGGGCAATCACCGCACCCCGCTTGATTGCGCCAAGCGCCGCCGCACACCATGCGGAGGTTCGCGGCATCACCAGCAGCAGCACATCGCGCGCACGGATGCCGAGGCCGCGAAGAACGTTCGCCACACGATTCGATCCGGCGCTCAGCTCCCAGTAGGTGAGCAGGTCCCGCTCCCCATCCGCGCCCAGCCGGAGAAAGGCCAGCCGGTTCCGCGCGCTCCGGGCAAGGCTGTCCACCACATCGAACCCGAGGTTGAAGTAGTCCGCGTCCTCGCCGCCGATATCGAAACGTTCGTCGTTCATGAAAGCGCCCGCATGGCAATGCCGGTTACCGCCTGCATCATCTCGCGATAGTTCGCGGCCCACCCCGCTCCGCCGCCGGGGCCAACGATGTTCGTCACGCCCAGCAACACGGCAACCGGAACGGACGCATGTTCGGCGGCTCGCGCAACGGCGAACGCCTCCATGTTCTCCGTTGCGGCATCCGCGCTCAGCTCGCGTGCAAGCTTCTCGGTCTCCGTGATTCCAAGCGTACAGGAGACGGACGCGCTGCGCAGCGCGAGATCGCCGGCCCCTTCGGCAAGCCGTGCGTTCAGCGCCGGGTCCGTTGCGAGCCGCGAGCGAAGGAGCGCAGGCAGGCGCATCTCGCCGCGGGCCACGTCACCGGAGCCGAGCACGATGGACGTTGCGATCACGATGTCGCCAACGCCGATGCCGCTTCCCGCATGCGCGCCGCACGTGCCCACGAACACCAGGCAGGACGGCGCGTGGCGATCGATCAACCGCGTGGCGCCGATCGCGGATTCGACCAGGCCCACACCGGTAATCCCGGTTGCGATGGAATCCGGCAGGCCGGACGGGAAGCCGGCGTCGCGTTCGATATCGGAGGAGAAGAGAAGCATGGGAGATATCACCGGCACGATTGCAATGAAGTATTCGGAGCGGACCGACGCGAGCCGGCATCGACGCAGATCACGGGCGGCCGCTCAGGCGAACTCCGCAATCACGCGGCGCTCGATGGCGCCGATCTCGAGCGCGCGGTCCAGCACGGTCTGTATGGCGCGCATCGAATCCTCGGAGTACGCATGCGTCTCCTCGTTTGCATACATCCCCAGGTAGCGATCCAGCAGTTCCGGGGTGGCCACCTCATCGGGACGATGAATGTGCGAGATCAGGAAGCGGATCATCTCGTCGCGATGGTCCAGCGCCCAGCGGATGGAGCGCTGCATCACGCGGCTTGCGCGCTTCACCACATCCTCGCCCAGCGAGCGCCGGATCACGTTGGCTCCCAGAGGAAGCGGAAGCCCGGTCTGCCCCCACCACCACTCGCCCAGATCCACGATCCGCTGCAGGCCGTGCTGCGGATAGGTGAGGCGCCCTTCGTGGATGATGATGCCTGCATCGACATCGCCGGAGCCGACGGCGTTGAAGATCGCCTCGTACGGAGTGATCGGCACAACGGTGAAGCGCGCCTCCGGCGCAAGCAGGTGGGTGATCAGATGGGCAGTGGTTCTGGCTCCCGGCGTGGCAATCGTCTTCGTTCCGAGTTCGCCGGCCGGGAATGGCTCGCGTGCAACGATCACCGGACCATATCCCCGCCCCACCGATCCGCCATGCGCGAAGAGGAGGAAGCGATCGGCGAGGAACGGATAGGCGGCGACCGAGACGGCGGAGATATCCACGTCGCCGCGATCGGCCATGTCGTTCAGGTTCTGCGTGTCCGCGGTCACCGGCTGGAACCGGAGCCCCTCGGTATCGATCAATCCCTCGATCGCCGCACGAAACATGAACGCGTCGTCGGCATCGGGGCTGTAGGCAAGGCGGAGGGAGAGCATGGGAGCTGGTTGATTGGTTCCTTGATCGCCCGGCTACGCGCTCGCTGCAGTTCCGGGCAACGCCTCTCCCGGTTGCCGGCGGATCGCACAGGCCGAAGATCCAGACACAACGGCCCTTCTACACGAACTGCCGCACGATCTGATAGCCGAAGATCAGGAGATGGCAAACGATGTTGGCGTAGAGCCCGGCGAACATGTCGTCCGCCATCACGCCCAGGCCTCCGGGGCGTTGATCGAAATAGCTGGAGGGCCAGAGCTTCGCGATATCGAAGACGCGGAAGACGAAGAACGTGAGCCCGGCCCAGATGGGATCGTGAAGCACCCACGGCGAGGCGAGCGCAAGCCACTGCCCGGCGAACTCATCGATGGTGACGAAGCTGGGATCGTGGCCGAGAGCGCGCTCCACATCGCGGGCAAGCGGGATGCCGACGATGAAGGCCGCCAGGGAGATGCCGAGGAGGAAGAGATAGTTGGCGCCCCACGGCGTGAAGTAGACGAGCACGGCAACGGCGCTGGCAACCGTGCCGGAGGCGATCGGCGCAAGGCCGGTGTAGAGACCTCCGGCAATGATCTGCTTCCAGACCGGAACGCCCAGCTTAGAGAGTTGTGCGGGCGAAACTGCCATTCGTTAGCACGCGAAGTATGTGACGGTTTTCGTAGAGATACTGACCCGCCGTGACAAGAGAGAGCAGCGTCAGCAGCAACATTGCCGGCACGACGATCGCCGGCGAGAGGAGCGCATCCAGACGGGCGACGGTGATCGCCTCGCGAATCCAGATGACATTTTTCAGTGTGAAGATCAGCACCACGTACCAGAGGAAGACCAGTTGCAGTGCGGTCTTCCACTTGGCCAGGCGGCTCGTCACCACCGGCTGATGCTTCAGGTCGGCGATCACCCGCAGCACCGTCACCACCAGATCGCGCCCCACGATCACCAGCACCATCCAGAGATCGAACGGCCCCAGCGTCACGAACACGAAGAAGGCTGCGCCGATCAGAACCTTGTCGGCAAGCGGATCGAAGAAGCGGCCGAAGGCGCTCATGGCGTTGTAGCGCCGGGCGTACCAGCCATCGTACCAGTCGCTGATCGCAGCGAGCAGGAATATCAGTGCGGCCACCTGAACGCGCACGCCATCCTGGCTGAGCACCAGCCAGACGAAGAGCGGCGTCAGCAGAATGCGTGCCGCCGTGATGACGTTCGGGAAGTTGAGTTCGGGCTTCATCGCCGCATTGAGATCGATCGGTCCATCGCACGCAGGACAACCCTGGAATGCGCAGTCCTCAATGTGCGTTCCATCGGTCCGTCTGCGTTCAATCGCGAGCAAAGCTACAGAATAATCGTCCAGGCGATGCCGGGAACCGCGTTTCATTGCTTAACTTTTTCATCCGGTCCGTGTCTGGAAGATCTCCGGCACGAACAACATCCTCTGGAACGATGAAGCTCAGCACAGTTGCAATCCCCGGCGCCGGAACAGAGCGCCGCCGCATCGGCATCAATCCACTCCTTCTTCTCGCAACACTCGCAGCGCTGGCGCCGGCGGCACTTCGCGGCCAGAGCCTGAACGACTATACGGAGTTCTATCGCCTGCTTCGTGTGGATGCATTGGAGCATCTGGTGCTCTGCAATCCCGCCACGGCGCCGGCCTCGGAGCCGTTCGTGATCGGCATCCGGCGCGACACCCTGGGCCGCCCCGTACAGCTTACACGGTTCCGCTTCGGCAATGCGGACACGCGATCGGACTGGGCAACGATGCGCATCTCCTACACACGCTACGACTCGCTCAACCTCATCGTGGAGCGCCGCACCTACTTCGACGGCACCGGCATGGCGGTGCAGGCGGACTGGGCGTTCTCCGAGGAGGTGTACCGCCGTCCGGAGGGGCAGCTTCTGCAACGGAAGATTCTGGACCGGATGGGGAAGCCGGCGAACGATTCCTCCGGCGTGCACCGCGCGCTCTACCGCACGGTGGAGCCGGGCGTCTACGCGCAGGAGTGGTACTACAGTTCCGGCAAGGCGCACTTCGGCGACAACCTGCCGCTCCGCCCGTTTGCCGGAATCGGCAACACCGCCTACTTCCGCCGCTTCAAGACCGATGCGCACGGCAATCTGGTGCGCGAGGAGATCAGCAACATCGACCGCAGGCCGATCCCGTTCCCCGGCGGCGAGTACGTCCGCGCGTACGAACTGAACGAATGCGGGCTTCCGGTGAAGGTCTCCTTCCTCTCCACCGATGGTGGGAACATGAGCGACAGCAGCGGCATCGCCTCGATCACCTATGCGTACGACACCAGCGGCCGCATGATCGAGTGGCACTCGTTCGATCTCAAGGGGAATCCGAAGGGACGGCGTGGCGACGGCGTGGCCGGCATGCGGTTCACCTACCGGCAGTTCGACGGCGTGCTGGTGAAGGAGGAGAAGCTGGACGAGCGGGATCGGGTGATGAAGTAGCACGAACGGTTCACGCACCCGGCATGTGGCAATGTGCGTGCGTACGTTCATCCGACACCCGGCGTTCGGATACCGATTCGATGCCTGCATCCTCCATCCCCGTGCACCCCGCCGCGAGCGAACCAGGGCATGATGTACGCCACGCGTCGCCGGGCCACCCGTAGTGAGCGCTCGTGCATACGCGGCTTCATGATTGCCACGCCACGTTCATAACCTGCAGCCACCATTTGCGACATCACGTCGATCGGGTAGCCGGGGGAGGTCATCCTCCCCCGGCTACCCCACCACCGTACGTGCCGTTCGGCATACGGCGGTTCGTTAGAGATACTGAAGACGTTGATGCTCATCGAGCGAACTCGGCAGACCCCAGCCGCGTAACAGCTTCGTCGGGACCGCTAGGTGCATGTGGCTCGCTCCGGCGTTGTACCACGGCCCCCGGCCGTTCCAGGCCGAGCGACGCGCCTGATCCGGTGCGATGCCGTGGGCTCGTAGCTTCCGGTAGCGTGTCCGCGGCGGCTTCCACTGCTTCCACACAATGCGGCGCAGCTTCCGACGCAGCCACTGGTCCAGATCCTCGAACACCTTCCGCTCCTCGGCTTTGCGGTAATACCCAAGCCACCCGCGCAGATACACCGCCACCGTTGCGATCACCGTCCGCAGGCTGCGCCCGCGGCCTATGCGCAGCAGGTCCCGTAGTCTCTGCTTCATTCGCTGCACCGACTCCGGTGACACCCTCAGCTTCGGGCGCCGGTGTACCGTCACACTGTACCCAGCGCACGAAGCGATGACCACGACGCTCCAACTCTTTGTCCAGAACGTCCAACAGGACGTTGCTGAGCAGTGGTGAGAGTGGGCCACCTTGCGGTGTCCCTTCGCTCCGCGGACTGACCACCCCGCCCTGCATCAGACCGG
>DASZRW010000023.1:0-37495 GCA_035549015.1 Kapaibacterium sp. (SeqCode)
GCTGTTACGCAACTGGGGTCTGCCGAGCTTGCTCGATGAACATCAACGTCTTCAGCATCTCTAACGAACCGCCGTATGCCGAACGGCACGTACGGTGGTGTGGGAGCTGGGGGAGGGTGACCTCCACCGGCTACCCGATTCGGTCCCACCGCCGCCGGATATATTTTTCACTATGTGCACTCCGGGACGTCGAATCACCGCCACTCGTTCGTCATGATAGTGACATTTCGGAACTGCAACCCCGCCGGCGCTGCGGGCAAACAACATTCAACGGAGACGTACTTATGGGGAATCCATCCGAACAGAGATACGACAGCCATGCGCGGTATGTGCCGCCGTTCCACTTCCTGACGTCCGGACTGATCGGCGTCTTTGTGATCTACTCGATCTACCGTGTGATCACCGTGCCGTCGCTGGATAGTGCCGCGATGGTCTGCATCGGTATCGCCGCCGCGCTCCTCTTCTTCTACACGCGTGCGTTCGCAACCGCCAATCAGGATCGCATCATCCGGATGGAGGAGCGCTATCGTCTGGCTCGTCTGTTGCCGGGGGATCTCGCGGAGCGCATCGAGGAGTTCGACGGAGCCCAGCTCATCGCTCTCCGCTTCGCGCCGGATGGCGAGCTCCCGGAGCTTGCCCGCCGCGTGCTGAATGGAGAGGTGCGTACGGGCGACCAGATCAAGAAGATGATTCGCACCTGGCGCCCCGACGATATGCGGGTATGAGCCGGGTCCCGATCGAGAGAGAATGACGACGCCCCGGGCATCGCCGGTCTCGTTGCGCGATGTCCGGGAGGGGCATACCTGCCCGAGGCAGTCCGGCCTGAGGCAGTCGGGCCTGAGACTGGCCATCACCATCCACCGCCTGCTCTCCGCGCTTCGCGTAACTTCGTGCACCATGGCCGCGTAGCGCCATCGGTCGAGATCACGCTGCGCAGCCATCCTCGCACTCTCATGCACCGCCGGCCATGCACCATGGTTTGCGCGTGAAGCATTTCCGAACAAACCCCCTGAACGATGATCAACTACCGACACCGGATCGGATGTGTCGCCTCCGTGCTGTGCATCGTCAGTGCTCCTGCGATTGCGCAGTCGCTGCCGGATTCCCTTGCGCGGAGGGTGGACTCCGTGTTCGCACCGATGAATCATGCGGACGCGCCCGGCTGTGCCGTGGGCATCTATCACGACGATCGAATCGTGTACGAGCATGGGTACGGCATCGCGGACCTGGAGCATGCCGTGGCGATCGCGCCCCGCACCGTCTTCGATATCGGATCGATGTCCAAGCAGTTCACGGCCGCCTGCCTGCTGCTTCTGGCGCAGGAGGGGAAGCTCTCGCTGGATGACGACGTCCACCGGTATCTCCCGGAGCTTCCGGACTACGGTGCGCCGATCACGATCCGCAATCTCCTCAACCACACGAGCGGGCTCCGGGACTATATCGGTCTGCTGGCATTGAGCGGCCGCAACATCGACGACGTGACCACGCCGGAGGATGCGCTGCGGATGATCGTACGCCAGAAGGGACTGGACTTCCCGACCGGAACGCAACATCAATACTGCAATACCGGGTACTTCCTCGCTTCGCTGATCGTCCGGCGGGTAAGCGGACGTTCGTTGCGCGACTATGCGGCGGCACACATCTTCAAGCCGCTCGGCATGGAGCACACGGCGTATGTGGACGATCACACGGCAATTGTTCCCGATCGCGCGGTGGGATATTCGCGCGGGGATGGCGGCGCATGGCATCGCGACGTATCGTACTGGGAGCAGAACGGCGACGGCGGTGTGTTCACAACGGTGGAGGATCTGCTGCAGTGGGACCGGAATTTCTACAACCCGCGGGTTGGCGGCGCTGGGATGATTGCGGAACTGGGGCGGCGCGGCCTGCTGAAGAACGGCGACACGCTGGACTATGCCGAGGGGCTCTACTACGGAACGATCGGCGGGCTGCAAACCGTTGAGCACAGCGGCTCCTGGGGCGGCTACCGATCGACCATCATCCGCATTCCGACCGAGCATTTCACCGTGGTAGTGCTCTCCAACAGCGGCCAGACCAATCCGGACCGGGTTGCGCGCGGAGTGATTCGCGCGGTGCTCGGCGGCCGCCTTGCGCCCGCGCCGGCGCCGGACGCGCCGAAGGGGGATGCTGCCGTCGTGCATATCGAGCCTGCAGCCTTCGATGCCTGCGCCGGACTGTACGAGCTTGCGGAGATGCCGGGCTTCGTGCTGACGTTCACGCGCAACGCGGAGCGCTTCTTCGTACAGGCCACCGGGCAGGACGCGGTGGAGATCGTGCCGACCTCCGACTCCACGTTTTCGCTCGTGGGTGTACCGGCATCGCTCACGTTTCATCGCGACCGCAGCGGACATGCGAACAGCCTGACGCTGCATCAGGGGGGCGACCACGAGGCCGGCAGGGCTGTGCCGGCGAGCATTGCGGCGAAGGAGCTTGCCGGATATGCGGGGCGCTACTACTCTCCCGAACTGGACATGGCGTACACGCTCAGCCTGGTGGATGGAAAGCTGATCGCGGTGAACCCGCGCATGGGATCGGTGGAGCTGACGCCGCCGCAGACCGCGTCCGGCAGCCGGTTCAGCGGCAGCCAGTGGTTCCTGCCGTCGGTCGAGTTCGAGAAAGGGACCGGCGGCCGGGTGAAGGCGATGCTCGTCTCGCTGGGCCGCACCAACGGCATGCGGTTCGACCGGCAGAAGTAGGCGCATCACGGTTGCGTCGTCGCGGGCCCGCGTGCACCGGGCCCGCAGGTGCGAATGCCGTCGTGTTACATCCGGACCTCCTCCCTGTCACTGGGTATCGTCATACGCAGGCCGCCCCGGCCGGCGCATTCAGTTCCACCGGTCATCACGCCGATGTTCACACGTCTGCTTCCAGCACTCGTTGCCGTTGCGGCAGCCATCTCGACCGCATCCTGCGGCTACTACTGTACCAGCACCTATCATCTCATTCATCCGGACCGACTCGCCAACACGAATCTCAAATCGACGGGAGCGACGTCTGCGGAGACAGTGACGATTCCGTGCGGCCCCGATGCGCGGGCTGTGGTCGCCCTGGAGGACGGCAATTCGGAGGCGCCCGCAGTCACGCTTCGCATCGAGAGCGGGAAGCCGTGCGTTGTCCGGAGCGTGGAGGCGGATCTGCTCTGCAGCGGGCCGCGCGCCGCGGACTTCGCCGTCTACTCCAGCGACATCGTGGCCGGCTGGCGCGAGGATCGCAGTGCCCGGGACTCCATGTACCGTGCCCGCTCCGTGGCCGCGCTGCCGGAGGAGGTTCGAACGATTGCAGGCCCGGGAGGAGGGGGCACACTTGTCTACAGGCTCTCCTCGCGGCGCGATGTCGATGCGAAGTACAGGACGTACGTGATCAGGGTCCGCATTACGCTGACGGTGGAGGGGGAGCCGGTTGATGAGGTTCGCAACCTGGAGGTACGCAGGGTGCGTGCGGCGAATTGGAGGATGTTCGGCAGTTGTTGAGCTCCGTGGTCGAATCGTTGCCGCCGGATGAATGCGCCGCCACGCAGAGCATGAATCCGGGAGGTGAATCCCGGTGGCGTGAATCCAGCGCGCCGGCGTTTGCCGTGCGGTGCGCCGGCCGTATCTTCGGCGCCATCGGCGAGTCCGGTATCCGGCGCGGAACCGGCATGCCTCCGTTCGGGCCCGGCACGCCGGCCGGACGGGTTGCCCGCACCTTCCACTCCATCGAGCCACATCGATGAGCGACGACACGACCATCCGCACAACGGACGCCGCCGCCGGCGGAGAGAGCGATGCGAATTCCGGCGATCACCGTCTCATCACCAGCGTGAGAAAATCCCTTGCCAACGGAGGACATCCCAGGCATATCGAGAACCGGCTGGTGGGGGAGGGTGTGGACCGTACTACTGCCGCTGCCACGGTGAACCAGGCGATCCGTGAAAGGGACGAGGAGCTTACCAGGATGCGGACGAAGGGAGGCTTCTGGCTTGGTGGCGGACTCCTTCTCAGCATCGTCGCGTTCATGGCGACATCGAGCGCCGGCAGCGGCAGGTACATCATTGCCTGGGGGCCGGTGATCTACGGCATCGTCCTTCTGGTCAATGCGTCGAAGCTGGCGAAGGGAGTGGAGGATCAGCTTGCCGATCGCGACTTCGCCGCCGTTGTGGACTGTCCGCTCTGCCGCGCGCGGGTGGAGTTGGACGATGATGAATGGGAGTCCGGTCTGTTCACATGCCCCGCCTGTTCCCGGGATGTGAATCTCGCCGACGGGCCGGAGACGGTTCAATGCCCATGGTGCCGCTCCAGCATCGATCTGGATCGTGAGGAGTCGCGAACGGGCCGCTTCGTCTGCCCGGCCTGCTCCAGGCAGGTGGAGTTGAAGCGTACGTCCGCCGCGTGATCGTTCGGTATACGGCGCCGCGTGCGCCGGACGGCATGCGCCTCTCCGGGGACGATTTCGTAAACTTGCACGATGAAATCGCATCTCGTGGCACTCTATCGCAGCCGGTTCCATGCCGACCCGGAGGCGATGCTTGACATTCGCGCCGACGGCTCCAACCGCTCGCTCTACCGCCTGATCGGCCCGGGTGGTACGGTTGTAGGGGTGTTCGGGCCGGACCATGAGGAGAACCGGGCCTTCCTCTCATTCAGCCGCTCGCTGCGCGATGCCGGCCTTCCGGTGCCGGAGATCTATGCCTCGAACGAAGCGGAGGGGATCTATCTCGAAGAGGATCTTGGTGATGTCACGCTCTTCGATGCGCTCACCGCCGCACGTTCGGATGAGTCCGGCTTCCCGCAGGCGATCGTTCCGCTCTACGAGCGCGTGGTGGATCTCCTGCCGCGCGTGCAGGTGCTGGGCGGGCGGGCGGTGGATTACTCCGCTGCATATCCATGCGCGGAGTTCGATCGCCAGTCCATGATGTGGGACCTGAGCTACTTCAAATACCACTTCGTGAAGCTCGCCCGCATCCCTTTCAACGAGGCCCGTCTGGAGGCGGACTTCAACCGCCTCTGCGATTTCCTCCTCACTGCGGACCGCTCCAACTTTCTCTATCGTGATTTCCAGTCGCGCAACATCATGATCCGCGACGGCGATCCCTGGCTGATCGATTATCAGGGAGGACGCAGGGGGGCGCTGCACTATGATATCGCCTCGCTCCTCTACGATGCGAAGGCGGCGTTGACTCCGGACCTGCGCGACCGTCTGCTGGAGCGCTACATCGATTCGCTCGCATCGTATCTGCCGGTTGATCGCCCGGCATTCCGCGAGCTCTATGGCGGCTATGTGCTGATTCGCATTCTGCAGGCAATGGGTGCCTACGGCTATCGCGGGTTCTTCGAACGCAAGCCGCACTTCCTTGCGAGTGTGCCGTATGCAGTTCGGAATATCGGCACTCTTCTGGAGGCCGGGCTGCCGCTGCATCTCCCGGAACTGGAGATGGTGCTCGCGCGCATCACGGAGACGACGTTCGAGACGGCGGAGACCGAACTCGAGATGGCGGCGACGGAGTTCGAGGTGGTAGCGAAGGAGTTCGAGATGGCGGCGAAGGAGTTCGAGGCGGCAGAGCCGGAGCGGGCGCCCGTTGCGCAGGATGCTCGGGTGGCGGCGGAGGATTCCGGGCCGGCGCTCAACGTTCACGTGGCCAGCTTCAGTTATCGGCAGGGATATCCGGAGGACATGACCGGCCACGGCGGCGGTTTCGTGTTCGACTGCCGGATGCTGAACAATCCCGGCCGTCATGAGGAGTATCGCTGCATGAGCGGCTGCGATGCGGCCGTGAAGGAGTTCCTGGAGCGCGAGCCGGAGGTGGAGAGTTTCTGGCGGAACGCCGCCGGGCTTGTGGACGCCGCGGTGGCGCGCTATCTGGAGCGGGGCTTCGACCAGCTTGCCGTTGCATTCGGATGCACCGGAGGCCAGCACCGGTCGGTATATTTCGCGGAACGTCTCGCGCAACACCTCGTGCGGCGCTCGCCGCGCATCGAGGTGCATCTGAGCCATCGTGAAATGGAGCGATGGCCTGCGAGCGGGCATCACCAGGCCATGGCGGGAGCCGGGAACGGAACACCATGATCACGCGGATCGAGATCGACGGATTCAAGACGCTGCACGATGTCGCGATCGACATCGCGCCGTTCCAGGCGTTCACGGGGGCGTGTGGTGCGGGCCTGAGCAATCTGTTCGATGCGATTGCGTTTCTCGGCTCGCTTGCGGAGTCCGATCTGCGCAGCGCCTTCGACGGCGGGCGCGGTGAGCCGGAGGAGTTCTTTACGCTTGGTGCGGAGGGAGCACACGGCAATCGCATGCGGCTTGCCGTGGAGATGCTTGTAAGCCCGCGTGTGGAGGATCGCTGGGGCGTACGCGCCGATGTGAAGTACACGCGCATGCGGTACGAGATCGATGTGGAGCGCCTTGCGGAGGCGCGCGGTCCGGACCGGCTTTCGATAACGCACGAGGCCCTGCTCCCCATTCAGCGCACCGGCGATGGATGGGCGCGGCGGCATCTTGCGCGAACGCGCGAGCGGTGGCTGCCGGCGCTCCGTACCGGGCGCACGGTTCCCTTCATCTCCACGGACAATGCCGGGCGCGCCGGCACCGTCTTCCTGCACCAGGACGGGCGCGGCGGCGACATGGCCGCGCCGGCGCACGGCGGGCAGCGGACCGTGTTGAGCACGATTGCCGGCACCGAGTTCCCGCATGCATACGCGGCGCGTGAGGAGATGCGCTCGTGGCGCACGATCATGTTGAACCCCGTATCGATCCGCGGCGGCGGGCAGCCGCATGCGCACACGTTCATCGGATTCGATGGGGGGAATCTCACCGCGGCGCTTGCGCGCATGAAGGGGCAGGATGCCGCCATGCCTGCCCGGCTGGCGCGCGATCTCGGGCAGATCGTTCCGGACGTTGCCGAGATCGAGCTGGATGAACGCGGCGGCTTCTACCGCCAGCGCGTTCGCGTGGCGATGGGGAACGGACTGTTCCTGCCGCTGCCGCTCCTTTCGGACAGCGTGCTCCGGCTGCTGGTGCTCGCCGCGTTGAAGAACGATCCGGACGGCGGCGGCGTGCTGGCGCTGGATGAGCCGGAGAACGGCCACGATGCGGCGACGCTCCGGCGCCTCGCGCCGTTCCTGCTGGGGATGGGAACCTGCCTTGCCGATCCCGATGCCGCCCCGGTGCTCCGGCAGGTGATCGTGGCCACACGCTCCAGCGGCCTGGTCTACGAACTGGCACGCATCCTCACGGAGCGCTCCGACGCGCCGGTGCACGATCTTCCCGAACTGCTCTATGCATGGCGCGAGGAGACGCCCTACGAAGCGAACGGCGCTTCCGCCCCGGTCGGCGGCGGAACCCGCTTCATGCCGGTGCGGCCGTCGCAGCAGCTCGCTCTGGATCTGGAGGATGGCTCCGGCCGCGAGGAGATGATCACGCTCGTGGAGATCGAGCAGGCGCTGGCGCAGTGGTGAGGAGTGGAGACTGCGCGCAGGATAACCGGCCCTCGACCTCATGCCGACGAAGGTGCCCGGCCGGCCGCGTTGAACCTTCTTTACCAATTCCCGCACGATGGATGGAATGATATTCGCCGCCGGGCTCGGCACGCGCCTGCGGCCGCTGACCGATGCGCTCCCGAAGGCCTTGATCGAGGTTGGCGGAATTCCGATGCTGGAACGGGTTGCGCGACAGATGATCGATGCCGGTGTTACGCGGCTGATCGTCAACGCTCATCATCATGCCGGCATGATAGAGGAGTTCGTTGCGGCGCGTGAGGGCTTCGGCATCGACACGGTGATATCGAGCGAGGCGGAGGAACTGCTCGATACCGGAGGTGGGTTGTGGCATGCCGCGCGGTTCTTCAGGCGCGAGGCGCCGTTCCTTCTGCACAACGGCGACATCTACACGGACATGGACCTGCGTGCGATGTATGCCGCGCATCCGGGCGACGCGCTTGCCACGCTTGCGGTGATGCGGCGCGACTCCGCGCGCTATCTCCTCTTCGATTCGCACGATGCGCTCTGCGGATACGGGAACGGGGCAACCGGCTTCGAGGAGCGTGCGCGCGAACCCGTTGGCGAACCGGAGCGCATGGGCTTCTGCGGAGTTCACGTCATCTCTCCGCGGATCTTCGACCTCGTGACCGAGCGCGGAGCGTTCTCCATCATTCCGCTCTACATGCGCCTGGTGCGGGAGGGGGAACGCATCGGGCGGTACGATATCGACGGAGCAGCCTGGATAGACATCGGCAGGCCGGAGCAGCTTGCGCTTGCTCGCGCGGATGCCGAACGGCGTGCGAACGTTGTGCGATGATGAATCACGAATCGAATCGGATGAAGATGAATATGAAGAGCAATCTGTTGAGGCGGCCGGCGGTGGGACTTCTTCTTCTGCTTGCGGCCGTTGCCGTTCCGGGGTGCGACTCCCCCACCAGCCAGGTTGGAAGTTCGATTCCGCTGGGACGTTACTGGAGGGAGGATATCGGCTCCGGTTCCGGCCCCCAGACCCGCCACGCCCGCGCGTTCACGCTTACCTCGGAGACTCTTGCCTCCATCGCGGATACGTTCGCCACGATGCGCGCAGGCTCGTGGCAGGTGGACTCCACCTGGCGCACGCAGCTCTACTTCACGCTTGCGGCGGGGAACTATCGCCGCGCGACGGAGATACGGAGTACCGCGGCCGCCGGCGATACCAACGTTCACTACTGGTACTTCTTCAAGCGGAACGATTCGCTTTCCTATTACACCGGCGACCTCCTTCCCGGGAGCAATGCCGGGCTTGTTGGAACCTGGAGCTCCGATCCCGGCGATACCGTCCTGGGCCGCCGGGCCTATGCGCTCACGTTCACGGCGGACAGCATGACGCTTGCCGGCAGGCATCCGCTGATGAATCCGGGCACGTATCCCTATCGTGCGGAGAGGAACATTCTGTACATCGACGGCCTGCCTGCGCCGCTGGGTCCGCGCTACGATCTGATCCCGGGCTTCGCGCTCTTGGTAACCAGCAGCGGCGCCGATGGCTATGTCAAGTTACAATGAAGCCTAGCCCATGTATCCGAGGTACAATTCAACAATGATCGAGTACACATGCAGTAATTACTGGTCTGCTCATTGGTGTGTAAAGAATTGGCGTTGCTGGCCTGGGCGTCATCCTGAGATCGTGCACGCGACCGTGTCCCCGATGGATCGGTGCCTTCGACACGGCATCCCCGTGCAATGAACATCGTTGCAGCTATCGTTCAATCGCCCTGAAAGGGCGATGGGTGCCAGCCGGGGGCGCGAGCCCCCGGAAACGTGCGTCCGGTGTGGTCCCAAGCCCTGAAAGGGCGACAGGTGTCAGCTAGGGGCGCGAGCCCCTGGAGGCGGGAGCCACAATGATGCCAAGCCTTGAAAGGGCGACAGACACCAGTCTATGGGAAGTCGTTCATGAGCAGGCCAAGGTGAAGACCCAAAGGGCTGCGAAGCGCATCTTATCCGGAGAGCGCCAGCACGCAGATCCTTCGGCTTCGCTATGCTCAGCGTCCCCGGCGAGCTGTAGTCGTTGACACGTTGACGGGGTTGACGTTCTTTACGTTCCTGGGAGCAGATCAATAGGAAGTATATACTATGAGTCTCATCGTTGCTCCATTATTAGGAATCCTCGGTGTCTTGGTCGGCGCGGTTGCTCAATACTTCTTCCTTCGTCGCACGAACTCGGAAGGAAAGCTGTCTGATAGAACCGCTCTTGCGTACTCGGACTACCTTGGTGCAATTGCTTTGATTGCCACACACCAAGGAGGTGATGCAGATGTGATCGACGAGGCGAACCATCAACTGGCAGATGCGAAGTGTAGAATCGTTTTGTATGGTGAACCTGTGGTTATTGACGCGATCGCGGCATTCACACGAGGTGGAAATGTGTTGAATACGAAGGAGCAAATGGATCTGTTTGTTACTGTGGTTCAGGTAATGAGACATAGTAATGGATCGAAGGTGAGAGTGGCCGCTGCGGATATTGTGTCAATTCTCTTCGGCCAATAGTTCACGAGGGACTGCAAGTCTGATCATACAGGTCGGCAAACATGGAGATTGGATGGTGCTCGAAAATGGTGGCTTTGCCTCGACGCTGAGCAATGATCGAATCTTCCGAGACCTTCCCTTCCCCTCATGCGAATTCTAATGCTCATAGCGCTTCTCCTCACTCTCGCCGGCTGCTCCGCATCCCGCGACGCGACGCGAGGGAGCGGCGCCGGCGGTGCGGGAGCACCGGACAGCTCCGCCGTTCTGGAGGCGGTGCCGCCGCTGATGACGGACGACAGCGCCGTTGCGGCGGTGCATCGGCTGGAGAGCGACCCGCTGGACTCCGCCGCGGCTCTGCTTCGCGCGCCTCTCTTTTCCTGGATGATCGCGTCCGACCGTCTGAACGGATTTCAGGCCATCACGCTGCCGGTGGATGAGCTCTCCGAGGGGAACAATCCCTACGCCAACGAACTGGTGATGCAGTACATGCTTGGCTGCGCCGCGTGGCATGTGAGCCAGTCGCCGGGAGCCATCGACGCGATCGAGGAGGAGGCCGCCGGCATTCGAAGCATGATTGCCGCCTATCGCACCATGGTGCGCATCGATCCCTCGCTCCGCGATCCCTTCCTCGACAGGCTGGACGACATCAGAAGGCGCGGTGACCTGCGATCGTATATCGAGCACGCCAACAAATCCCGATAGCAGATGAAGATTGTTGTGGATGAGAACATCCCCTGGGCGCGCGAGGCGTTCGGGGAGTTTGGTACGCTGCTGTTGAAGCCCGGGCGCGTTATTCATCGCGATGATCTGCTGGATGCGGATGCGCTTATCGTGCGCTCGATCACGGCCGTGAACCGCGAGCTGCTGGAGGGAACCCCCGTGCGTTTCGTGGGAACCGCCACCATCGGAACCGACCATCTGGATGAAGAGTATCTCAAGGCCCGCGGCATTCCGTTCGCGGTTGCATCGGGGTCCAACGCCGCATCGGTTGCGGAGTACGTGATTGCCGCCTTGCTGGAGCTTCGCGGGCGCGGCTGGGCGCCGTTGTTCCGGCAGGGTGGACGGCTGGGGGTGATCGGAGTGGGGGAGATCGGCGGCCGCGTGGCTGCGATGGCGCGGGCACTCGGGCTGCAGGTGACGGAGTACGATCCGCCGCGCGCGGTTACCGAGCCGGGCTACCGTTCCTCCACGCTGGAGGATCTCCGTGCGTGCGATGCGATCACCATCCACGTTCCGTTGACGCATGAGAGCGAGCATGCCACGCACCATCTGGTGAATGCGGAGTTCATCGCGGGCCTGAGCGGGGAGGCGGTGATCGTCAATACATCCCGCGGCGGCGTCGTGGACAGCGATGCGCTGGTTGCGGCGCTGCGCGGCGGGCACATTGCCGGGGCGGTGTTGGACGTATGGGCCGGCGAGCCGGACGTGCCGGTGGAGCTTGTGGAGCGGGCCGCCATCGCAACGCCGCACATCGCAGGCTACGCCATGGATGCCAAGCTGCGCGGCACGCAGATGATGGCCGGTGCGCTCACGCGGTTCATCGGCGCCCGCAGCGCATGGGACTCAGCGCACGTACTGCCGCAACGCGCCGATACCATCGCCGTGCCGCGGGCCATGTCCCCTCTCGACGCAGCGACGCTCATGGTGAATCGCGCCTATCCCATCATGCGTGACGACCGCGAGCTTCGCTCCCTTCTCATGCTTCCGGATGACGAACGCCGCGCCGGATTCGACCGCCTTCGCAAGTACTATCCGGAGCGCCGCGAGTTCCCGGCCTTCGGCTTCTCCGGCGCCGGCGAGCACGCCGCGCTGCTGCTGGAAGGGCTCGGCTTCTCGCGCGCCTGAGCATCGGCCATCCTCGCCCGTTTCGCCGCGACAGCACTCACCGATATCCACCGTCGTTCATCAGGGGCCGAGGTCCCCGGCTACATCCCGTCGCGCCCTCTGCGGGGCCCGTGATCGCGCGGGCATTCCGTGTTCCAGGGGCTCGCGGTTGTTCGCGAGCCGCCATCGTCATGTGCCGATTGCACGATGAGACGGCCATCCTTTTGCTGTCGCGGCTACGCCCCGCAGGGTGCAGGAATTGAGTCCGGGACGTGACCCCCGGTGTCGCATGCGTGGGCATCGTTTACAATGAAAATTCATCCCGATACATTCCGGTGTGTCCGGAATATCCGTATCCATAATTCGGCCGATCGGCGCGATGTTGTGTTTGCGGCAAACAAATTTCATCATCGATCCGTTGCACACTCAGGAACCAGACCGTTATCAAACAGCGCCCGGCGCGCTGTGCCTGCGAGCCCATGCCGCGGGTCTCGGGTGCCGGGCAATTCATGGAGGAGCACTACCATGGTAATGCGAAAGCTGAGCGCACTTATCACCCTCTCAACCCTGTGCGCAACAGTTTTTCTTTGGACCGGTTGCCGGGATAACCCTGCCGGCAGTTCGGGTGATGATGGAACGGTTACGATGCAGGCGGAGATGACGGGAAATACCGTCTACAGTGCTACTACGAAGGGAAGCGTCCCGCTGTCAGGTGGATCGATTGTCGACTCGATACACGTGCGCCGGATACGTATTCTTATCTCCGATTTGAAACTGCATCGCGATCGCGAGGACACCGTTACGGGTGATCGTGTAGTGAAGACGGGTCCCATCGTGATACAGGTGGATTCCAGCGGCGCGAAGACATTTGCGATTGCGCCGATTCCTCCCGGCACGTACGACCGCGTGAAGTTCGAATTTCACCGGCTGACGCCTCCCGAAATAGCACTCGTGCAAAATGACACGCTCTTTGCAGACTTCACATCGAGCGATCATTCGAGTATGGTCATGGACGTTGTTCTCTATATCAACGGGATGGCAGTTCCCTACACCTATCGAACGGATATAGCCGGCAATATTCAATACTGGCTCGATCCGCCGGTCCAGATAGGCGCGGGCTCGAATACGACGATCTCGTTGATGATCGATCCGGTACTGATATTCAGAGGGCGCGGGCACGTTTCAGTGCTCGACCCGCGGGATCACGGGAACAAGTCCGACTGCGATGATGGAATCAAAATCGCAATCAGGGTGCGGAAGTGTTCCTGCTGAAGTAGCCGCGGTTCCGAATCTTCCCCTCATTTCGGTCCGGATATGCGAAGCCCCGGAAGGTTGTTCCGGGGCTTTGCTGTTATCGAAAGAATTGTCGGCGCAGGAACATGCATGCATCCGCATCGTGGCCCGGTGCAGCCGGTTGCGCGGCGGTGAGGTGCTGCTACTTCCCGGCGGGCGGGCGCACGGCGATGCGGACCGTGCGGGAGTAGCTGCGCCCTTCCGGCGTATCGTTCGGATAAAGCGGCTGCTCATCGGTGGATGCCGCGCTCACTACATCGAATCCATTGAATGCCGCGGCTGCCGCGCGCGCGCGCACAAGCGAGAGTTTCCGGTTGTACTCGCGGTCGCCCGTCTCGTCCGCATAGCCCGTGATCACGACATGCGATCCCTCCGGAATGCGGGCGCGTATCCGCTGAAGCGCGTCGCGCGCGTCATCGCGAAGCTGCGCGCTGTTGTAGTCGAACAGCACGTCGTTCCCGAACACGGTGGCCGTGTCCGTCATCAGCGGCGCCTCCGTATCGACATGCTCCACCTCCACATCCAGCTTCTGTTCGCCCGTGGCGATCCGCGTCCCTGCCCTGTCCATGACAACGAGGGAATAGCCGAACGATTCGCCCGCGGCAAGGCGTTCCATTTCCGTGGTGGAGAGATTGTCGTTCACGCGGCGGGTGCCCGGATCGGCGAGCGTGAGCATGCGATCGTTCCTGCCGCCGATGGTGCTGGCCACGCCCCAGCTGGCGACACCTGCCTCCGATTCGATGGAGAGATCGTAGCGCAGGCCGGGCGATGTGAAGGAGCGTAGAACCGTGTCCGCGAAGAAGAGCGGCCCGGTGATCGCCGGCGTTCCCCTGATCTCCACACGCCGGTTCTCCGCCTCACCCTCGGGGCGTGCGTTGTTCGCCGGCTGCTCCGGCAGCGTACGCGTCTGAATATCGATCCTGTTCGTATCGATGCGCCACTCCCCGGCGAGATAGTTGCGCACGGCGAGTGCGCGCTCGCGCGCCAGGTTCTCCACGCCCCGGTCCGCGCCGCTGTTGGACGTTGTCCCCACCAGCGTGACTTTCTCCCCTGGGTTCTGCTTCATGCGCATGCCCACGATATCGAGCACGTGCCGGTAGGCATCCAGCGCGGCCTCGCGCGGGCGGGCCATGCCGGGCCGGTGCATGCGGTCCGGGATGTCGCTGGAGCCGTCGTCGAAGAAGAGATAGGGCAGCAGCGCCTGCGATCGCGTACGAACGGTGCTTGCAACGCGCACATGCAGCTTCTCCGTGGCGGTATGTTCCGGTGTAAGGCCGGCTGCGCTTATCTCCGCGGAGAGCGCCGCAACGTGCGTTGGCGGCGGCGGCGGCGGGGGCGGCGGTGGCGGGGGAGGAGGTGGAGCCTCCGGCGGCACGCCGAATGTATAGCGTCCCGCAACGGACGCACGCACCGATGCGTCAAGCGTTGAGCCGTACGCGGTCAGGCTGTTGAAGTAGGAGGAGAGAACGATCTCCGGGCGTATCTCGAACGAGGGGCGTGTGGAGAGCGGATATCCCACGCCAACACAGAGGCCCACGCGGAGCCCGGTGTTCAAGCCGCCCGATCCGAACTGGCGGGTCTGCGAGCCGTTCGCGAACGATATGTCGTCCGGCCCCTGCAGCTCCTCCTGCAGCGTATAGGTGGAACTGGTCGGGATATGAATCTTCGGTCCGGCCGTGAGGATGAGCGGGAAGGGGAAGGGGCGGAGCAGCCCGTAGAACTCCGTGGAGATTCCTCCCACATCGATATTGAACCGATAGGTGCTCCCAACGGGGAGAAGCGATCCGTCCGCGCGCCGGAACTCCGTTGCGCCGGGGCCGGGCGTGTTCATGTCTCCGGAGGTCCCTTCCAGCAGAACGCGCGCGCCGATCGAACGATTCTCATCCAACGCATACTCGATCAGTATGCCCGGTGCGAAACTGCCGGCGAAACCGGAGTGGAAGACACCGCAGTTCCCGTTGGAGAATTCCGGATGTGCGGACAGGTCCACCGTGCCGAAGAAGAGATGCTCCGCATAGCCCAGCGACACGCCGGCCGAGAAGCGCGAACGTTCGGGCGCGGCCGGCTTCGTGCCCAGCGAGTCGTGAGGCGCCTGCGCGCGCGCCGTTCCCACGCATGCCGCGCATGCCAGAACAATCGCGAGCGCGGCCTGTTCCGATCTGGAGGGACGCATCGTTCTCATCGTTCAATCACCATCGATCGTGTTTCCGCGTGTTGATCGCCAAGCGTCAGTCTGTAGAAATAGTATCCGGGCGCCAGCAGGCGCGTGTCGAACGTTGCCTCCGCATCGCCGGAGTTCATCTCCTCGTCAACCAGCCGCAGCACCTCGCGTCCCGCGGCATCGTAGAGCACAAGCGTTGCATGCGCCGCCTCCGGCAGATGGTACGGAATCGTCACCGTGCCCGAGGCCGGATTCGGAACGCTCTGCTTCAACACGCGCCGTCCGGTGTAGAGCAGCCGTTCCCCCGCGGCGCACTCCGCGTTGAGCTGGAACACGCGATCGGTGTCCAGCTCCGCCGTCAGGCAGAGCCTGGAGACGCCGGCCAGATAGAGCGCCACCGGTGTGGCTGTGGTATCGCCGCGCAGCACCTTGAACTGCAGCTTCGTAAAGAGCCCGGCCGTGGTGAACGATGCGCCGCCCGTTCCCTTGCGCAGCGTGATGATTGCGCCGCTGTCCACATGCACGTTCTTCGCCAGCTCCCAGCCGGTTGCGATCGTGCCGGTCTGGTCGATGCCGGCCAGATCCAGCAGCTTCGGATTGAACCGCACGAAGAACGTCGCCTCCTCCAGCGGAACCCGGCCGTTCAGAACCGGCTCGAACTCCAGCGGCATCGGGACGATGTCGCCGAAGCCTCCGGTGATGTTCGCAGCGCCCAGGCGGAAGGCCGTGGAGTCCAGCTCCGCGCTCACCGTCAGCCAGTGCTGCGTACCGTTTTCTCCCCCCTCGTCGGTCTGGAAGACGATGATGGATTGATGCTTGCCGTAGCCGATGGGGCGCACCACGAAGTCGAAGACCGTGGAGTCACCCGGCCCCACGTGCCGCGGAGTCTGGACGTCGTTCGTGAAGTTGATGTCGAACGGGTTGGTTCCCCCCACGTAGGCAACATTCACTATCAGCGTATCGTTGCCGGTGTTGTGTACCACGAATGGTTCGCTGATCTCCCTGCAGCTTATCACACCGTAGTCGATCGCGCCCGGCGCGGTGAAGAATCCGGATGTGACGTGCGCGCAGATCTTCAGATGCTGAACGCGATTGCACGGCTGCACCGTTGCGGTGAAGCTCTCGCAATAATATCCGGTGTCCGTGGCCAGCACCTGGAAGGCGATGTTGGATGTTCCCTCGTCGTAGATGTGATCGATGATCGGCTGCGGCGGCACGAAGATGCCGGTGTTGCCCGGGTCCGGCGTTACCGTTACCGGCTGGTCCACATCGCCGCGCACGTTGATGCCGAACCCCACATAGCGCTTGCTGTTCAGCTTGTAGCGATCGATCGTGACCACCGTATCGAAGTATCCGAACGTCACGCAGGTGCGGCGTCCCGTTACCGGCAGGGCAACGCGCGGCTGCACCGCCTGCGGCGCAACGATCACCAGCGAGTCCACCGCCTTCGTGGCGCAGTCCAGCTGCGTGCCGTCGAACGCTACGTTGAGCGCGATCGTATCGCACGGCGCAAGCACGAACGGAACGGCGCGCACGCCGGGGAGGCTGAAGTACTTTCCCGAGCGGAAGAAGAGCGAGTCTATCCGCATCGGCGTCTGGCCGGAGTTGAAGATCACCTGCTTGTCGATGCGGAGATCGCCGCAGAGATTCGGATCGAAGTTGATGCTGAGCCCGGCACCGATCTTCGGCGCCGTCGGCGCGGAGAACTTGACGATGTAGCCGCCGTAGTAGTCGTTCCCGGGCGTAATGGCCGCCGAAGAGATCGGGAAGTCGCGCGATGCCGTGCCGCCGTACATGTAGATGGCGCCCGCCCTGTCCACCGTGACGCCGTAGACCGCCTGCTCGTAGATCTTGCTCCCCGGAAGCACCGCCCCGCCCCAGAACGTGGCGTACGTAAGGCTCTTCAGGTCGGATGACATCGTGGCCAGCACGCCGTCGATATTCCCCTTGAACTCGCTCTGCAGATTCACCGGCGAGAGCGGGAAGTCGCGCGATGCCGTTGAAATGCCCAGCGCGATCTCTCCGAAGCTGTCGATCGCAAGCCCTCCCAGCACGTCGTATCCGCTTCCTCCCAGATACGTGGCGGCCAGCACCTGATTCGTGTTCAGATTCATCCGCACCACATAGCAGTCGTACCCCACCGTGTCCGTGCCGTCATTCCGGAGCCCGGGCTGGTATGCGCCGGGCGTCGTGGGGAGCGATGTGCTGCGCGTGCTTCCGCCGAACACGATGACGCCGCTGGAGCCTTCCACCGCAAGGCCCTGGCGGCGATGCTGCCGCGCGAACCCATCGAGCTGCGAATAGTTGCCGCGCGGCGCGAACACCCCTGTGCCGAGGCCGCGCCGTGTTGCGTCGCCATTGTCCGTGAAGTAGCTGCTGTACTCGAGCTGCCCTGCCACCGGATCGATGCGCGCGATATAGAGATCGAACACCCCCGCGCCGATCCCCGGCTTCGAGGAACTCTCCTTCGCGTTCGGTGTGGTTGGGAGATTGGTGGAGTTGGTGCTGCCGAGGATGTAGATCCTGCCGGCGGGGTCCAGCGCAATCCGCGTGGCGAACTCATCCCCCGTGCCGCCGTAGGTGGCGCCGAACTGCAGCGAGTGGCCGTTGCTGCTCAGGCGCGCAACGAACGTCTCGAAGCCGCGGAGCGAATCGGCGGAGCCGAAGCGGTCGCGCGGAATCGTTACCGGGAAGTTGAGCCCGTCCCCCTTGGTGGTTCCGCAGCGCGGGGCGTACGTCATGCCGGTGAGCGACACGTTCCCCGCGGCGTCCAGTGCGATGTCCGTCACGTAGTCGTTGTCCTGCCCGCCCAGATACGTTCCCCACGTCAGCCTGCCGTCGGTGCCGAGGCGTGCCACATAGCAGTCGTAGTTGGCGAAGATCGGCGGCCCGCAGACGGAGTTGATGTTGTCCGCCGCGCGGTTTCGCTGATAGGCACCGGCCGTGGTGGCGATGCCGTCGATGTTGGTGGTGAGCGCAACCACCGCCTCGCCGTTCGCCGTCACCTCCACATCCTCGCCGAGCGCCTCGTAGAGCTGGGATGCCGGCCGGCCGTTCACGAGCGGCTCGTCGTACGGTCCGGAATAGGTCTGCGCGATCACCGTGGAGTAGAGGAGTGTCGTGCCGTCCGGGCTCAGCTTGCTGATGAAGATCCAGTTCTTCTGGTCCAGCTCGCGCTTCGGTATCACGGGGAAATCGGGCGCGCGCGTGAAGCCGGTCACGTAGGCGTTGCCGCTGGAGTCCGTGGCGATGGCCGTCACCACGTCGTAGCCGCCGGCGCCGAAGTAGGTGGAGTACTCGATCGAGAGGCAGGGATCGATCACAACGGGATAGCGCTCGTCGTAGGCACCCAGCTCGAAGCCGTACCGTGTGTCGCCAAGCAGCCGGTAGCGGGCCTCCACGGGAACGCGCCGGCCGTCGATCATCTGATACGATACGGGAACCGCCTCGCGAATCGAACCGAACGACGTCACGGCCTCCAGTTCGCCGCCTGCAAGGATGCGGAGGCGCCGTGCGCCGTTGTAGCGAAGATCGATTGCGTGGTGGTCCGCACCCGGAGCCACGATGAAGTCATACTTCACGCCGCCGCCGGTGCCGTAGTAGAGCGCGTCGATGCCGTTGTACAGATCGTGGTAGCGTACGCGCGAGAACCCGCGCGCGCCCGTATGCCAGGTTGCCGTATCGCGGCCGAGATAGTAGTTGAATCGTGCCGCCGCCGGGGATTCCCCCTCGATGCCGGGATCGGTTCTGGCGCCCACGAACTCCGTGCGGAGCGCATACGGCCGCGAGGCGAGCACCGATCTGCCGCGCGACATGGAGTCCGCCACAACCGTGAAGCTCACCCCGTCCCGTTCGAAGCGGACGGTTGTGTTTCCCGTGGTGCCGGAGAATCGGATTCCCGGCTCCCACTGTCCGATGTTCTCGGTGAAGAGCAGGGGGCGGTGAGCGGCATCGGCTGCCGGAGCACTGGCTGCCGAAGAGGGAGGGGGCGAAGCCCCTCTACGTGATTGCGCGTGCGCGGCCGGCTGCGAGCAGAGCCCGAGCAGCATGGCTGTTCCGAGCAGAGCAGCACCGAATCGGAGGGTGAGCATGTGTGTCGCTTCGTTCAATGGCTGCGGGGCCAGTGGCATCGCGGACACACGCGGTCGCTGGAGCTGGCAGTCTCCATGAGCACGGCAACCGGCGACGGCAAATCGAAATCGCGCGGGTACGAAATGGATTTCCTACGGGAGAGGTTTGTACGGGCAACATACACCCAACGCGCGCCTTCGGTTACACACCACCCGCAATTCCGGTACCGGACGGCATGCCATGCGGCCTCCCACCGCGCAAACACGAGCGCCCAACATACGCAAACAGCGCATCCCCGGCGCTCCTGAAAGCGGGTAGCACAAGGCGTTACCAAAAGATTTACGGCAGGGTTGGGGTGGGCCGTCGTGGCGCGTGGCGGCGGCGCGGCCTACGGTATTTCCGAATGCGAATGCGCGTACCGCTCCAGGAACTCGTGAACCACGGGGTCATGCGAGCTGCGCAGCTCGAGCGGCGTTCCCCGGAATCGGATCAATCCTTCATCCAGCATGATCACCGTGTGGGCCACCTTGTAGACGGAGAAGATATCGTGGGTAATCACCACGGAGGTCACGTCCAGCTTGTGCGTCAGCGCGGCGACGAGATCGTCGATCTGCTCCGACGTGATCGGGTCCAGCCCGGTGGTCGGCTCGTCGTAGAAGATGTACTCCGGCGAACCCACCAGCGCGCGCGCAACGCCCACGCGTTTGCGCATGCCGCCGGAGAGCTCCGCGGGCTTCTTGTTGGCCAGGATCTCGTAGGCCTGATCGAAGACCGATGCGCTCACCGTTCTGGGATCGGGGAGCAGCCCCACGTTGGTCAGGTTGCGAACCACTTCCTCGCGCAGCACCTCGGCGCTTCGTTCGCCATGTTCGTATAACCCCAGCACCAGATTATCCGCCACCGTCATCGAATCGAAGAGCGCCGCCCCCTGGAACACATAGCCGAAGCGCGTGCGCATCTCGTAGCGTTCGGACTCGCTCATCCGGTCCACGCGGCGGCCGTCGATCGTGATCGTCCCCTCGTCCGGCTCCAGCAGCCCCACGATCAGCTTCAACAGCACGCTCTTGCCGGTCCCCGAGCGCCCGATGATCACCGTGGTCTCTCCCTCGGGAATAACCAGGGAGACACCGCGCAGCACCTGCTTCGGCCCGAATGCCTTATGGACGTTGTCGATGACGATCATGAAGCGAGATCTGGGTTATGGGTTATGAGAGTCATGTGTCCCTGGAAAGGTTGAGAGGAATGATACGGTTCATGGGCATCCCGGATGTCGATGCACGCGGCCTGGAGTCTGATCGTCGAGGCTCACGTGCGGACGTTCATCGTTGGAAGTCGCAATCACCTCGCGCACCGCTCGTGCGGCGCCGGCGAGGGTTCGCAACGTCGTACCCGACGACGTTCCTGGCTTCGTTGGCTTCGATTGGAGCCGCTCCTCGCGAGGACCGCCCCGGCACACATCCATACTCCATCATCCATCACTCATTTCACTTGCCCCATCACCCATCCCTCACAGCGAATGGCACCTTTCATGGACGGCCATATCTTCCATTTCATCTTCATG
The DNA here is from genome assembly GCA_035549015.1 of Kapaibacterium sp. (SeqCode). Taxonomy (GTDB): domain Bacteria; phylum Bacteroidota; class Ignavibacteria; order OLB7; family OLB7; genus JAFDZV01. The sequence goes on from DASZRW010000023.1 coordinate 20,888, forward strand.
CAGTTTCATCTGCGCGCATTCCACGTTCCTCGCGCTCACAGCACGTAGCCGAAGAGCGCGTCCAGGACCAGGATTGCGGCGGAGGAGAGTGTGAACGACCGGACGGTGGAGTTCCCGACCCCCTCGGCGCCCCCTTCGGTGTTGAACCCGACGTAGCAGCCGATCAGTGCCGTTACGCCGCCGAACGTTGCGGACTTGACCATCCCCACAACGATTTCGTACACCGAGAAGAATCGCCGGATGGACTCCCAGTAGTCGGAGGGTTGGAAGGTGAACTTCAGGATCACGAGGAAGAACGCGCCGAGCAGAGCCACGAGGTCCGAGAAGATGATCAGCATCGGCATCATCACCAGCGCGGCCATCACGCGCGGCATTGCAAGGTAGCGGCTTGGATGGATCGCCATCATCTCCAGCGCGTCGATCTGCTCGGAGACCTTCATCGTGCCGATCTGCGCGGCGATCGATCCGCCCACGCGGCCGGCGATCACCAGCGCCGTGAGAACGGGGGAGAGTTCCGTGAAGACGACGGTGGCGATCGATCCCCCCACGAACGGGCGGGCGAGAGCGAGAAGGTTGAACTTGGCGAAGAGGTTGGTAGCCTGAAGCGCGGCGATCGCGCCGGTGAACGAGCCGATCAGCAGCACCAGCGGAAGCGATCCAACGCCGATCATGGACATCTGTTCGAACACCAGCCGGCGGGAACGGACTGCCGCGGGGATGTACCGGATGATGCTCCGGAGCAGCAGCACGATCCGTCCGAACTCCGCGAAGAACCCTATCAGCACACGCCCAAGCGCGCCGAAGGTTGCGTTGAGCAGACCACCTCCCTCACTATCGTCGGAAGAAGTTGTTCGATCCTCGCCGATCACTTTGCCTCCGAAAGGGGAACCGCAATCCGATAGGGAGCATCCTGCGCCGGCTTCGGCAACGTGCGTTTCAGAATCCACGGGTTCAGGAGCTTCACCATCTTGTACGATGTTCCCTGCGACTCTGCCCACGCCTCCAGGTTCGGGATTTCGGTTGTCACCTGCACGGAGCGCGACGGGATCGCCTGGTAGTATTCGTCCTTCGCGAGCGAATAGCCGTAGTGCTCCGCATGCTGCATGATCTCCTTGATCGCCACGATCCTGAAGAGATAGCGAGCCGTTTCCTCGTTGAGAAAGAGATTGAAGTATGAGTTCTGCTTCTGGAACGTCATGTCGTCCTGCGTTGCGTTCTCCCCCATGTTGTAGGCGGCAACGGCCAGGCCCCAGTTCCCGAAGCGCGAGCGGTTATCCTTCAGATACCGGATCGCCGCCATCGTGGAGCGCACCGGATGCCGGCGCTCGTCCACGAAGTCGTCAACCCGCAGCCCGTAGCGGCGCGCCGTCTCCGGAATGAACTGCCACAGCCCAACGGCTCCCTTGCCGGACTGCGTCATGTAGAGCGCGCTCTCCGCAACGGCCAGATACTTCAGGTCCGCGGGAGCGTTCTCCGCGGCGAGAAGCGAATCGAACATCGCGAAGTACTCGCCGGAGCGCTTCAGATAGAGCATCATCTGCCCGTCCGATTGCAGGCTCAGCAGGAACTCGCGCTCCATCCGCTTGCGTACGTCGGGGTCATCCATCGGAATCGCCTCGCCGCAGAAGTCCAGCTTCTGCGGAAGCTTCAGCAGGGAGATGTTCGGACGATAGGACTTGTCCAGGGGAGGAGCATCCGGGCTTGGCGAAGGGGCCAGCGTGCCGACAACGACGATGCCGGTAACGAGCCCGACAACGAGTGCCAGGCGCGGATGCGCAGTCGGAATGATATTCATGGGGTCATCTCGATTAGCCTATCCGAAGATACGCCATTTCCGCGTGGACAGGCGCGGCCTCCATGACATGCAACGCTGCAATGGAGCATTCTGATAGCCCGCGTTGTCAGTAGAACCACGATGCCGCTCCATGTAACCGCGGGGGAAGCACCGCAAAGGACGCAGAGGCGCGCGAAGGAAGATCATGGCACGTGCCGGCCTGCGGCCGCGCCCGGCAACCGTGCGCGGCTGCTATCCCAGCTGCGACGTGCAGTGGCCGCAGCGTGTGGCCTCCAGCGGAATCTGCATGCGGCAGTAGGGGCAGGGCTTCTCCGAAGCGGGCGGCGGCGGAGGCGGTGCCTTCTTCGTCCTGTTGTACGCCTTCACCACCAGGAACACCGCGAACGCCACGATCAGAAACGTGATCACCTCATTGATGAACGCTCCCACATTCATCGTGACCGCCTTCGCCTTCTGTGCCTCCTCCAGCGTGGCATACGTTCCGCCGGAGAGTGAAACGAACCAGTTCTTGAAATCGATGTGTCCCAGCAGGAGCCCGATGGGAGGCATGATCACATCCTTGACAAGCGAGTCCACGATCTTGCCGAACGCGGCGCCGATGATCACGCCAACGGCGAGATCCATCACGCTGCCGCGCGATATGAACGTCTTGAATTCATTCCACATGGTTGCTCCTGCATGTTGATCTGGATGCGGCAACGGCACTCCGGGTGCCGGGCATGAGTACCCTCCGCGGCGCGGAGTTGGCGATCGGTTCGATGCGAGGCATCGTCCTGCGATCCATCCCTCGCGATCTGAGGGCCGGCATGAGCGGGAATATACAGTTCGGCCGGCCGAATGCGGAACAGCCCTGCGCCCTCGCCGCGCCATCCCATCCCACATGCCCCCTGCCCGGTGTCAGAGATCTCACGGGCGGTTGAGGCCGGCAGTCGTGCGGCGCGGGCGTGCCCGATGGCCCATCATGAGCATCGGGCCACGTGTGAATCTGCCCGTGGTTTTGCTTATGTTCCGGCGACATCACGACACGATTCAGCGAACCGGCAGGATCAGTATGCCGGCCGGCCTGGTCGCGTCACCTCTCCCTCATGCTTCCGGATTGCCGCGGTACCGAACGTTGACCGGACGTTCGGGGGAAGCCGTGCTGTATTCGTTCCTTCAGCTTCGTTGTATTCGTTCTTTCAGCTTCGCACCATTCCTGGGAGCATATCCATGGCCAGACCGGGCGAACGCCGCCAGCGACTTCTTGCGATGCTGGACGGCGGCAACGAACCCACGTTGCAAGAGATAGTCACAGGCATCGGCCTTCGATCCGTACGGCATGCGCGACGCATGCTTGCCGAGATTCGGGCGGATGGCATGTCGATCGTCGAGCGTCGCGACGGGCGGCGGAAACGGTTCTCGCTATCACCCGAACATCGGTCGAGCGGTGTTGCCGCGCTGGCATTGACCGAGGAGGAGATCCTTTCGCTCGCGGTGGCAGCGGAGGCATCGCGTGCGGCGCTTCGGCCGACGCCGTTGGGCAATCCGCTGGAGACCGCATTCGCAAAGCTCCTCGGACACTTCGATGCAGACGTGTATTCGTTCGACGTGCAGGAGGAGCGCGAGCATTGGCATTTCGGTGCGGGGGCGGCATCCGCCATCGATCCCCGGATCTTCAGGACATTGGAACAGGCCATTCGCGAGCAACAACGCGTCTTGATCGATTACACGACCGCCTCCACCGGCCGGCACAGCACCGGGCGGCCGATCGAACCATATGCGCTTGCGGTACGCGGCGGCTCGTGGCTGGTTGTCGCGCGGTGTGGATGGCGCAACGATGTCCGCGACTTCTCCGTGGCGGGGATCACGCGCATCGAACCATGCGATCCCGAGACGGACCACACGGCGATCTTCACCCCGCCGGACTTCGATCTCGATGAATACTTTCGCCAGCGGTTCAGCGCACTTGCCGGCGACCGGACCTATACGATTCGACTGCTCGTGGAACCGGATCGCGTTGTCTACTTCCAGCGCAAGCGGTACCACACGTCGCAGAACATCGAAGAGGAGCGTGAGGACGGCCGCGCGGTTGTCTCGCTGACGGCATCGAGTCTGGACGAGATGCGCTCCTTCGCTCAAAGCTGGGGCGTGGGGGTGACGGTGCTGGAGCCGGTTGAACTCGTGGAGATGATGCGGGAGGAGGCGGGTCAGATCGCGGCACGATATAAAGCATCGCCCATCAATCCCCAACTCGATAGTCGATGAATCCGGGCGCATCGTGATACTGAAGCAATGAAGCAGGAATTTCTGCGCAAAGTGAGTAACTTCGATAGCTATGGCCGCCCGAATTCAGGTCATTGCCATACTACTGTTCCTCGCCGTTTAGCGAGGATGGGCCCATGATACAGTTTAGAAGGGCAGCTTTCCCTGTTACCGCGGGGACGACCCTGGGGGGCAGGTTGGTCCCCCGGGCTCTCTTCCATCATTGTGTTTGATTGACCATGCGAAACGCGATCATCAAACATGATTCAGCATAGAAGAGAAGTCATGGAAGATGATACAGTCTAGAAAGGCAATAATTCTGTCAGAGTCATAAATTCCGATTGCAAAGCCGCTCGAGTCACCGTATCATCCAGCACAAAAACGAGCGGCCCCGAAGGGCCGCTTGTTCCTAAACCCGCTCGCCGACGATTTCGACGTCACTCGACGAGCAAAGTGCTCCCTGTGGGAGCAGGAGATTGTATGACAAATATACTGATCGTTGTCTCATTTCTCGACGATCCCATTGTTCCATTAGTACGACAAACCCGGCAAAATCGTGATCGTACGTACCGCCATCGCACTCCGACGAGAAACTCGCCTCAGCCTCACGATTCCGGCACAGTACTCGACCGCTGCTTCCGTTGTGCTGTATTAACCCGGCCCATAGACTGCACTCACGGCGTCGTGCTCTGTGAGCGCTGTGTACGTGACGTCGGCCCCAGCTACTACTGACTGGAGGGTGATCAGACCGGACACGAAATGTCCGGTCTGGTCCGCTACTCATATAGATTTCCCCTGCAACATGTAGTTCGTACGTAGCATGCCATACGCTACAAACGCATAGTATCATCACGGTATAACTCTTCAGTATTCATTGATAAGGATGATGATGATTCCATCAGAGCACTATCAGCCGCACCATGAAACGTGGCGCCTCTTCTGGGCAAAGACAGATCGTTCAGGCGAGCGCCCGGAGTGGACGCGTCCGCTTTGGGCGCATTTGATAGATGTCGCGAACGTCGCCATGCTGATTTGGGAACGGGTGTTGCCACGATCGACAGCGGCGCGTCTTGCCCATGCCGTCGGGCTCGCCGAGGATGACGCCGGCCGGTGGTTTGCGCTTCAGATCGGCCTGCACGATATCGGCAAGGCAATACCCTGCTTTCAGTCCATGCACCAGCCATCACGCCTCCGGCTGGAAGCGATGGGCCTACAGTTCAAGGCAGAGAGATATGAACGTGATGACATGGTGCATCACGGGCATGCGTCCATCCCGATCCTCATCGACTGGCTTTCGTCTCGCGGCCGGGAGTGGGATGAATCCACCATCGAAGGCATCGCCGCGATGATCGGCTTTCACCACGGAAAGCTCGCCACACGCAACAAGTGGACAAGAGATTTGCGACGCCCCGACGTGCTCGGCATTGGCAAGTGGAGAACATCACAGGTTGCGTTGCTGGACGCGATCATTGATGCATGGGGAGCGAAGGAGTCGTTGACCGTTTCCGGTAAGAAGCGTATGTGGCCGGCATGGCTGATGGAGTTGGCCGGATGGTGCACGCTTGCCGATTGGCTCGGCTCGATGGAGACGGTATTCCCTGAACCCGATCATGCCGACAGCCTGAGTGACTACGTGCGCGCCAGTCGTGCCGGCGCGAGACGGGCACTCGATGAAGCGGGATTCGCGAGCCGCGCTGCGCTGCGCATGAAGACGTTCGGCGACCTCTTCCGTGACTCCAACGGCAACGCGCGCGAGCCGCGTCCGTTGCAACAGGTCGTCATCGACGATATCACGGTCGGCAGTGAGGGCGAGCCAACGCTCACGATCGTGGAAGCTCCGACGGGTGAGGGAAAGACGGAGGCCGCCCTCTATCTCACACTCCGGCAACAGGCTGACGATGGCGTTGGCTTCTACATCGCCATGCCGTCGCAGGCTACAAGCAACGGGCTGTTCGCCCGCGTGCAGTCATTCATCGCCTGCGCACACGACGGTCGTTCGGGTGCGGCAAACCTTGTGCTTGTGCATGGCTCAAGCATGTTGCATCCGGCACAGGATACTCTTCACAAACGATTCATCGACGCGCGGCGCACGATGGCTGCGATCTATGACGAATCAGAAGAAGGGAGCATCGCGGCGCAACGCGTCAACGGCGGATTGCGGCAGGATGAAACGCGTGTTGAGACTGCAAGCTGGTTCATGCCGAAGAAGCGAAGCCTCCTTGCGCCATACGGCGTCGGCACGGTCGATCAGGCATTGTTGAGCGTGCTCTATGCGAAGCACTTCTTTCTCAGACAGATCGGGTTGGCCGGTAAGACGGTTGTCTTCGATGAGGTGCATGCATACGACACGTACATGAACGCGCTGTTCCACCGCCTTCTTGCGTGGCTGCGGCAGAACGGGACGAACGTCATCCTTCTTTCCGCCACACTGCCGAACGAGACGCGGCGCAGGATGATCGAAGCATGGACCGGCCAGGCCGATGAGCCCGCGACAGATGCGGGCCCGGATGTTCCCTACCCCATCGTGTGGCATTTGAACGGCGCGTCGCCGAACGGACCTTCGGGAATGCACGATGGTGGTACCACACGGCTGCGCATCGGGTACGAATTCCCGGCGGCGCTGTCGCAATCCGCACACCTGGAGTTCGCACGGCACGAGCCCGATATGGTTGCCGAATCGGTGGTGCGTGCTGCCCGCGATGGCGCGGCCGTTGCCGTGATCGTGAACACCGTGGCACGCGCGCAGGCGATCTTCCGCAAGGTCCTGTGCCTGTTGAAGACCAGCGGAGCCGACAACATCGAGACGCATCTCTTCCATGCGCGTTTCCCGTTCGAGATCCGGAGCGGCATCGAGGCGCATGTACTGGAACGGTTCGGGCCGGAGCGATCGCCCGGCGTTCCGGCGATCCTCGTGGCCACGCAGGTGGCAGAGCAGAGTCTCGATATCGACGTCGACATGATGTTCAGCGACCTTGCCCCGATCGATCTGCTGCTTCAGCGTGCGGGCAGGCTGCATCGGCATGAAGATCGCCACAAAACACACCGTCCGGCCTCATGCACCAGGCCGATGCTCTACATTCTTCTTCCTGAGCATTTCCCTTCAACGCTTCCCAACTTCAACGAGATCAGCGGGCGAGGCAATGTATACGATGATGCACTCCTCAACCGTACATGGTGGCTGCTGCGATCGCGTTCGAGTTGGAGCCTTCCGGATGACTACCGCAGGCTGATAGAAGCGGTCTACTCCGTGACCGCCTCCACCGTGCCGGACGATCTGGAGGAGACGTCGCGCGAGCGATGGGAAGCCGCCGAGCAGAAGCTCCGCGACCGCCACCTGAATGAGGAGCGGGAGGCCGAAGGCCGGCTGGTACCGGAACCAGGCAGGCTCCGTTCGATGGTGGACCATCCCGTCCTTCACCTCGCCGAGCAGGAGGATGCGCCTACGGAAACGCACCCCGCCTACCTCGCGCTCACGCGTCTCGGCGGCCCTTCGTTCGACGTGGTCTGCCTGCACGAAGACGCGCGGGAACGTCTCTGGCTCAATTGCGCGTGCACCGAGCCGTTGCCCTCGGGACCACGACTGTCGGTCGGCGACACGCGCCGGTTCATGGAGTGCAGCGTTCGTCTTTCGGGCAATCATCTTGTCGCAGCCTCGCGCGCAATGAACGATGAACGATGGACTGCTCTTGCCGCTTCAAACCCGGCGCTGCTTCGCTACCATGTAATGGTGTTCCGCGATGGGCACTGGCATGATCGCGACACCAACTCGCACTTCGAATACAACACGACGTATGGAATCATCCGACACACAACAAAGGAGAGTTGATGATACCGACCTACGACCTCGGCACCGCACCGTGGATTCCCGTCCACTTCCGTGACGGAAGCGACGGTGCGGTTGGGCTGCGCGATGCGCTCGTGCGCGCGCACGAGATACGCGAGATCGCATTGGACAATCCGATGGAAACGTGCGCACTGTACCGTCTCCTGCTTGCGCTGGCGGTGCGCATCTTCCCGAAAACCGAGGAGCCAGATGACTGGTTCGAATATTGGGATGCCGCACGATTCGACCCGACTCCGATCGATGCCTACTTCACGCAATGGAGTGATCGCTTCGATCTGTTTCATCCGGTACGACCGTTCGGTCAGGTCCGCTCGAATGTGGGCAATGGAACGCTGGAGGTTGGATTGCTGCGGCTGGACGAGTGCGGCAATACATCATGGCTGTTCAGCCATCTCGACCTGAAGAAGACGGCGACGCTGCCACCCGACGAGGCGGCACGCGGGCTCGTGGCAAGCCAGCATGCGGCGATCGGCGGGCTCCTCAGCAATCCGTACAAGGCGGGCAACCGCAACTCGCCGGCGGTTGGCGGGGCCATCTTCTGGATGCTTGGTGCCAGTCTCTATCACTCACTCCTCCTCAACGCCCCGCCCGATCCGCACGTCCGCATGGGTGGACATTCTGACGCCGATGCCCCGAGTTGGGAGCAGGAGGAACCGAGTACACCGGAGCGGCGGCCACATCATGGATTCCTCGACTATCTCACCTTTCAACATCGCCGTATCACGCTCGAAACCGGGGAACGTGACGGGCATACCGTCGTCACGGCAATACTTCGTACCGGCGGCAACGCAGAGGAGCCGATGCCGCTCGACGATCCGCATATGGCGATCATCAACGGCGATGAGAAGAGCGAACCACGACGCTACAATGTTCAGACCGGCAGGGCCGTGTGGCGTGATGCTGCGGTATTTCTGACGCTTGTATCGAAGCGGGGTACGCCTCCGCGCACGTTCGTGTGGGCCACGTCCCATCTCGATGATCTGGGCATCGAACGTCTCGACGTCGAGGTATTCGCATTGCGCACGCGTGGAGCGAACGACGGTACGATCAAGCTCTGGCGGCGCGAACGTATTCCCCTCTTCCTCAACGTTCTAGCCGACAATTCACGCGGCGCAAAGTTGGAGCTTGCGCTCGAACGCGCCGATGAGCAGGCGCGCAACCTCGCCTGGGCAACACTGATCGCTGCCGCGCGCCTTCGCGTGCCGGGAAAGAACTACGGTGAACTGAGTTCGATGGAGAAGGAGGACGCGAAGAAGCTGGCACGCTCGATCGATACCGAGGGGCGCTACTGGTCTGGCCTGGAATCCTATTTCTTTCAACTGCTGCACGACCTTGCCCATGGCGCCGATCCCAATTCCGATCCCGATTGGTCCACCGCGCCGATAAACGAGTGGACACGGCGGATCTATCGTACCGCGCTCGGTGCATACGATGCCGCCACCAGATCGCTCGATGCCAATGCCCGGCAACTCCACGCTGTTGCCGAGGGGCGCGCCGCAATCCGTGCAACCGCTCGTTTCACTTCCAAGTCTGCCACTTCCGATGATACATCAACCAATGTTGTGATGGAGGAATCTGTATGACCGATACAACAATGCCGGCCCCGAAGTCCCGGCCCGAGGATTCCATCGACCGCTTCATCGCGCGGCTCGATGACCTGAAGATGCGAGGCGATCGCGCCGCGCTCGCCAAGCTGCGGCGCTCGCTTGTCGACTACGGCCGTGATTTCTCGGCCTACACCGTGCTTGGGTACGCGTTGCCGCCGAATGTTCCACCTCGGCAACTCGATCTCTATCTCCTCGTTGCCGGACTGTTTGCCATGCACCCGCTTGCCGCGAGCGACGACACGTCGTTCGCGTGGTCGTTGCGCAGGCTGCGCGCCGCGCGCGAAGGTGTCGGTGAAAGCAGTCTCGACGCATTGGCCGGTGCGATCCTCAATGCCGACGGCGAGGACATTCCGATCCGGCTACGGCATGTGATCGCCCGCCTTGCCGCCGATGGAATACCCGTTGACTACAGGCGACTGCTGCGCGATCTGCTCAAGTGGGAGAGCGTCTCGCGTCATGTTCAACGTCGATGGGCACGCGACTATTACGTCGGGCGCGCCGCGGACGGCGAACAGCCCGGCGATGCGGCGGCCGATGGCGGCGAGGAAAACGCCGGTGATGCAGCAACATCGCCCGTGCCCGCCGCAACCGCCGTATAGCGATAGCAACCGTTGTACATCCAATCTCTCAACACTCTTTTTCGAAGGACAATCACAATGCTGAAGAACGCACCAAGACTCGAACTGCACATCATTCAGAATTTCCCCCCGCACAATCTCAACCGCGACGATTCCGGCGCACCGAAGGACACGGAGTTCGGCGGCTATCGCCGTGCCCGCATCTCCTCGCAATGCCTGAAGCGGAGCATCCGTTGGTCCGATGCGTTCGGCTCGGAACTCGGCGGCCGCATCGCCACGCGCACGAAGCGTTCCGCGGGCGAGTTGGCCAGCCTGTTGACCACGCGGCACGGCCGTGATGCCGCCGCCGCGGCTCAGGCTGCGCGTTCCGCGATTGGCAAACTTATCAGCGCCACCGACGACAACGGGAACACCAGCGTGCTCTTCTATGTAGGCCCCGACGAGTTGGAAGCGCTTGCCGACCGTCTGAACGATGCGTGGGAGACGATCGCGCCCGAGATCATGACCGCGGATGCCGACACATCAACAGCCGAGGAGCCCGAGAAGTCCGACAAGAAGACGAAGGGAAAGGGCAGGAAGGCGAAGGCGGCAGATTCGGCGCTCGACGACGTCATCAAGCCGGTAGTGGAGGCCTACGTAGCGGCATACGACGGTACGGTTGCGACGGTGGACGTGGCGCTCTTCGGCCGGATGCTTGCGGAGAACCCCACGCTCAACATCGACGCTGCCTGTCACGTGGCGCACGCGATCAGCACCAACCGCGTCAGCATGGAGTTCGATTACTTCACGGCCGTCGATGATCTTCAGAAGGACGAGGAGACCGGTGCGGCAATGATCGGCACCACAATGTTCAATTCCTCCTGCTTCTATCGCTACGCCGTGGTGGATGTGGGGCAGCTCTATCGCAACCTCGGCGGCGACGGGCGTCCGGGAACGCGCGCGACGACACTCGAGGGATTGCGCGCATTCGTCAAGGGTGCGATCGCCGCCATGCCGACCGGCAAGCAAAGCTCCACCGCCGCTTATACGCAGCCTGCATTCGTGATGGCGGTGGTCCGGCCGAATGGGGGGCAGCCCGTGTCGCTGGCGAATGCATTCGAGATGCCGGTGCGACCGAGCATCGACAGAAGTTTGGTTGCGGCGTCGGTAGAGGCGATCGACAAGCATTGGGGGGAGCTGGCAACGATGTATGGTGATGCGTCGGCGCGACCGTTCGTTGCAGTGATCGAGTCGGCGAACGAATTGGCGATGCTCAGGCCGAGCCGGTGCTCCAGTGTCGACGAGATGCTGGAGCACTCGCTCGCGGCGGTTGAGACCGCATGGACCACCGGAGGTGCTGCATGAGCTGGACATTGCTGCTGCGGCTGGCAGGCCCGATGCAGGCATGGGGCGTACAGAGCCGCTTCGAGGTACGTGACACCGGAACCGAACCAAGCAAGAGCGGCGTGATCGGGCTTGTCTGCGCCGCGCTCGGTATCGATCGCAGCGATCCGATCCCCGAGGAAATCCGTTCGCTGCGCATGGGTGTACGGGTTGATCGTGAAGGACAGATGCGCCGCGATTACCAGACAACGGTGCGGTGGGCAGCCGATCGCAGGACGAAGGGATGGAAGCCGGGCGGAACAACGCTTTCCGAACGCTACTACCTGGCCGATGCCAGTTTCCTCGTCGGGCTGGAAGGCGAGGATGCCGATCTGCTCGCCCGCATCGCCGACGCCCTCGACCATCCGCACTGGCCGCTATGCCTGGGACGCAGGGCGTGCCCGCCCAGCCGGCCGATCCGAGTGCAGAATGGATTGCGCGAAGGTGCATTGGAGAATGTGCTGGCCGTTTCGGCGTGGGAGGATTGTGTTCCGAACAATGATGACCACGAGAATGATAATCACGATGACACGGACGATACGATCGTGCCACAGTTACGGACGGTTATCGAAGTACGTGGCACGGTGCCGGATGGGCTCATGCTGCTGCGCCGCCCGGACCAGCCGGTCTCATTCGAGCCGCGGCACTTCGACATGCGCGATGTGGTGGTGCTGTTCATTCCCAATCCATCGGTGAAGGAGGTGGCGGATGTACGTTAGCCGATTGGTGCTGAACATGCGTAACCGCGAGGCCCGGCGTGACGCAGCCATGCCGTACGAGCTGCATCGCACACTCGTGTCGCGTGGCTTCGGTAAGGACATCGAGCGAAGCGGACGCATCCTCTTTCGCCTGGAACCGGAGCGCGAAGCCCGCGAGCATGGCGGGCCGCTGGTGATGGTGCAATCGTCCGGCGTGGCTCCGCAATGGGCCGGACTCCTGCCGGATTACTACGTCAGGATCGATGGGCCGCGAACGTTTGAGCCGAAGATCGAACGCGGCCAACTGCTCGGGTTTCGACTGCTTGCCAATCCCGTCGAGCGCCAGCGACAACGGGATGACGCAGGGAACGTGCTGCGCAGCACCGGCGAGAAACAGCATGTTCGGTTCCACCGCCGTGCGCTGCTGCGGCCGGAGGAACAGGAGCAATGGCTGGAGCGACAAGGTATTGTTCGCATAAGTGACGAGACTGGAACGACCGTTGGAGGATTTACCCTCCGTTTTGTGACGATCGCTCCGGAAGCAGGCACACGACAACGCAGCGGTGAGATCACGCACGCAAGCAAACGCTCGCTGCCGCATGTCGGCGTTCGCTTCGACGGGGTCCTGGAGGTAACAGACGCCGATGCATTCATCAACACCCTCGCCGCCGGAATAGGTCCGGCAAAGGCATTCGGCTTCGGGTACCTCTCGGTTGCTCCGTTGCGGTAGCATCATCGGTTGATGCATGCAGCCGCGACGGTTCGAACGACGATGTTCTTTGACAACCGAGAACACAAATCGAATCATGGACAACATTCCCTGCACAAGCGGGGATGAGCCTGGGCACGGAACGACCTCATGCCCCCGCAGGCTGCAAAGTTTACCTGCGGGAGAACTTTCCACCATCGCAAATGGAGAAAGGGCATGTTCGAGGTCGCAACCGTGATCATCGCAATGGCCTGTCTCGTCAGAGAAATCAGATTGTTGATTTCTGCCTGGCGTAGATAGGTGCAGTGATGACCAAAGTCTGGCCCCCATTTCGGTGGGGGCCATGACTGTATACAATGCGAAGTACTTGCGAAGAAGTATCCTGATGTGCTCTGAAGAGCACGTTGGGCCTGAGTTATACTCAGGCCCCATTCTTCCGATGACGATCGCGGAGTCACACTCCGCGATAACAGATGCGATCACCTCGCGTTGATCACGCTCTCACGTGCGCGGCGTTCAATTCTCGACGTTCATTTCCAACTATTCAAGGATATCACATGAAGGAACATGAAATACCTGTGATGCCCATCAAATCACGCGTCTCGATCTTCGCCGTGGAACGGGGCAACGTTGAGCGCGACGGCTCGGCGCTCGTGGTGATGGACAGGGAGGGCACGCGGGCGCAGTTGCCGGTTGGCGCAACCACCGCGCTGATGCTGGAGCCCGGCACCACCATCAGCCACGAGGCGGTAAAGCTCTGCGCCGAGAGCCGCACGCTCATTCTCTGGACCGGCGAGGCCGGGGTTCGCATTTATTCGGCGGGGCAGGAAGGAGCGGCGCACACATACCGATTGCTGCGCCAGGCCAGGCTGGCGCTCGATGCGCGTACACGCATGGCCGTGGCACGCGAGATGTACCGCATGCGCTTCAACGAGGAAGTGCCGGCGCGGCGTTCCATCCAGCAGGTGCGCGGCATGGAGGGCGCGCGTGTCCGTGCGCGCTATCAGGAACTGAGCCGCGAATACGGCATCCCGTGGCGGGGACGCAATTACGATCGGTCCGACTGGGACGCGGGGGATGTCATCAACCGGGCGGTATCGGCGGCCAATAGCTGCCTGTACGGCGTCTGCCATGCCGCGATTCTGATTGCCGGATACTCCGCGGCCATCGGCTTTGTACATACGGGGTATTCGCTGGCGTTCGTGCATGACATTGCGGACCTGTGGAAGATGGATCTCTCCGTGCCCGTTGCCTTCAAGGTGGTTGCCGCGGGTGAGGAGAATGCCGTCACGCGCGTGCGGCATCAACTCCGCGACGAGTTTCGCCGGAGCGGCTTCATGGAGAATGTGATTCCGACCATCGAGCGTGTATTGGACGCAGGTACTCCCGGCGAGGCTCCGCCTGGTGAGTTGGGCGGTGCGCATCCGGAGCTCTCCACCGTTGAAGATGCGCCGTGGTACCATGGCATTCGCACGCCGGACGGATCATCCGGCCGGCTGGCGGGCAACTGCGAAACCGAAGCGCCGCATGCGGCGGAAGCATCGCACGATGGAGAAGAGCCGGATGCCGATTGGCGTGCGGCTGAGTCTGCAGGTGTGCTGGACCCGTTGGGTCTGAACGATCCACAGGCAGGCCGGGGGACGGGATGGTAGTCTACAGCGTGGAGCGTGCTCCGCAACGAATCCGTGGCCTTCTCTCCCGGTACTGTCTGGAGGTGCGTGCCGGTCTGTTCGTGGGGCGCATCGATGCCCGCATGCGCGACCAGTTATGGGAGAAGATCGAGACGTGGGCAACAAAGAGGTTGAGTGCGGTAATGGTGTGGCGCGAACCAACCGAGCAGGGGTACGCGTTCCGAACACTTGGCAGCGACCGACGCACGCCGGTCATGGTGGATGGTCTTTGGCTCGTGGTGATCGAGCCTGAGAAAGCCGTGACGGAGGATAACGAGTAGTCCGCCGCCACATTTCGCGAGCATGCTGCGGTCATGTTCGCGTTTTTTGCACTGATTCTCAGTGCGCTCCCTGCACACGCGGGGATGATCCGCGGTCCGCCTCCTCAGTGCGCCCGTCAGCTACGCGCTCCCTGCACACGCGGGGATGATCCTTCCACATGAGAGGCATCGTCGCCGTCGGCGCAGCGCTCCCTGCACACGCGGGGATGATCCTAATGGCGCTGCCGATAGCCGGCATTATTTGGTGCGCTCCCTGCACACGCGGGGATGATCCCTCGTGGACAAGCGCGGGAATAAGATGGAGCCTGCGCTCCCTGCACACGCGGGGATGATCCTCGATGCACAACGTCGGCAGCACTGTACACGGAGCGCTCCCTGCACACGCGGGGATGATCCGATATGCGTCTCGCCAACCAAGGAATCCAAACGGCGCTCCCTGCACACGCGGGGATGATCCGAATTGGGGAAAGATCGGTACGCCAACCAATATGCGCTCCCTGCACACGCGGGGATGATCCTCCCTCGATCCTCCCAACGCCCCCACCATGCAAGCGCTCCCTGCACACGCGGGGATGATCCGTAATGCAGCGTCGATAATCATGCTTTATTAGCGCGCTCCCTGCACACGCGGGGATGATCCCGAGGCTACCGAAAACGCTAAGAAAATTGAGACGCGCTCCCTGCACACGCGGGGATGATCCTAACGCACGTAGGGGTTCCCCCTCTGTTACAATGCGCTCCCTGCACACGCGGGGATGATCCGCGGTGCCCGCTCACGGGGATATTCCGTATCAGGCGCTCCCTGCACACGCGGGGATGATCCTATTCCACCTATCCAATCCGATATTGCATTAACGCGCTCCCTGCACACGCGGGGATGATCCCGCCGAGAAATTGAAGCTTGGTAAGGCTGAAATGCGCTCCCTGCACACGCGGGGATGATCCCGCGTCGCCTACAAATGATAGCTGTTCGATAACGCGCTCCCTGCACACGCGGGGATGATCCGTTGGGAGACAAGAATTGGCAATTACTTACGATGCGCTCCCTGCACACGCGGGGATGATCCCCCGTGGATAAGCTGTACTATCGCCGCTCGATAGCGCTCCCTGCACACGCGGGGATGATCCGCAATGACTGCGATGCATACGTGCACTCCGGAAGCGCTCCCTGCACACGCGGGGATGATCCCGTATACGATCTTCATTACACGTACACCGATTGGCGCTCCCTGCACACGCGGGGATGATCCGGTAATGTAATACAATACATGTTTAGTACTACTGCGCTCCCTGCACACGCGGGGATGATCCGGAGGTTTGCAGGGAACGGTAGCACGCTATTGAGCGCTCCCTGCACACGCGGGGATGATCCGACTCCGCACTATCCAACGACGATTCATACACGGCGCTCCCTGCACACGCGGGGATGATCCTAAGGTGGCGTTGTAATGTCGTTTGTCTGGGCGGCGCTCCCTGCACACGCGGGGATGATCCTTAAACGGAGAATCGCAGTGACTGCTACAGAAAGCGCTCCCTGCACACGCGGGGATGATCCTTTCCTCACATCGTTTATGGTTTTCATGGTATCGCGCTCCCTGCACACGCGGGGATGATCCCTGATCCGGAAATAGAAGCTTCTATGAGTAAGAGCGCTCCCTGCACACGCGGGGATGATCCTGCTGCTGTGATCACTCGGTTCAGCGTGAGACCGCGCTCCCTGCACACGCGGGGATGATCCGTACGTCACAGCCATCTACAGGCAGCCTTGTAGGCGCTCCCTGCACACGCGGGGATGATCCTATCTACACCCTCGGTAAGAATGT
>DASZRW010000024.1:0-17128 GCA_035549015.1 Kapaibacterium sp. (SeqCode)
GCTGTTACGCAACTGGGGTCTGCCGAGCTTGCTCGATGAACATCAACGTCTTCAGCATCTCTAACGAACCGCCGTATGCCGAACGGCACGTACGGTGGTGTGGGAGCTGGGGGAGGGTGACCTCCACCGGCTACCCGATTCCGGAGGGCCGGTTGCACGGTCTCGGTGCCGGCGGCCGGCGGCGCGCACCTCCCTCCGCGATCTTCACGATCATCGCGTCCAACCCGCAACATTCTTCATCGATGCAGAACTACGTTCGGCCGTATCGATGCAGAACTACGTTCGGCTGTATCGATGCAGGCTGCGCGGTGGCGATCGGTGACGGCGGCGGTTCATGCGCGTGCATGAGTGCATGCAGATGCACGATCGTGCGCCGCGCGGAGGCGTTTCCACCTGCGCGGATGCAGATGCCGGAATCCGGACTCTCGCGTACAACGGCACATGGAGAGACTGTAGCGGCGGCATGCGGTTCGTGAGCGTTCCTGCTGCCCGGGGGATACTGCCCGGGGGAAGCGGCTTCCCTCCCTGCGCGGACTCTACTGTTCCTTCCCGCGCAGCTCGCGTGCGATCCGTTCCGCCTCGAGCGCCCGGCGTTCGGTGGGGAAGCGGAGCATGAAGTTCTCGAAGGCGCTGGCGGCGGCTTCCCTGTGGCCAAGCTTCTGATTCAGCTCGCCGACCAGGTAGAGTGCGTCCGGCGAGTCGCGGTTCAACGACATCGCATACTCCGCCGTCTCCAGCGCTTCGGTGTTGTGTTCCACGTGCTCGAGCGCCCGTGCAAGCTTCAGCCAGGGCGTAAAGGAATCTGGAAGAAGTTCGGCGGTGGTACGATAGCTCTCCACCGCAAGGCTGTCGCGGCCAAGCTGCGTGAGCAGCGTTGCACGCTGGGCGTGTGCCTGAGCGAATCGGGGGTTGAGTCTGATTGCGGTATCGAGCTGGAAGAGAGCGCTGTCGAACTGGCGCATCATGGTGTATGCCTCGGCGAGCGTGGTGCGCACGCGAACGAATGCAGGCTCGATGATGAGCGCCTTCATCAACGGCGCGATGGCAAGCTCCGGTGCACCGTTGTCCAGTTGCGCATCGCCAACGGCGAGGTAGGAGGATGCGGCGGCCGGAACCGCAGCCAGCATCGTGTTCGCAAGCTGCAACTCCTCGGCATAGCGCTTCCGCGATTTATAGATCGCGATGATCTTCTCATATTCGTCCACCTTCGTGGAATCGAGCTCCAAGGCTCGCCACGCCTCGGTAACGATGGAATCCTGTGCGTGCCTGAGTGAGTCCGAGGTGGCGCCCTCCTGCGCCGATGCACGGACCGACGCTGCAAGCCCCAGCAGAAGCAGCAGCAGGAGGGAGCGCAGCCTGGCCCGGGATGGCAGGAGGCGGGTGTGGAACGAAAATGCCATGGCTGAGTGCGTGCGCATTGCGGTATGGGGGCGTCTGCGAATCGCATCCGTATCGGGCGCGTATCGCAAACGGACGCAAAAACTACAATCGATTGGTACGCCTTGCAAGGAACTCGATGATCCGGAAGCTAACCGTTGCAATTCTTCTTCTGCTCCTGATCTGCGCCGGCTATTTCGCCTACGAGATCTGGCTTCGCCATGGTGACGACACCACGGTGATGGTACACATCCCTGAAGGCTCCAGCTTCTCACAGGTACTGGACACGCTTGCCGCAGCGGAGTTGATCGGAAGCCGCGCCGCGTTCAAGGTGCTTGCCGTAACCACCGGGAACGACTCGAAGATCAAGCCCGGTACCTACAAGTTCGAACGCGGCATCACCGCGCAGGAACTGTTGAACGCTCTGGTTGAAGGGCGCTCCACGGTACGTGTGAAGGTGACCTTCCCGGAGGGAGTGACCATACGTCGTATCGCCTCCATTGCGCAGCGGGATGCCGGGTGCGACTCGGCGGAGATTGTCCGCCTTGCAAACGATCGCGCGTTCCTGAAGTCGATCGGCCTCACGGCCTCCTCCGCGGAAGGATATCTGATGCCCGATACCTACTTCATCTACTGGGGAGAGCATGCCGCTGCATTGTTACGACGAATGAGCGACGTCTTCCGTGACTTCTATTCGGACTCGTTGAAGCATCGCGCCGCGGCGCTCGGCCTTACACCGTACCAGGCGCTGACGCTTGCTTCGATCGTGGAGGGAGAGGCCCGTGTGGATTCGGAGCGGCCGGTCATCGCGGGAGTGTATCTCAACCGGCTGCATCGCGGAATGAAGCTCGAGGCGGATCCAACCATTCAGTATCTCTTCCCTAACGGCCCGAAGCGCATACTGTATCGCGATCTGGAGATCGACAGTCCCTACAACACCTATCGCTACACCGGGCTGCCGCCAACGCCGATCAACAACCCGGGCCGCGCATCGATACGCGCGGCGCTCAATCCCGCAAGCCACGACTACATCTTCTTCGTTGCGCGCGCGGACGGATCGGGCGGCCACACCTTCAGCCGCACCGCGCGTGAACACGAGGCCGCCGTGCGCCTGTACCGCGAGCGGACCGGAACCAACTAGCTGGGCGCTACGGAGCGTGCGCCCTGCGGAGCCCGGTGCGGTACAATGACGCACGCATATCGATTGATCCCATCGGATTGCGAGTCCCTGCGCGGATCGAGAGACCCTGCACTGCGAGTCTGCCGAGGAATGCGTTGCATATCGGAGAGCAGGCCATACGATCTCATCGGCCGGGTGTTGTGGATTGAAGGTGAGAGGGGGCGGATGGATGATGTTCATGCAGTGCGGGCCGACGTTCTTCTACGGAGCGAACTGCTCCGCGGAGTTGCCGCGCGCGGTGTTGTACGGAGAAGCAGTCCGTGCATCCGGCTCCGCAGGGCATCGAGCCGCGCTACCAGCGGCTGGTGCCATGCCCGAGGCGCAGGCTGACGGTGATCACCACCAGCGACACCACGGTCAGCAGGATCGACAGCGTCATGGCCGCATTGTCGTCTCCGGTGGCGAACGCCTCGTAGATCGCGAGCGGTATCGTCTGCGTGCGGCCGGGGATGTTTCCGCTCAGCATCAGCGTTGCGCCGAACTCTCCAACGGCCCGTGCGAATGCGAGCGCGGCTCCGCTGATCAGGCCGTTGCGTGCAAGCGGCAGGGCGATGTGCAGCAGCGTGCGCCAGCGGCCGGCGCCGTCGATGGCTGCCGCATCCTCCACCTCACGATCGATGGATTCGAATGCGATACGCGCGGCGCGAACCATGATCGGCAGCGCCACCACCGCGCTTGCAAGCGCGGCTCCCAGCCACGTGAACGCGACCTCGATCCCGATGGAGGCAAGGGCGGAGCCCAGAGGAGCCTTCGGCCCGAAGAGAAGCGTGAGATAATATCCGAGAACGGTGGGTGGGACGAACATCGGCGCCATGAGGAGCGCGTCCAGGAAAACCTTGCCGTGATAGTTGTGGCGTGCAAGATGGCGGCCAATCAATCCGCCCACGATCCCGACCACGCAGGTCGAAACCAGTGCTACCTTCAACGATATTCCAAGTGCGTCCCAGACCATGCGGGATGATTGAGCCGCCGGCTTCGGAGGCCGGCCGCGAGGCGTGCGAGGGATGTTGAGATGCCGTCCGGCCCGGGTTGCCGGCGGCGCAACGCGAACCCGGGGTGCTGGGCGCCCGCGTGCAGCAGGAAGAACGCAATGTACGCAACGGCCGCGAACGGGCACGGTGTTCGTGCGAATCAATCAACGACATGCGCGGATGTATTCGCGCAACAGAGGCTCATGGCGTTCCGTTCGGGCTCCCTCAGAACTTGATCCTCGGCGTGATGTAGAGGTAGAAGGGATGCTCGAACGTCGCGGGATCGCGGAACAGTCCGGCGCAGGCAAGGTCCGTCTCCAGCCACAGGCTGGATGTAAGCCGGGCTTCGAAGAGGAACTGCGGTGTGAAGTCGCCGAAGCCCGCGCGCCAGCGGAGCGTCGACTCCCGGTTGGTCCATGTTACCGCACCAAGCGGCGAGAGGCGCCGCGCATGTCCGGTAAGCGTTATCTCATCCGCATCGCGCCGGGCGCGCGAGTATTCGTTGTACGTTACTCCCACATCGAACTGGAACGCGCCGATCCCCGCCTCCGTGAGATAGCGATAGCTGGCTTCGCCCGATGCCGTGTGCACGAAGTAGTCGCGTCCGGTGTGGATGGCGTCGAAGCTTGCGTCGCCCGGCGTGGCGAAGCGCGCGCGCATCGTGACATCGCCGGCGTGCGCAGCCGCGGCCGCTCCCCATGCCGGCGCCAGCAGCCGCTCGCGAAACGGCCCCACGGGCGTTGCGCCGCCGGCCATTGGAAGAAGCAGAGCGCACTCCCAGTTGGGCGTGGCGATTCCCAGACGCCATGTGCCGTCGCACCACCAGAACTGATTGGCTTCCGGCGCTCCCATCGCGGCGAACACTCCCACCGTGGGGGAGACGTGAACGTCCAGGCGGTCGAACGAGACGATTACGCGCGCGCCGCTGCTCCAGTCGTCCGCGCCGAAACTGTCGTTGGGCAGAAGACGATCGTCCGTACCTCCGGCGGTTCGCGACGCGGCCAGCATCCGGTACAGATCCTCGCCGAGCGCGATGCGGATGGTGGACTCCGGGAAGATCGTGAGCTGGCCGAGCGTCATCAGCACGATCACACCGGGATGCCCGGGCGCATCGGCGGTGCCGCGTATCCGATAGGGGAACGATCGGCTGTTGCGTTCGATGTAGTGCAGGCGGATGCTGTCCGGCGTTACGACGGAATAGTATCGTTCCAATGCCTGCGTGGTGGCCGTCTGCAATGCAGGGTCCGCCAGCGTCCACTCCCGAAGCTGCGCGCGCGCAGCCCCGCCGGCCGCGGGGAGCAGCGCCAGCGCCAGCAGCGCGCGCAGCGCGTGCCTGCGCACCGAAACCGGAAGCGATCTGATGAGAATGGCGTGCACGCCCGGGTTATCTGATGGATATGACGGGTGAGATGGCGATCGTGGTCGCCGGCAGAAACGGATCGCTGGAACCAAGCAGGCCATGCATCGCAACCGAGAGACGCACGCCCAGAGTTTCGCTGAACTGCTCCTGCCACGATGCGGTAAGGCTTCCACCGAAGAATCCGGCGGAGACGTTGCGAAGTGCGGAGCCGTCGCGGCCGGTCATTGCAAGCTCGAGCGCAATCAACGGACGTATGCTGCCGGTTCCCTCGCCTGTTGTGAGCGCGTCTCCCCTCGGCAGCGGAAGCGCCTCGATATACCCAAGGCCCAGCTTCAGACGAAGCCTTCCGAACGGCACGAGGTCCCGGGGGATGCGAACGATGCCGTAGGCCAGGCCGCTCTTGCCGAGATAGTAATGAACGCTGTCGGCCGCGGCAGCACTCCCGATCAACGACGGCGCCGTGGCAACGGAGATCATTCCCCCGGCACCGTAGATGATCCGCCCAAGATTGTCCTTCTCGAACGCAACGCCAAGCCCGTAGGCTCCTTCGAAGCCGCGGCTGAAGATCGCGCTCTCACGGTTCCCGAGAGGAGCGGGAAGTTCGCCCCATGCCTTCACCCCTTCGTAGCCCAGACCCAGCCGCATGCGGCCGGCGCTGAAGCCGGGAAGCGCTATCTCGTCGAAACCGATTCCGAGGAAGAGATTCAGGCGCTCGTCGACGCGGAGCTGCAGCGCTTCCGATGCCGGCGGCGCATGCGATGCCGGCAGTCCGGCCGTTGCCGGATCTTCGGAGTCATCCTCCATCCCGGCTTCGTGGATGAAGGGGATGTGTGCTGCCAGCCCCTTGTTGTACACCTCGATCGTTTCGTCCCGCCAGTAGCAGTCGCGACGGATCAGGCGGGCAAGCGTGAGCGTATCCAGGAACTCGTTGAAGCCGGAGTCGATCGGTATCGAGCCGCAGACGATCCTGTCCAGGCGCATCCGCATCCCTCCCTGCGGCGTCACTTCTCCCACCACCGTCACGCGCAGCAGATCGTCCACGCGCGCCGTCGGGGCACGCGGGTTCTCGCGCGTCAGCCAGTCGTTGGCACGGGCGATGATCTCCTCCGCAAGCTTCTGATCCAGCCCGTGCGCGCGATCCTGCAGCGTCCAGCTTGCACGATATGCCTCCTGCGCACGCGCCGCCGCGGCGCCCAGCATCAGCAGGACAACCGTGGCGTACAGGCCCCGCGGCCCGCGCCACGCGTATCGCCGTGAACGCGCATCACTCGGCTGCGACAAAGTCTACCTCCTGTGATTTGCCAAGGCGGCTGCCGCGCTGGTCGATGACATACATCCGGAAGCGGAACTCGTTCTGCCTGTCGCGCCGATGTACGCGCCACACCTGCCGGATCTGCTTGGTCTGCTCGTCCGCATCCTCCGACTCGATGGTCGGTTCCTCCGCGTTGCCGGACTTGATCTTCAGCACGCCCCGGTTCGGCTGGCCGTTCAATGTCCCGTAGGTGATCGTCGTGATGCGCACCTCCTGCGCGTCGCGTGCGGTTGTGGGAGGGCGGAGCACCGAGGGGGCCGGAAGCGGCCGCACGTCCACCGTGGTCTGGTCCACCAACTGGCCGTCCAGATAGCGGGCGAACTTCACCTTGCCGGATTCGGGGGCAACGTAACGCATGGATGAACGGTACTCGCTGCGATCGACGACCGTGCGATCGTTGTCCGTCACCTCCACCGCCACGCGGCGGCTCTCGATGCCGGCCGGCGTGAAGTTGAGCGCGTAGGACTGCCCGGCGAGCAGCGTGGAGGGGAGCAGCGTGGCGATCGGGTCGGGCGCAACGCTCCGCACACCGAACGATACCGACACACGCTGCCCGTCGCTCTTGCGCGTTGCCGTCAGCGTGATCTCCTGCGATGTGCCGGCTGCCGGCGTGGTGCCGGTGAGCATCAGGCGCGTGGCGGACTGTTCCGCGATCCGCGTCGGCGCTCCCTTCGTTTCCAGTGTCATGTCGTTGAACGAACCCGGCCCGGAGAGATTGATCTGGTTGGACCACGTCGAGCCGGCCGGCATCGGGAGCAATGTCTGCGATGCGGAGAGCTGGAACGGGCCGCCGGCGAACGCCGGAGGCACGAGCGCCGAAGGAGGAACCGATGCCGTGGGTGCTTGCGAATCGTTGCGCGCTGCAAGCATCGTCTGTTGCTGCACGACACGCGGGATCGATGCCATGTCACGCAGCGCGAACACCGTGATCGTGAACGTCACGGTGTCGCTCACCGTGCCGTTGCGCTGAAGTATTTCGTTGACACGGTCGCGAAGCTCGGGGCGAAGATTCTCGGGCGGAAGCGGCGTGGCCGTGCCGGCAACGGTGATGCGGTAGACGGCGTCGTGGTCCGTTGCCGACGGAGCCCACTGGAAGATCGCGCTCCTGTCGCCGCCGGCCAGGAGCGTCGCCCGCCCGGTTGGAACCGGTTTGCCGGATGCGGAATCCTCGATGGAGACGATGGAGAAGCGTACCGAGGAGAACGTTCCCAGGGCGGTGACCGTGTTGATGCTGTCGCGCTTCAGCATTGCACCGGTGGTGTCCACGCCGGCGCCTGCAGGGATTACACTGTAGACAAGCGCTGCCTTCTCGGCCTTCACGCGGAAGTCCGATGCAAGCAGGTGACGGATCACATCCTCGAGCCCCTCCTCGCGCGAAGCATGCTGCGACGGAGTGGTTCCCAGCAGGAGAATGATCGCCGAGAGATAGAGAACGAAATAGATCTCGATCGATACCCGCCTGCGCCGTGTGATCACGGTCTGTGCGGTACGCTGGGGTGTCATTGCTCCTGTTCCTCGTACGGGGAGGCGCCGGATTGCTCGCCCCCCTCGGGTGCCGCGCGCCCGACGATCCGCTCGAACTCCTTGCGGACGTAGAACTCGAGTTCCTTGCCGAAGAGCATGTCGATGCGCTGGCTCATCGCCTCGATCGAAACCACCAGCTGGTTCAACAGCAGGTTGGTTGCGTCCAGCCGCTCTGCATGGGTCTCGAGCGATGAAAGGCCCTGGATGGCCGTGACTTTGTTGGAGAGTTCCCGCAGAGCATCCTCCTGCGAATGCGCGCTCTGTTCAAGGCGCATCGCCAGTGTGGCGTAGCTCCCGCCGATATCCTCCAGTTCGCCCAGCACCTCGCGAATCACCTGGCGATCCTCGCTCCCCTCGTCCACCTCCGCCGCGTCGCCGTTCTGCGTGCCGGCTGCGCCGTTGCTGGTGAGATCATCCTCGGGGGCGTAGAACAGAACGGTGAAGAGCATCAGCAGCATCATGGCCTCGATTGCGATGCCGATCAATGCCACGCGTTCCGAGAGAAGCCCGGCGAAACGCAGTCCCAGAAAGACCAGCAGAATCACCGCGCCGAAGTAGACCAGCGCCTGCACATTGTTGAAATAGTGCCGGACGATGATCTCCTCCATGAAGATGCGCGTGCCTACACGGACGCCGAGCGGCTGCGCAATCTTGTAGGACGTGCCGGTCATTGTGATCGCCATGTCGCCGCCGAAGGCCGCGGTGCGCCACAGGCCGAACAGCGATGGCACCACGGCGCTCTGCTGCTCAACCACCAGATCGTTCCAGTATTCCTGGTAGGCAGCGCGTCCTGCTGCGGTCGCGAGGTTGGAAAGTGTTTGTTGGTTCATGCAGGAGGGAAAAATAGCATATCGGCGAGGGGCTGACAACCAATGATGCAGATACAGGTGAATGATGCAGATGGAAGGCCGATGGTGAATGATAGGTGGTTCTGAGTAGATTCACACCATCGGCACGTTCCGGCGCAGGCCTTCAGCACGGGAATGCGTTCGCGGAACCCATTCAGCAACAACGCAACGCCCATGCTGCTCTGCCCTGCATGCCTGCATGAAGTTCCCGGAGAGGCTGAACGATGCCCGTTCTGCTCGGAGGAAATCGAACGCGATCCGTTCTACAAGGAGGTGGATACCCGTATGGAAGATGAAGAGATTCCGGACTGGGAGATCGTCCGGCGTGTGAGCACCGAGATCGAGGCGCGCCTGATAGCGGGGCGCCTGGAGGCGAACGGCATTCCGGCGATCGTTCTCTCGCAGGTGGACAGCACGCGGAATTTCACGGTGGGTGCTCTGGCGGTTGCGAAGGTCCTGGTGCCCCGCGAATATCTGAGCGCTGCAGGTGCGCTGCTGGAGACACCGGCCGATCCGATCAGCGATCAGGACATCGGGGAAGCGGAGGAGGAGCCGGAGTGACCGGCTGCCCGCCGGCTCTAACGCTTCGCACGGCTGCGTCGTTATCGATTCGATATGTAGAGCAGAGAGGGGGGAGATTATCATGAGATATTCCTCCTCCCGCCTGTTCGGGTGGTAGCTTCCGAGAGGATGTCGCACTACCGCCGACGGTAATCATACGTCCGGGATGCAGGGAGGAAGCACTCCGCCAGGCCCGGAACTTCACGTACGCTTCAGCGTGCATGCGCGAGCGGTTGCCACGTCGCTCACGCCGATGCGCCTCGCGGCGCGCCGACCTGTTGAAGCACGTTGTTGGTTGGATCATCGCTCGGTACCCGCTCCACCCATGACAATGAAATGATAGCGATAGGCACGGGCACAGCCCGAACTGCGTTCAGGACCGTTGGCGACCCGTGCCCCGCGGCAATTACACTCGCAGGGAACATGCACCCGGTACACAAGAACGTTCTGATTCTCTCCGCATCGGCGGGAGCCGGGCATGTGCGAGCTGCGGAGGCATTGGTTCACGCGTTCCGCACGTTTGGAAACGGACGCGAGGTTGCACATGCCGATGTCCTGAGCTACGCCAACCGCCCTTTCCGTGCGCTCTATGCGAAGATGCACTACAACATGGCCAATCGTGCGCCGCATCTTCTCGGATGGCTGTACGACAAGTCGGACCGTCCCGGGCGCAACAACTGGGCCCGCCTGGCATTCAACCGGATCAACCTGCACGGCTGCCTCAGTTTCATCGAGGAGGTGAATCCGGATCTCGTGATCAGCACGCACTTCCTTCCGGCCGAGCTGGTGACGTGGCTTCGCGCGAAGGGGCGCGTCGCATGCCGCCAGGCGATCGTGGTTACCGACTACGACGCCCACTCGATGTGGCTGGTGCCGGACCAGGAACATTACTTCGTGGCGCTGGAGGAGACGCGCGAACATATGGCGGGATTCGGCATCGCGCGCCGGAGGCTCACCGTAAGCGGCATACCGATCGATCCCGCGTTCCGGCGGCCGGTGAGCAAGTGCCAGGCGCGGCTGAAGCTGGGGCTGGACGTGGAGCGGCCAACGCTTCTGGTCTCCGCGGGCGGCATCTGCTGCACGGCCATCGGCCCGATCGTCACCGCACTCCGCAGAATGCGGCATCGCGTGCAGGTACTGGTGATGTGCGGCCGCAATCGCGCCATGAAGTGCGGCGTCGATGCGGCAATCCGTTCCGCCGAAGGTTCGGGGAGCGTGACGATCGAGTCCGTAGGCTATACCACCCGCATGTCCGAATACATGGCGGCATCGGATATCCTGATCGGGAAGCCTGGGGGGCTTACCATGAGCGAGGCGCTTGCGAGCGGCCTGATCTTCGCCATCATCGATCCCATTCCCGGACAGGAGGAGCGGAATGCCGATCACCTGCTGGAGCAGGGGGTGGCGCTCCGCTGCAACAACATCTCCGTACTCGGCTACAAGCTGGATGCCCTGCTGGACGATCACAACCGGATGATCGAGATGCGGGAGAATGCCTGCCGCCTCTCCCGCCCCAATGCGGCGGAGACGGTGGTGCGCACATTGCTGGAGCAGGAAGGCCATGGGTGAACGGCAGCATAGCCTGCTTCACTGAAACAGGAACGGCCCTCTCCACGCAGCGTGAAGAAGGCCGTTCAGATATGTCTCGTGATGATCGTGCTTCGGGCCGTGCGTCAGTGCCCAACCGAGGCGCTGTATGCGCTCGAGTCCAGCAGGTTCGACGCGTCCCCCGTCACCTCGATCCTGATCATCCAGCCATCGCCGTACGGATCGGAGTTGATCGTCTCCGGCTTGTCCACGATGATCTGGTTCACCTCCAGCAGCTTCCCCGACACCGGCATGTAGAGATCGGAGACGGTCTTCACCGCCTCGATCGTGCCGAACGCTTCGCCGGCTTCGAGCTCGTCGCCAACGCTCGCGGAGATGTCAACGAACACCACATCGCCAAGCTCGGACTGCGCGAAGTCGCTGATGCCGACATAGCCTGTGGTTCCATCCTGCCGCAGCCACTCGTGGCTCTTGGCATACTTGATCTGCTCGGGAAAATTCATGATCGGGAGCGGCTTGTGTGATTGATCGATTGTTGATTGTCGTTGAAGCGTACGGCGCCTCAGGGCCGGCAGGGAAGGCCGTGCAGCGTGTCGGCGTGGAAGCAGCGATTACACTGCGGTCCCTGGCGATGCGGGAGCATCGAACGGACGCGAGCGCATTTCAAACCGCGGGCGTTCGGCACCGCGAGTGTTCGGTACAGCGGGCGTTCGGCACAGCGGGCCGGGAACGTCAGGGCTGGCCTTCCTTCGGAAGCCGCTCGCGCCATTCGGAGGTATCGATGAAGCGCGTATCGAACTGGCCGCTGAGGAACACCTCGTGTTCCATCATCATCTTGTGAAACGGGATCGTGGTTTTCACACCCTCGATCACGAACTCGTCCAGAGAGCGGCGCATCTTGGCGATGGCGCTGGAACGCGTCTCGCCGAACGTGATCAACTTCGCAACAAGCGAGTCGTAGTTCGGCGGGATGGTGTATCCCTGGTACACGTGGGAGTCGATGCGGACGCCGTGGCCCCCCGGCAGATGCAGCGTCGTGACGCGGCCCGGGCTGGGGCGGAAGTCGTTGTACGGATCCTCCGCGTTGATGCGCACCTCGATGGCGTGCTTGCGCGGCGGCGCCTGGCGCAGCGTGAGCGTCTCGCCCGCGGCAACGGCGATCTGTTCCTTGATCAGGTCGATCCCGAGCGACTCCTCCGTAACCGGATGCTCCACCTGGATGCGCGTGTTCATCTCCATGAAATAGAAGTTCCGGTGCCGGTCCACCAGAAACTCCATCGTGCCGGCTCCCTCGTAGCTCACATACTCGCAGCCCGCCAGCGATGCCTCTCCCATCTTCGCACGCAGTTCCGGCGAGATGATGGGGCTGGGTGATTCCTCGATCAGCTTCTGATGCCTCCGCTGGATGGAGCACTCGCGTTCGTTGAGGAACGTTCCGTTCCCGTGGCGATCGCACATCACCTGGATCTCCACGTGACGCGGCTCCTCGATGAACTTCTCGATGTAGAGGCTGCCGTCACCGAATGCCGCCAGCGCCTCGGTCTGCGCCGTGATGAAGGCGTGCTCGATCTCGTCCGGGCCCTGCACAACGCGCATCCCCTTGCCGCCGCCGCCGGCCGATGCCTTCACGATCACCGGGAAGCCAACCTCTTCGGCCACGCGGCGCGCCTGCTCCGGATCGTCCACCGTTCCCGGGCTTCCCGGCACCACCGGAACGCCGGCGGAGCGCATCGTGTCCTTGGCAACGGACTTGTCCCCCATCAGCCGTATGGCGCTGGGCTGGGGGCCGATGAAGGTGAAGCCTGTCTCCGAACAGATCTCCGCGAAGCCTGCATTCTCCGCCAGGAAGCCATAGCCCGGATGGATTGCATCCGCGTTGGTGATGGCGGCGGCCGAGATGATGCGGGGGATGTTCAGGTAACTGTCGCGACCCGGAGGGGGACCGATACAGACGGCCTCGTCTGAGAACTTGACGTGAAGGGAGTTGGAGTCGGCGGTAGAGTAGACGCTGACGGTACGGATGCCCATCTCGCGGCATGCACGAATAACGCGCAGTGCAATTTCCCCGCGATTGGCAATCAGAACTTTTTTGAACATCAGTCTGGCTCGACCAGGAAGAGCAATTGGTTGTATTCCACCGGCTGCCCGTTTTCCGCAACGATCTTCACGATGCGGCCGGCGACATCACTCTCGATCTCGTTCATGAGCTTCATCGCTTCCACGATGCAGAGCACCTCGCCCGGTGTGATGTGGGCGCCAACCTCCACGAACGGAGGTGCGGAAGGTGACGGGGAGCGGTAGAACGTGCCCACGATGGGAGAACGGATCTCATGGTAGTTCGTCTCGGGGGCGGAGGGGGCCGGCGTCGGGGCCGGCGGGGGAGCGGTATGCGCCGATGCGGCCGGTGCCGCAACCGCAGGCTCGCCTACCGGCATCGGTATCGGAGCGTAGTGCACCTGCGTGGCAACCGCGTCATGCCGCGGGCTCTTCGAAAGGCGGATCTCCACCCCGTCACGCTCGATCCGAAGATCGTTCACCGTGCTCGCATCGAAGATCTCGAGGAGCTGCTTCAGATAGTTTATTTCGATCATCTGGTCCGCCATTGCAACGGGCTCCAACGGGTTTGGGAACTCTCAGTTCTTGACGCGATCGAGATACTCGCCGCTGCGCGTATCCACACGGATCATATCGCCTTCGTTCACGAAGAGCGGCACCATTACCGTGGCGCCGGACTCCATCGTGGCAGGCTTTGTTGCGCCCGTTGCCGTGTCCCCCTTGACACCCGGTTCGGTATGCGCGATCAGCAGCGTCACGTGCGGCGGAAGTTCCACCTGAACGACGTCCGAGCCGTTGAAGGAGATGGTGGCCTCGCCGGACTCCTTCAGGTAGCCGGCCTGCTCGCCCACTACAACCTCCGGAACATGCACCTGATCGTAGGTCTCGGTGTCCATGAACACCATGTCCTCGGCATCCCGATAGAGGAACTGCATCGTCTTGCGCTCCACGCGCACGATATCGATTTCCTCGCCGGAGCGGAAGCGGTTCTCGAGAAGCTTGCCGTTCTTGATCTGCCGCATCTTCACCTGATAAAAGGCGCGGAGATTGCCGGGTGTTCTATGCTGGCTTTCGAGCACCGTGCACAATTCGTTGTTGAACCGAATCACAATGCCGGGCCGAAGGTCCGATGTCGTTGCCATAGGATGAGAACCAGGGAAGTATCGTTCTGAGGTTAGAGAAATCTGGAGAGGTGCCGAACGGATTTGAACCGTTGTAGAAGGTTTTGCAGACCTTTGCCTAGCCACTCGGCCACGGCACCTTGGAGTTCCCGGCATTCGGCGCTGCAAGGCCTGCTGGCCCTCGAGCGCATTCCGGTTCTGATAGGAACCGTTGATTGTCACGGCCACGATCGAAACCCGATGGAATCCCGGAGCGCCAAAGATATTCCCCGATGCAGTTCTATGCAAGATGGGAGTGTGTCAAAGGGTATGATATCGAACGATTCGTACCGCCGCGCCGGCCGATACAACGCAAATGTGCCGGCGCGATGCCGTGCTGCAGAAAACGGACCGGCCCCGGATCCGCCCGGGACTCGAGGCCGCTCTTCCATTATCGAACCGTGGCCGGCATGCCGGCAATGGCCAGCATGCTAGCGATGGTGCGACGGAGCCGTGCGCGTGTGTGCATGCACAACCGTTCCGTTCTTCTTGGTATAGCTCCTGACATGAACCGTCCTGCTCCCGGATGATTTGGGATGACCTCCTTTCGCCAGCAATGCCGGCTCCGCGATGCCGAGTGTGAAGAACAATGCAACGAGGAGCGAAATGAAATGCTTCATGGAACAACTCCGATGAATGTGAACGAACGGTGAATACTGCCGTGCGCCTTTGCTCGCGCGCGGACGGGGGAGATAACAGATGCCGATGGCCGCGCCCGGCCGCGAAGCGGCCTGCGCCTTGAACCGTGAACATCTCCATCAACGCATTGCGAGGCGACACGCGGGCAGGCGCGGCTACGGCTGGTTCGTGCGCTGCGGCTGCTACCGATCCGCGACCACGATGCGCGAGGTTGTGGACATGCTCCCCGACGTCACATGCACGATGTACGCTCCGGCGGGCCAGCCGCTCGTGTTCAGCATGTGGACTGCGGAGCCGCCCGTTACGTCCACATCCCCCTCGTACACAATCTGCCCGGCGACGTCGCTCACGGCAAGGTGTGCCGTGGTTGCACGCTTCAGATCGAACCGGATGTTGAGCGTGGATCCGGCGCGCAGAGGATTCGGATAGGATGTGACGGACTCGTCGTCCACCGTGATGGTTGGCGGCGTGCCGGCATCCGCCGCGCCGTCGTTCCCGCCGCCGCCGCGCTGCTGCGCCCGCGGATATGCGTAGCAGATCTGGGTGGCTCCGTTGATCTGCCCGACACTGTTTGCCGGGATGCACAGCTGGCCGATGGAACCCACAATCGGGCCGACGCAGGTGGTGGTGAACACGTTGGTTGCGAAGTTGAAGTTGACCGGTGCCTCCGCGCAGCCGCTGGAGAGATTCACATCGGTCTTGATGACATACAACTGCTGCGGATCGCCCGGCGGAAGAAGGTTGGGGCTCTGCGTGAATCCGTTGACCACATAACCTGGCGTCTCGCGTGTTGCCGCGTTGTTGTGCGTTGCGTTGTCCACGGACCATCCTTCGTCATTACGAATCCCTCCGTAGACCATGCCCGCCCCGGCAAGCGTGAGCCCGCAGACCGTGTTCACGCGCTGCAGAAAGACATTCTCGCCCCCCAGGTTCCCGAGGTTCGTGAAGCCGGTAACGATCACCTGGCTGTTTGCCGCCGGTTGCGGGTTGGCATCCTCCTTCAGATCATACCCGCGATCGAGCGTGGTGGAGAAATCGCCGAACGCGAGGTCCGCCACCTGAATGCACGGGTTGGCATTCAATTCCAGCATCAGCACCTCGTCCGCAATGCTCGGCGGTGCCGGCGCCTTGGTGCGGCCGGTCACCACGATGTTGCCGGTATTCGGGCCGTTGCGGAGCACCACCACGGAATATCCTTCGTCATCGAACGCGCCGCCGCTTACCGCCGCGCCCTGCGGCGCAATTCCGATTGTGCCGTTGTTGCCGTTCGCCCGCACGGTGAAGACGTCCAGGCCGCCGCTTCCCCAGGAATTCGTTGCCCCGGTTGCCACCACATCTCCCGCGCCGCCGATGGCTGCCGGCACCTCATCGATGCCGTAGAAGTATTCATCCCTGCTTGCCGACGGGCCGCCGTACTGCGCATCCCAGATCAACAGAAGCCCCGATGTCACGCGCAGCAGGTATCCGTCTCTGCTCGGCGCTGCCTGGCCGTTCGTTGTGCTGCCGGCAACGATGAAGTCGCCCCGGTTCGTCGTGATGCCGTCGCCAACCTGGGCCTCCACGATCTTCCATGCCTCCTCGTCGGCATTTGGCGAGCCGTACGTGCTGACATTCACCAGCGCGCCGGCGGAGTTGATCCGCATGATGAAGATATCGCGCGATGGCGCGCAGCCGTTCGGATTGTCCGTGGTGCCGCAGACTGCGAAGTCGCCGTTGGCGAGCTCCACCACATCGGTGGCGCGATCGGCCGAGCCGAACTTGTACACCATCTGCCAGATCGGAACGCCGGCGGCGTTGGTTCGCACAACGTATGCAGCGTGCGGCGAGCCGCAGCAGAACGATTCCCCAACTGCGACATATCCTCCCGATGCGCATTGCTTTACGCCGTGGATGCCGGTCTCCACGGCGGTGCCGGTTCCATACAGAAATTGAAACCGTTGTGCGAGAAGCTGCGGTGCGCCCAGTGCGAATGCCACTGCGGTTACTCCAATCGCCGCGCGCAGCCGGCGCGTGCTCCAGTGAACGATGCTCATACAGACCTCGTGATATTGGTGAACGTGAATGTGTTGCCGCCGGTCTGGACATGCCGCAGGCACCGCTTCGAAAGGCGTGCCCGTACGGGCTGCATCGAAGCGTCGGTTGCGGCAATGGCCGGGCCGGCCGCGAATCGTGACCTGTCTGCCGATGAGGAGAGACCGTGTGTGCTGGGGGATTACGCAACGCCCGCGTGCATGGCGCAGGCCGATGGTTGCGACGCGTTCAACTTCAGGATTCCGGACCGCACCGCAGAGTACATGTTTGTGTACTGTCGGTGTCATGTGCCGTGCAAAGCGGCGGTGATCGAATGACTGGAGGAAGGAATGAAGTGGTAATACAGGCAGAGTGCGGCGGGCGGGCGCAATGCCCTGCCCGTCTCCTGGGTGCGCCAGGCATGGCGCGTGACTAGGGGGTGGAAGTCCCCAGCGGGCCCAGATGGTGGGAAGCGCTAGCCGAACAGCAACGGCAGTGTCGCGAGGCATTGTCGGAAGGAAGCTGTAGGCAAATCCTCGGCCTGAGGAACACGAACCGCATAGG
The DNA here is from genome assembly GCA_035549015.1 of Kapaibacterium sp. (SeqCode). GTDB lineage: Bacteria > Bacteroidota > Ignavibacteria > OLB7 > OLB7 > JAFDZV01. The sequence continues at coordinate 17,110 of DASZRW010000024.1, forward strand.
AGGCGGCCAACGGAGGAGG
>DASZRW010000025.1:0-2461 GCA_035549015.1 Kapaibacterium sp. (SeqCode)
CCACGACGCCCGTGCCGATGCTCCCCCCCGCGTGCCACAACGCATACAGCCCGTTCAACGCCACGTGCACGCTCCCCTGGCTGATGATCGGATTGATCCCCTGCTCCTCCAGCGGTACGCTCAATGACAGACCAACCGCCAACGGTGCTCCGGTCATGTTCCGCACAAGCAGATGCTTGTCGTGTCCCGGATCGCCAGCGTTCATCTCCGCCGCGCTCACGTTCACTTCGTTCCGCCACGCGATGTTGTTGTTGTTCCGGGTGTTCTGCTCCGTGTTCGCCGTCTCCGTGTATGCCATCGGATCATCGTCGGACTCGATGCGCGCCAGGAAGGAGCAGGTGGATTGCGTCTCGCCGTAGAGTGCCGGGTTCGGCGGCGTCCAGGGAAGCTCGGCGACATAGTTCTCGCCCGGCGGCAGGGCCGGAATGGTGACGGTGCCGGCGAGGTCCCCATTGAGATGTCCGGTGAGCGGATCGATATCGTTCACCCAGTGCGCGGGCCATCCGGTGTTGGTGGCGCTCCTGCTCCAGTACACCTTCAGCGTTGCCGGCGTGCTGGTGTTGGTGCCGAGGTTGTCCACCATTACGTAAAGGTAGTTGGGTGATCCGTTGAAGACCGGGTTCTGATGTTCCCCCTCGTGTTCGTAGATCGAGCCGACAGCGCGCGAGCCGACAACATTGTCCTGGCTGGTACGGAGCCAGATCGACGCGCTCTTCCAGATATGCCCCGGATCATCGTTCGGCTCCACCTCGCCGCCGATGTGGATGGAACCAAAGCCAACCACTCCGCCATCGTGGATACCGATGTCGTAGATCTTCGGATACACCACTGAGTAACAGGCAACATGCGTCTGCGTCGCCGGCGAGGATGCCGTCAGCGAGGCAGTGGCTCGCGGACCTGGTGTCACGACACCGAACGACATGGTGGTCGTACCCGACATGGTGGTGGTGGTGGTGCCTATCGAATCGACGTTGCAGCCAACCACGCCGTTGGTGTCGGTCTTGGTCAGATAATAGTCCGTCCCCCCCGCTCTCGGCAACAATCCAGTGGAAGTGATCACCTCGCCGCACATGGCGTACCCGTCATTGGTCACAACGACACTCGAGGCAGTAGTCTGCGCGGTCCCGCCGTATGCCCTGGACCACAGCACTGTTCCGGTACTCGTCGTCTTCAGCATATATGAGATGGTGCCCAACGTTGCAACCACCACGTAGCCACCGCTCGAAAGCTGTTTGATATCGCAGCCGAAATAGCTGACCCAGGGATTGGGCCCCGAGTTGTACTGCCGCGCCCATTGCAGCACACCGCCGGAATCCACCTTGACAAGGTTTACGTGCCGGGTGCCGGCATCGACTCCCACCGCCATATACCCTCCATCCGCGGTCTTTATCAGCGAGCAGGTCGTCGTGGTAGTCAGATTATTCCCATATCTCTTCACCCATTGCACAGTACCGTTGCTCTGAAGCCGCATCAGGAACATCTGTTCGTTGATCCCGGCGCCGGAATAACTGTTGGTGAATCCGGCGACAACGTACCCACCATCGGCAGCCTGCTGTATCGACCACCCCACATCCCGGTTGCCTCCACCGTAGTATTTCGCCCACTGTACCACACCTGTGCTGCTCACTTTCAGAACGTACACATTGTGCCCTTCAGGATTGGCAACTCCAACCGCGACGTATCCACCATCACTGGTCTGTCGCACTTCCAGGCAATACGGGTGGTCTCCCTGATACGCATACTGCCATTGGATATTTCCCTTTGAGTCCGTCTTCAGCAGATACGCACTGGCGCCGTAGGAACCGGCTATGATATAGCCACCATCCCTGGTCTGCCTGATATTCTCGGCCTGCAATGTCACGTTGGCAACGGTGTACGTCCTGGACCAGAGAATGGCCCCGGCATCATTCACCTTCACCACATATATCCCGCCGTTGAAGCTTGTCGTGACACCCACCATGATATATCCGTTGTCGCTGGTGCGCTCCATGGGATGATATCCCGGACCATCATTGCTCACTCCTCCATATTCCTTCTGGAAATAATAATGCCCGGGAATGGAAACTGGTTGCGCGTGGACAAGGCCGGCACCGAGCGCGGCTGCACACGCCGCCACCATCAGATATCGCAGTATGAGCCATTTGTTCGTGCAGGGTATTCCTCTCGAGAATTGCATGTTCTTCCATGTTGAATGAACGTTTCGGTTTACGCATTACGCAACCGATGGCCGGAAGGGATGGCCACGAAGCCATCCCTTCCGGTCCGGCGTTGCCGATGAATCGGCGATGCATCGAGGTTCTACCGCACAAGCTGGAGCCGCCGGCTCAGCACGCCGCTCACCGTCTCCAGACGGTAGAGATACGTCCCGCTCGCAACTGCTCGCCCATTGTGGTCGGTGCCGTCCCACATCACCGTGTGATCACCCGCGCTCACCCCTTCGCTCATCACCAGCAGACGCACC
>DASZRW010000026.1:0-17287 GCA_035549015.1 Kapaibacterium sp. (SeqCode)
GGTGCGTCTGCTGGTGATGAGCGAAGGGGTGAGCGCGGGTGATCACACGGTGATGTGGGACGGCACCGACCACAATGGGCGAGCAGTTGCGAGCGGGACGTATCTCTACCGTCTGGAGACGGTGAGCGGCGTGCTGAGCCGCAGCCTGCAGCTTGTGCGGTAGGGCGGGCGAGCGGACTCTGTCCGATCCGGAGGAAAGGGTCTGAGTAAAACTCAGACCCAACATGAGCGGGACGTATCTCTACCGTCTGGAGACGGTGAGCGGCGTGCTGAGCCGGCGGCTCCAGCTTGTGCGGTAGGGCGGGTGAGCGGACTCTGTCCGATCCGGAGGAAAGGGTCTGAGTAAAACTCAGACCCAACATGAGCGGGACCTATCTCTACCGTCTGGAGACGATGAGCGGCGTGCTGAGCCGCAGCCTGCAGCTTGTGCGGTAGGGCAGGTGAGCGGACTCTGTCCGATCCGGAGGAAAGGGTCTGAGTAAAACTCAGACCCAACATGAGCGGGACGTATCTCTACCGTCTGGAGACGGTGAGCGGCGTGCTGAGCCGGCGGCTGCAGCTTGTGCGGTAGGGCGGGTGAGCGGACTCTGTCCGATCCGGAGGAAAGGGTCTGAGTTAAACTCGGATCCAGCATGCGCATGCGCTACCGATTGGTGAATCCGCTTCCGCAACTACGGTCTGCGAGTGATATTGTTCAGCGAGCGCCGTCCCGGCATGTTCGGGGCGGCGCTGCAATTTCCGGAGGAGCGGATTCGCCTGGTGCGATGCTGCCGCCGCAGTTCAATGCTGTCGCAGATACTTCCCGGTCAGCGAGCGCTTCGCCTTCGCCAGTTCCGCCGGCGTCCCTTCGAACACCACCTCGCCCCCCTTGCTGCCGCCTTCCGGACCGAGATCGATGATCCAGTCGGCACTGCGGATCACGTCGAGGTTGTGCTCGATCACCACCACAGTGTTTCCGCCGTCCACGAGACGGTCGATGATCGCCAGGAGGTGTGTGATATCGGACATGTGCAATCCGGTGGTCGGCTCATCCATCACGTAGATGCTGCCGTCCTTGTGCAGCTCGCTTGCGAGCTTGATACGCTGGCACTCCCCGCCGGAGAGGGTGCTCAGCGGCTGGCCGAGCGTGAGGTAGGCGAGCCCCACGTCGTGCATCGCCTGCAGCTTGCGGAGGATTTCCTTCCGCTTCTGGAACAACTCCACCGCCTGTGCCACCGTCATCGCGAGGACATCGCTGATCGATCGTCCCTCCAGCCTGTACTCCAGCACTTCCTCCTTGAAGCGGCGCCCCTGGCAGACTTCGCACGGCGATTTGAACGCATCGAGGAATGCGAGATCGGTGTAGACCACTCCGGAGCCGTTGCATGCTTCGCACGCGCCCTTCGAGTTGAAGCTGAAGAGCCCCGCGTCCACCTTGTTGGCGGACGCGAACGCCTTGCGGAGATCGTCCATCACGCCGGTGTAGGTCGCGGGGTTGCTCCGCGTGGACGTTCCAACCGCGGATTGATCGATCACGATCGCGTTGGGATGCTGCACCAGGAACACCTCGTTGATGAGGGAGCTCTTTCCCGAGCCCGCGACACCGGTCACCACGGTGAACACGCCCTTCGGTATGTCAACGGAGATGTTCTTCAGGTTGTTCGCGCGCGCATTCCTGACGGGGAGCCGGCCGGCCGGCGTGCGTGCCTCCTTCTTGATCGGCAGCGCCTGCATGAGATGGCGGCCCGTGAGCGTGCCGGACGTGAGAAGCTTCCTGTAGGTGCCCTCGAAGACGATCGTTCCGCCGCCGCTTCCGGCGCCCGGGCCAACGTCCACGATGTGATCGGCGGCCTCGATGACGGCGGGGTCGTGTTCAACGACAATCACCGTGTTCCCCTTGTCGCGCAGTTTCCGGAGCAGCTCGTTGAGGCGATGCACGTCGCGCGGATGCAGACCCACGCTCGGTTCGTCGAAGATGTACATCACATCCACCAGGCTCGAACCGAGGTGCTTCACCATCCGCACCCGCTGCGATTCCCCGCCGGAGAGCGTGTCCGTCTCCCGGTTGAGGCTCAGGTATTCGAGCCCGATGTCCACCACCGCCTGCAGCCGCTCGGCGAGCGCCTGCACGATCGGCCCGGCCTTGGGCTCATCGATCGTGCGCACCACACTCAGCAGCTCGCCGATTTCGAGCGACGAGAGATCGGCGATGTTGTAGCCGTTGATCCTGCTCGCGAGCGCGGCAGGGCTCAGGCGCGCCCCCCTGCACAACGGGCACTCGCGCGGCTTGAGATAGGGCATCACCGCCTTCTGTGTCCGTTCACTGAGCGTCTTGATGTCGCGCTGCACGTACGAGCGTTCGATCTTGGCGATGATGCCGGCGTAAGTGAGGTTGATGGTCTTCCCGCCGAACTGCGCCTTGAACTTGCGGTCCTTGCCGTGCAGCAGCAGCTCCATCTCCTCCGATGTGAACGCGCCGAGCTTCTTGTCGTTGTCGAAATAACCGCTCAACGTGTATGCCTGCACGTCCCAGTCGTTGAAGAACGGTACCTGCACCGCGCCTTCATTGAGCGACTTGCTCATGTCGATGAAATCGTCCGAGACCACGCCGATCTTCTTCCCGAGGCCGCCGCACTCCGGGCACGCGCCGCGCGGATCGTTGAACGAATAGGCGATCGCTCCCCCGGCGGACGGTTCGCCCGCGCGAGAGAAGAGCAGACGCAGCACGCCATGGATGTCGGTTACCGTGCCCACGGTGGAATGCGATCCGCCGCCGAGCCGCTTCTGGTCCACGATCACCGCCATCGGAAGGTTCTCGATTGCGTCGGCATCCGGCTGCGGATACTTCGGGAGGAAGTTGCGGATGAAGAGCGAGAAGTTCTCGTAAAGCTGGCGCTGGGCCTCCGTTGCAAGCGTGTCGAACACGATCGACGATTTCCCCGAGCCCGATACGCCGGTGAAGATCGTGAGCCTCCGCTTGGGAATCCGGAGCGTGACGTCCTTGAGGTTGTTTTCGCGTGCGCCGCGGATGGAGATGAACTCGGTCATGGGTGTTGATGCAGAGAGAGAGGGACGTGCGCGGAACTGCGTGCACGCCGGTGTGAAGAGTTGCGGGTGCCGGGGATCCGTTCGGGGGCGAAGATCCCTCAGCCCTTCGCCTTCCTCGCAGGCTTCGTCCTGCCGGAACTGTTGAGGGCGACCGCCTGGCGAATGAGCGCCTTGAAGGCGGACTCGTCCACCTCTTCTCCTTCATGGATGTCGATCGCGCGGCGTACGTTCCCCTCGAGGCTCGAATTGAAGAGATGAGCCGGATCGCTCAGCGACGCACCTTTGGCGAAGGTAAGCTTCACGACACTCTTGTAGGATTCGCCCGTGCAGATGATGCCGTCGTGCGACCAGATCGGAGTCCCCGGACGCGTTGGCTTCACCCACTTCCACTCCTCCACGACGTCCGGGTCCGCTTCCCTGATGAGCGTGCGCATTCTGCCGAGAGTCTCTCCGCGCCAGTCTCCCAGCTCGGCGATCCTCTGCGAGATGAGTTCCGATGCGGACTGGTCCTGGCTCATGTCCGGCTTGTTCATGTTCGTATCCGGAAAGTTCGAGATCGTGTGTTTGCAGTACTCTTCGGTTGGAGCGCTCAGGCGCCCGGGCCGGAGCGCCAGGCGGGGGGCTCGACGCCGAACTGCCTCGCATACTCGGCGTTCAGGCGCTGCCATCCGTCGAACTCCAACGCCTCGCCGCCAACGATGCGGCCGATGGGCACCTCGCCGAGAAGATGGTCCAGTACGTCGAGACAGATGTGCCACCCGGCAGCACCCATGGAGATGAAGCGGCGATTGATGCTGGTCCAGAGCGTCAGGCGCGTGCCGTCATCAACGGCTTCGAGTTCCCACCGGACATCGTTCCCTCCCCAGTTGTACACGAGCACGTTGGGAGCATCCGCCTGCGTTACCATTGTCTCGGTAACGTACGGCGTGGGCGCTCCCACCGTGGTGAGCTTCACCGTGGCGCCGGCCGTGCCGAGGCTTCGGTCCGCATCGAAGGGAGCCCACTCGCGCAGATGCGCCGGATCGGTAAGCGCCTGCCAGACCTTCTCCGGCGAATGATGCAGTTCCCGTACGAGGATGAGCGTCCAGTTCTCTCCATCCTTGCGTACCTGTGCCCCGCCGGCCGGACCCGGTGAGTACCGTTCGCGATTGGTCATCTGTTCATCCGTTCTTGCAGTCTTCCTGCTCTTCCAGTCTTCCTGTTCTTCGGTGTGCGGGCCGGAACCTACGGAATGGAACCGGCCCGGCATCCATCTGGTGAAGTGGTCCGGGGTTCAGCCGGTCGAGACGCCGCCGCCCAGGCCGCGGCCGTCGGCGCCGCCGAACCGCATGCCTACCAGCGTGCAAGCTGGACGAGTTGAATCAGGTTGCCGCACGTGTCGTTCAGCATCGCAATGGTCGAGCCGGTCACGTCGGTGGGGGGCATCGTGAACTCGGCGCCGCGGGCCTTGATCCGCTCGTAGTCCCCCTTGACATCGTCCGTGTAGAACATGGCCGCCGGCTGACCCTGCTGATAGATCGCCTGCTGATACGTCCTGGCCGCGGGGTTGTCGTTGAGCGCCAGTTGCAGCTCCGTGCCGTCCGGCTCCTCGGGTGAGGCTACGGTCAGCCAGCGAAACGGGCCGTTGCTGAAGTCGGACTTCCTGGCAAAGCCCAATACCTCCGTGTAGAAGTGGAGGGCCTTCTCCTGATCGTCCACGAATACGCTGGTCAATTTGATCTTCATTTTGTTTCTCCCTTGTCACGTCGGCGGCCCGGGCCGCGCCGTCTTGTTGTTGATGTTGACTGATCCATGCGGTCGAGATAGCGTTCGAGAGCATCGACGTGAGCGGACCAGAACCGGCGGAACGGTGCCAGCCAGGCATCCACCTCCCGGAGTGGTTCCGGCCTGAGCCGGTAGAGACGGCGCTGCGCGTCCACCGTGGATTCAACGAAGCCGGCGTCCCGCAGCACCCGCAGATGTTTGGAGACGGTGGGCTGCGGCATGCGAAGCTGGCGCCCGATCTCTCCAACCGACTGTTGAGACGAGATCAGGAGGCTCAATATCGCGCGGCGGTTCGGCTCTGCGATGATGTCGAACACAGATTCCATGGCTCTAATATACCCCGGATGGTATATACGTGTCAAGGGATACAAGGGGATGTGTCGGCCGGCGGTTTTCAACCTCCGTATGGCATACAGCCGCAGAGCAGTTCGCGATGCCATCCGGTTCGCACAGCACATGCAGTGCAGCCGTGATCCCTCGCGGGAACGAGGAGTCACGGCTGCTGTTGTTCATCCTGCGCCGTACGGCGCCGCTCGTCGTGATACTACTTCTGGACGTTCAGCGGTGTGGAGAGCCGGTGGGTGCCGTACGTCAGTTGCAGGCGATACGCTCCGGAGGGGAGACTCCTGGTCGTGATCGGCACTACATGCGCTCCTCTGGCCCGGACTCCTTCGTCCACAACCAGCACGCGCTCTCCCGCTGCATTGAATAGCTCCAGGTGTGTGTCCGCTTCGCCATCGATCACATAGTGAACCGTTGTCTCGCCCGTTGCAGGGTTGGGCACGCTCACCAGCATCGGTCTGGCTTCGGCGGCGGGATCGTTCAGGGAATGGATTACCGTGCCGGCAATGCCACCGTGTTCACCAGCGTGCGTTCGCGGCTGTGAATTGTTGCAGTCCGGGCATCGGCAGCACTGAGGCTTGAGCAGGTGCCCGCCCTGAATATCGACAAGAGCGTCAAGGCCGGTGATCCCGCACCCAAGATCGAACACTCGGATGTCGATGCAGTTGCAGCCGGGTTCCAGCGCCACGATGTATGTCTGCGTGGTGTTGGTTGCATAGTTGAAGAGGACTCCCGCCGGGCTGAGCGTTACGCCGTTGAGGTCCACCACTCCGGAGTCGTCGGCCGAACCGGTGATCGTGATGATGAACGTTCCGGCCTCTGCCACGCAGAAACTCTTCCGGTAGGTGTACATGTCTCCCGGCACGCATCCGGGACGTGAAGTGCCGGTGGGATTGGCGCCGATCCACTGCGTGCCTGGAATAACCGGAGCCCAGGTACCGGGGTATGGACTTGGAATGTTGTCCGCGCAACGCGGATGAGTACCGGGATCAGGCCCGCTTACGAGCGTCCAGGTGCTGTCCGTCCCGATCACGAGGTGATTCGTGTCGCAATCATCGTGCGGAATGGGCGGTCCGGCACAGCAATTGTACTTGAGGAGTCCCGTTCCCTGAACCGTTCCCTGGATATCCAGTCCCGAGAATCCGCCATCGTCATTGTTGACCTGTACATCGATGCAATGCCGTCCGGGTGCCACCCTCGTGGTGAACACGAGCGTGGTCGGGGTATTGTAGCCGGGAGCGGGGACGGTACCGACAACGGCAGCGTCCAGAAATACCACCGCGTCGTTATCGGCCAGAATATTCATCGTGAACGTGAGGTCCGTGGAATCCGGGCCGCAGACACAGAAGCACTTCTGATAGGTGACCTTGACCTTCAGCGGGTCCAACGGTCCCCCGTTGCCGTTGATCCATTGTGAGTTGGCGAATGTCGTGGACCAGATGGCGACCTGTGGTATCACATCGGCCGGCCTCGGGACCAGACGCGTCGCCGCGCCGTCGGCAACGACCGTCCAGTAGTTATCCTGACTTCCGATCGGGTAGATGGCGTTGGCGGCATGATCGTAACCGGTGTTGAGGAGCAGCACATCGGTGTGGCAGCATGAGTCCTCGCAGAGATTGTGCGGCGGCCCGTCCGCGCACTGGGCACGAAGCGGCCACGCAGCCGCAAGATAGATCAGAGCTGCGGCGATGAGAACGCGTCCGGTGCTTCGCACCATGCGGTGGAGCATATGCATCCGCGGATGACTCGCAACCCTGGCTCGCGAGTGGTGATCTGAAAACATGATTGCCTCCGTGTAAGGGGTGTTGGGAGATAGTATGAGACCGGAACAGCATCAATGGATGGAAAGGTCCGCCAATCGAAGCTCGCGAGGAAGTACATGGTTGGGTACGGCCTCAAAAGGGTGCCGCTGCAGGAGGAGGTATCGAACATTTCTCTGGGATTTATCGGCAGGGATGGAGGGGTATGCACGGTCCTCTGCGAATGGACGATGGGTGCGGTGGTATTGTCATGGCATGCGTTCAAGGACGGCGGGGATTGCGCCGGAGGGGGCGCACGCATCCGGCGCCAACCCCCGGAGGGGATCGGCCATCCGGATCCTCTTCATAATCCCCTAAACAAAAAAAGCCCGGTCCCATCACAGAACCAGGCTTCGGAGTACACCCAACGGGTGTTCGATCAATCCAGAATTGCGGCGATTCTGTGGAAATTTGGCCGACTCTGCGAACCCGGGTAAGAATTGGGGTAAGACTGTTGATTCTGAAGCCCTTCCATTGAGCAGGGATGTCTAACTTTGTTACAACGGGCCATTCATTCATGAAGAACATGGGATCTTCGTCATGCCACCGAAACGCCAGACCCCGAAGGTCGTTATCCCCGGCATCCAGGGCGCATACATCGAAGGCCGGGCATCGCGGGTGCCGGGGGCGCCACAACGGGCCATCCTGATCTATCAGAAGCGGCAGTTCTCTCTCAATGTGCCATTCGATCCTGACGCCCCGGCGGCGGTCGTCAAGCGCGCCAAGACGGTCATCAAAGAGATCGCGGCGGGGAAGCGGCCGGGGAAACCGAAGCATGGCGCGGAGGTGTCACGTGTTCCGCGAATCATCACCCCGGGCCGCGTCCTGTTGTCCGATGCGCAGACCCTGTACATGGAAATCCGCATGAAGGCGACGGCGGACGACCTGAGCGACGAGCACGCGAAACGCCGCCACCGGCAACGCCGCATTGTTGCCGTGGAGATGATGCGAGCCGTATTCCCCAATGATTTCGCCATCACGAACGAGGCGATGCTGGAAGTCGTGGCGCGGTGGATGAATAACCCCACCGGTGTTCCCCGAAAGATCAAGCCGAAGGACGGCGGGCCGGTCCATTTTATCCGCCGCCCGCTCCAGCCATCTACGGCAAAGGTTGTGCGAAACGTTCTCGCACGGTTCTTGAAATTCTGTCGAGCAATGCAGTGGATTACGGTCGACATCTTAGAGATCATACCCCCCGCCAAAAAACAGCATATCCCGAAGATGGACCATGAAGTTCAGCAGCGACTTGTCGCCGAATCGCAAGGCCCAAAATCCAAGAGCCGAATGCCGGCGAATGTTCTGCCGTTGGTTGCCGATCCCATTGCCGCGATGATTTCTTGCGCGTACGACGGTTTACGCAGACTTCTCTATCGTGGCAAACGGTATCTGGACAGCAATACCACAACACTTGAAGAGTTTGCGAAGGCACTCCGCGGTGAAGGATCTGCGAAGTTTCACGGTCCACTGAACGCGCTTGCTCCACTCGTGCAATTCTTCTGGGATCGTGGGTTTCCAGACGTGGGACTCCTTTGGAACGATAGCGGACGATGGGCGCAGCCTGAGCCCAGGCAAATCAAACGAACTCTGTATAGACAACGCAGCCGGGGCGACGAGAACGAAGTACCGGCTGAAATTTCCGATCTAATTGCGCGTTTAGACGCGATTTTCGCGTAGTCCCAAAGTAGTCCCAAAAATGTCCCATACATGGGACGTCTTTTTTGGTTCATGTTTGTGCGAGGCAAAACAAGCTAAAGGCGCATAACATGAACGAAACGGTATTGCTTTCGCTTCCCCTGGACAGTCTACGGTCTCTGATCACCGAGGCCGTTACTGTGGCCCTCGATGCCCGCACGCCGCCGGCGTCCGAACCACCACCGAACCCTGATCTTCTTTCCCGCCATGAGGCGGCGAAGCGGCTTCACGTGAGTCTGCCGACGTTGCAGGCCATGAACCGCCGCGGTACGCTCCGGCCCATGCGCGTTGCTGGCGTACGGCGCGTGTTGTACAAGGCTCAGGATGTTGAAGCCGCGTTGCAGGGGAGGGGGAAGCGGTGAGCGGCCAACCGGCGGGCCGTGATGCGATTCTCCGCGCAACCGGAAACGGATTTGCCATCTTCGAGCAATACTTGGCGCAACACTTTCCGGGCGGCCGGATTGAAGAGGGGCGCCACATCTCGAATCCCTTTCTGGGAACGCCGCAACATACGCCATCGTTCAATGTCTACCGTGATTCGGGCGGGATCTGGCGCTTCAAGGACTTTGCGCACTCCGACTGCTCCGGCGATTGCTTCGAGTTGGCGGCACGAGTGAACGGAATTAACCCCGCTACCAATTTCCCTGACGTCTTGAAGCGGATCGAAGCGGACTGTGGGCTTCAACCGCAAGACGCTGTTAATCAGCGGACATCGAAGGGGCACGGGAAGGATTATTCCATCAGGCAAAAACCGTTCAGCCGGCAGGAACTCGACTACTGGCAGCAATGCGGCATTGACGCGGATATATTGGAGCGGTTCGGCGTTCTCTCCGTCTCGTCGTACACGGCAAGCGGGCGAGATGGCAAGTCCTATACCGTTCGTTCCTCTCCAAACGCTCCTCTATTCGCCTATCCATATGGAGAGCATGCCCACAAACTCTATAGTCCGTTCGCAGCAAAGCGCGAAGCGAGGTTCCGTTTCGTAGGGGTGAAACCTGAAGGCTTCATTTGGGGACTGGAGCAGTTGCCGGAACACGGCAATGCGGTCATGATTACGGCGGGCGAGAAAGATGCTTTAGCGGCTACTGCGCATGGGGTTCATGCCGTGACACTGAACAGCGAGACAGCGCGGATATCGTCCGACGCGGTAAGGATGCTCCGTAGCCGGGCCGATGTGCTTCTGTGTTGCTACGACATAGACGAAACCGGGTGTACGGCGGCAACGAGGCTTTGGCACGAGCACGAGATTATTCCCGTTTCGCTCCCATGCTGGATCGCGGACGGCGAGGGCAAGGACATATCGGATTTTTTCAAACTCGGAGGGACGAAAGAAGGCTTCCACGAATTGATCACAGACATCATTGCCAATCCGCCGCCGGCGGCCGCTACCGCCACGAATGTTGAGTCGGTTAATGGGGAGCAAGCACAGGCCGGATCGCGGTTCATCTCCCTTCGTGAGTTGCTGGCCTGCACTGAGAGCGACGAGGGGTTTCTCATCGAGAACATTCTTCCGGCTGTGGGTGTATCCGCAATTGTCGGTATCCCGGACGTAGGGAAGAGTCAGTTTACACGGCACCTCGCACTTGCCATTGTGACGGCAGATGCGTTCCTGGGATTGAAGGTGACTCCCCGACATCGGCGCGTTATCATCGTTATTACGGAGGAGAGCCGGGGGCAGGTGGCAGGCTCCTTGCTCAAGCAACTTGCATTGATACCCGACGTTCCACTAGATGCGATCGAGATATTATTTGCAAACACGCTCGCCCCTGATGAAATCATCGCCGATTTATCCGGGCGTCTGCGAGAAGCACCCGCAGACGCAATTATTATCGACTCGTTTGGCGATGTCTTCCCCGGACGCGACCCCAACAGTTCAGCCGAGATGCGAAAGGCTCTGAAACCGTTCGATGCCATAGCCCAGGAATTTCTGACGGCGGTCCTGTTCGTGAATCATCTGGGGAAAGCTGGTTATCGGGCTACTCCAGATCAATCGCAGGTAATCAACTCGGCTGCATTTGTCCAGAAGTGCCGATCCGTGATCGATCTTCGATACGAGACACATGATCCGCTCACGAAGTTCCTATCCATCACGAAGGGCAATGGTGTTGCGACGGCGATTAAACAGCGCTCGATGATTCTTCGATATAACGAATCCGCCCTTCTGTTCTCGTTCACTGGACAATACAAGCTGGTGAGCGAAATCAATGCTGATCCCGGTGATATGGAACGAGCACAGTTACGGCGTGAAGCCGTTGAACGGTATCAAAGAGGGGAGAGCGTGCGAACAATCGCGGGAGCTATCGGGCGCGCTCCTTCAACAGTTGGTAGCTGGGTGAAGGGGGTTCGCCCCGGAACGTTGAGCGCTGGAGAGTCGTCCGGCGAGCTGTCCAACGATTGGACACAGGAGCTGGACAGCGGACAATAGGGCGTCCGTCCGTCTGATTACTATGCAATCTGGACGGACGGACACCGCAAGAAGCAATCCGGGATAGAATGAAGTTGCAGGTTTACGCGTCGTACCATGTGGTTCCGCGATTACGATCTGAAGCGGGGGGGAAGCACGCATGTAGCACAACAGCGGGGGCAATTCATGGCTTGGGAGCAACGCCGAAACGGCGCTTACTACTACCGGAAGATTCGGGACGGCCGCCGCGTGCGTTCGGAGTATGTCGGGGCCGGAGAGCTTGGGCAACTGGCCATGCACCTTGACCAATTGGAACGCCGGAGAAGAGACGAGGAACGGCAACGGGAACGTGAGTCGCGCGAATGCTTCCACATGAAGGACCGTCAGGCGATCGAGAGCGAGCGGGAAGTTCAACGGTTGATAACGACGGCGCTGCTTGCGAGCGGCTACCACCAGCACCGCGGACAATGGCGGAGGAAACGACATGGCAGAACTAACGCAACCTGAAGCGGACGAACTGGCGAAGCTCATGCGTGCCTGCAACACCGTGAAGCCGGAACGAGCGGACCGGGAAGCGCTCCGGAAATACTTCGTGGCGCATCCGGCACAGACATGGAACATCGGCATTGCGTCGCTTGCGCTGCAAGGTGCTCTGAGTAATCTTGGCGTCTGTACCCTTGAAGAGTGTAGCCGGGCGGGTATTGACCGGCTTCGTAAGGAACTGGAGTATGCGAGATCTCCGGCGCTCGAACGGCTCGCGATTGATCATCTCGTATTGTGCTGGATCCACTACCACGACGTCGTTTTCGTGTACGACTCGAAAATGGCGAAGGGGATGACGTTCGCGGAAGCGGACTTCTGGGAACGGAAGCTGACGGCCGTGCAACGGCGCTATGTGCGGGCGCTTGAATCGCTTGCGCGCCTTCGCCGGCTGAAGTTGCCCGTGATGCAGGTGAACGTTGCAGGCCAGCAAGTGAATGTTGCGGGGTGAGCCCCTTCCGATCCCCCCTCATTCGGACATGATACCCCAAATGGGTACTCGTTGCCTTGTAACCGGCCCCCTCTTGACATGCCCCAACCTTTACCGTATGTTGCCGCCGTTACTGTTCCACACACGTATGTTTGCGGCACCTCCCGCCGTCATTGTTCACTTGAATGGAGGATGTGTTATGAGGCGATCACCAGCATTCGCCGCCGTCTTGCTTATTGCTCTCGTGTCCGTCCAGGTACACGCACAAACCGCCATGCCTGCATCATCGAAGGCTACACGAATCGAGTACGCAGCATCGTACGCGGCTATGAACGTAACCACGCGCGCCGTGCTGACTGATGGCCAGCAGTCCACCCCGCTGGTGTTTTCGGAAGTTCCGGGTTCAACCGATATAACCTCCTATACATTCTGGCAACAGACATATACCACCGATGCTATTACGGTCACATCTGGAATGGCGATTGCATGTGACGCCTTTTCAGTTGTACGTGTAACTGCTATGCCACCCCCTGAGTTTAGGCGGGTTCCGCTCCACGTGCTTTGGCATGTGCGGATAGGGCTACGCGATTCATTGGGGAAGCTCTTGGAGCAGATATCACCCGAAATTGACTGCGACACACAAGCCCTGATTGATACTGTGATATCATTCAAGCGGAGCGTGGATCTTTCCCAGTACATAGGGAAGAGGGTGCATTTGGTGATGCTTGTCCGGCCTGACTTGACAGCACCCATGGTAACTTCGCGCCGTCGAACCGTTCTCGATTGCACAGACACGCAACCCCTGTACACCATCAAATAACTCTGGAGACAATCATGAAATTTCTTGCTGGCCTCTTGGTCATGGCGGCGCTTTGTCTTTCCGCAATGGTTGCGCATGCAGCAACGAAGGTTGAACATCTTCATTCAGAAGTTGGAGAGCACTGTACTGATATCATCTTGATCACGTTGGACAATAATTGCTACAAGATGCTCACGCGAGATTGTGACGATCCCAACCCGTGCGGATGGCTTGATAATGGGTGGCACTGTGACGGAACAACCATGCCTCCGGGTGGTAGTGGTGCGACGATTGCAACGTTTGACGGCAACGGCAATCTTATCTCTACAGTTGCACCGGGTACCGGCGGCGTCTATTCATCCGGAAGCAATGGCAATGGCATATGCTTCGCCCCTGACTACAGCGCCACGCTCATGATATCGGCGAGCATCATGGGGGGATTGAATTGATGAAGCGAGCAATCTTCGCCGTGATCGGAGCTGGCATCATGCTGACCGCCGCCCGTGGCATTGCGCATGCGGATATTCAATACTGGTATGTCGTGGGGCGCGATGGCTGTTCGGAGTACCTCTACGAATACAACGAACAGTATCGCTCCTGGAGCGTCATGTACCATTGTTGCGGCTCTTCCTACTGGTGTTATGATGATCAAGGCATTGCTGATCCATGCGGGAACGGCCAGACGCTCCCGACGTTCAATAATGGGACGCCAGTGGTTTACGATTCGGCGGGCAACCAGATCGTGAGCGTTGCGCCCGGTCGTGGCGGTCACATCGGAAGCGAAAGCGGCGTATGCCGAAGCTTCATCCCTGATGGTTCCTCAACGCTGGTGATTCCGCCGTGGGGGCTGCAATAGGGTACTCCGTTCAACAACGGGGACGTGAATCAAACGGGCGCTGCTCCGATGGAGGGCGCCCGCTGCATTGTGGGGGAGTGCTGCACATGAACAGCAGGCGCCGGCATTGTACACGGCGAGTCATGGCAACGGCGTAACGGGCTACTCCGGCTTCGCCGCCTTGCTCTGCCGCTCCCGGACCTTCACCGCGATCCGTGCAAGGGTGTCCGGATCGCCCCGTGACGTACGCTTCTGCACGGCCTGACGTGTAACCCCTTCCTCCCGTGCGATCTCCGCAAGGATGCCCCGGAAGGGCGGTTCCCGGAAGCTGTTCTTCTTCGGTCCCTCACTCATAGCGTTATCTCCTCGCTCGATTGTGCCCCGTGTGATTGATCCGTGATTCCCGTGTCCATCCAATCGGCCGCCGCTGCTTCGCGTGCGTGGCGTGCGGCATCCTGCACCACCACGAACGCGGCGGCCAGGTGCTGTTCGTCCAGGGCGTGAGCCGGGAGGGTGTTGCGAATCAATCTGTTCACGTTGAGCAGGGCCGAAGCCAGCCACTCGCCATCGGAATCCCCCTTGTCCTGGAGGTACTCCACAACGCCGCCAACAACAGCGTGCAGGATATGAACCGCCCCCAGGTGCGATTCCATTTGCGGTACGGGTTCCGCTGGGGCCGGCTCTTCCGGTTCGGTTGATGCATTGCTCATGGTGCCGCCTCCTATGGTGAGTGAACGGGAATAGACGCGGCCGGAAGGCCAGCTCTATAGCACACTAAGCGTGCATCCAATATATGCACAGTTACTGTGCAAAGGCAATAGTATTCATAAGGTTGTCATGGCTTTGTTGGCACATCTACTGTGCATCTAATTCCGTCGCATCTATCGGTACAGTAGCTTTGCCCGATGGATTGGACACCGGAGAATATCTACCTGCTACGGCGCCACATCGGCGATACGCAAGGCCAGTTTGCCGAACGCGTAGGGCTGAAGCGGCGGCAAACCGTGTCTGATTGGGAGGTCGGGAAGATCATCCCCGGCGGTATCACGCGCAAGCTGCTCGATGTCATTGCGAACGATCACGGCTTCACCGAACGCGTGGCGGCACGGTTGCGCGAGAAGTTGAAACGGGATGAAGGGGAGTAGAGCCGGTTGCAGGGCGATATGTGATGCTGGTGGGCGGTGGAATGCTGAGAGACGGCCGGCCGTGTCCGTCCAACCGAACCGCGGCGCCGGTGGCGCGCCGTTGCCACGATCTCGACGGGTGTTAGTGTTTACGCGCCACGCTTCAGGCCGGAAGGGCTGCGAGCGTTTTCATTGTTTCTCTGCTACCTTCTTCTGATACTTCCATGCCAGCACCGGACCAGCTTACCCACCTCATCGAACGATTCGCTCGCAACCGTGACGACTACCACCGCGGGCAGTTCAACGAAACGCAGCTCCGCGTTGATTACCTGAACCCGGTGTTTGAACTGCTGGGCTGGGACGTGATCAACAAGGCGGGATATGCCGAGAAGTACCGGGATGTGATTCACGAAGCACAGGTAAAGGTGGGGGGCATGACGAAGGCGCCCGATTACTGCTTCAAGATCGGGCCGGAACGGAAGTTCTTTCTTGAGGCGAAGAAGCCGGCGGTCAACATCAAGGAGAACAGAGAGCCGGCGTTCCAGCTCCGCCGCTATGCGTGGAGCGCGAAGCTGCCATTGAGCATCCTTACGGACTTCGAGGAAATTGCCGTCTACGATTGCCGTGTCAAGCCGGACCGGCTGGACCGTGCGTCCGTGGCGCGCATCATGTATTTCACATTCGAGCAGTTCGCGGAGAAGTGGGACGAATTTGCCGCAATCTTCAGCAAGGAAGCAGTTCTTCAGGGCTCCTTCGACCGCTACGCGGAATCGGCGAAGGCGAAGCGCGGGACTGCCGAAGTGGACGGCGTCTTCCTGGAGGAGATAGAATCGTGGCGCGACATGCTGGCGAAGGATATTGCGAAGCGGAATGAAGAGCTATCGCAAAGCGATCTTAACGACGCCGTACAGCGTACCATCGATCGTATCATCTTCCTTCGCATCTGCGAGGATCGCGGCATAGAGGAGTATGGCCGGTTGCTCTCGTTGCGGAACGGCGCGAACATCTACCCGCGGTTGATGCAGATCTTTCACCAGGCGGACGCGCGGTATAACTCCGGTCTCTTTCACTTCAAGCAGGAGCGAGGCCAGGCCGAACAGCCGGATGAACTGACGCCCGATCTTGTGATCGATGACCGGCCGTTGAAGGAAATATTCCGCCGCCTCTACTATCCCGAATCAGCGTACGAGTTCTCGGTATTCCCCGCAAGCATTCTTGGCCAGGTCTACGAGCAGTTCCTTGGCAAGGTGATCTCTCTCGATGCAAAGCATCGTGCCACCATCGAGGAAAAGCCGGAAGTGCGCAAGGCCGGCGGCGTCTATTACACGCCGGAGTACATCGCGGAATACATTGTCCGGAACACCGTGGGAAAGCTCGTGGAGGGGAAGACGCCGAAGGATGTTGCCAAACTCCGCGTGCTCGATCCCGCGTGCGGCTCCGGCTCCTTCCTGCTCGTGGCCTATCGCTTCCTGCTGGATTGGCATCTCGAATGGTACAGCGCAAACGAGCCGGAAAAGCTTGCGACACGTAAGGACCCTCCGATCTATCAGGGAGCCGCGCTTCCAACGTCCGGCGATCTGTTCACGCCCTCCGTGGCGAACTGGCGTCTTACCACGGGGGAGAAGAAACGTATCCTTCTGAACAACATCTACGGCGTAGATATCGATCGCCAGGCTGTTGAGGTGACGAAGCTTTCGTTGCTGTTGAAGATGCTGGAAGGGGAGAGCGATCAATCCCTTGGCCGTCAAATGAAGCTCATGCATGACCGGGTACTCCCCGATCTGGCCAACAACATCAAGTGCGGCAACTCGCTGATCGGTCCCGACTTCTTCAACGATCCCGCGAACCTTGCGCTGGATCTCGAAACCCGCATGCGCATCAATGCATTCGACTGGAAACGGGAATTCGCGGAAGTGATGCGGGCGGGTGGCTTCGATGCGGTGATTGGGAATCCACCGTACGTTCGTAGTCAAAGCCTGTCTGATATGGAAAAAGTATATTTGCCTCGAAAGTACGAAGCCGCAGCGTATCAGCCAGATTTGTTCGCTTTCTTCATTGAACAAGGGACGAAGCTTCTTCGCGACAACGGGCGACTTGGATTCATAATCCCTAATGGCATATTAACAAACACATATTACAAAGAACTGCGACAGTTCCTTCTAGCTAACGTGGCCTTGGATGTTGTCGTGGATCTCAAGAGTGGGGTATTTGATCGTGCCTCTGTTGACACATCGATATTTGTTCTACGTAGAGAGAACGACCGAGAGGCGCGCAATTCGCATCGCGTAAGCATCGGTGCATGTCAAGCAGCTAAGTCTCGACGAGTCGAAACACCTCAGACAACAGTTGCACAGTATGCCTTTTCTGAAATTCCTGATTGTGCCTTCAATACTAGGCTGTGTCTGACAAATGATGTGCGAGGTATTCGCTGATAAATGCGAGTAGAACCATGCCGTGGTACATCACGGCCAACTTCTCATGCCGGGTGCCGATCCGCCGGTATTCCTTCAGCCAGCCGATCAACCGTTCGA
>DASZRW010000027.1:0-4622 GCA_035549015.1 Kapaibacterium sp. (SeqCode)
CACTGCCTCGTCACGAAACTCCTTCGTGTACGTTGTTCGCGTGCGTGCAACGGGGTTGCTCTGCTGCGCTCGTTTGCTCATCGAACACCTCCTGAGGAACGTTACTCCTCATTCTGTATCCACTAAAGCGGGGGTGGGGCAACCCGACTTGAAGCGGGCTGCACGCATCGCGTACAAGGAATCGATCATCGGCATGGCGACGAAATTCGTATCGCGCCAGAGGTTCATGCGAATGCCGTTGTGGTTCAGCTTCTGATATACCGGGATGATGTTATGATGGAAGTCATCCGTCACACGCTTCACCGCCGCAAAGCGGCTGTGAAAGCCTGTCCACATCTTCGGGAGTCTCCAGTTCGGGTTGGTGGCCTTGAACGGGTCGCCGGAAAACACTGAATCTCGGTAATCCAGTGAATCGACGTGACCGGAGGAGTCCGCACCGTACAGCCAGTGTATTACACCGAACTCCCGGGCATCGTCGTATGTAAAATCACTGAACCACATGCCGTCAACTCCGGTGTTCAGGGCAAGCCATGCCTGCACGGTGATCTCCTCTGGCGTGACGATCGGGAACTGCCAGGCCCGCGGGCTGGCGTAACCATTCTGATCCCCAGCGAGATAACCATGCACCTGTACCACGGAGTAAACGGGGTAGGACTCGCGGCGAATGTGACGGAACATGAAGCGCGCACCGTTGATCATCTGCACCATCTGATTGAGCCGTTCAGTGTCCGCCTTCAGCGTCTGTCCCAGATAGAGTTCGTGGTCGTCCGTGGTGTTGTACAGAATGGTCCGGCCCGCACCGGAGGCGGGGTAGAGGCCGGTGAGCGCGGCGCTGCCGTTCATCGAATCGGGGTTGGCATAGGCAACGGGAATCAGGCCGCCGAAGTTATACCACTGGTCCGCCATCATGGGAACCATACGGATTGCAGTGGTATCCAGATCACCCGAGAGAATACGCATGGCAGGGCCGTCCGCCTGCGGGTTCACCCAGATGCCGCGCGTGTCCGTGCTGTCGTGCGCCAGTATCGCCCGCTGCACACGTGCCGCAACGTCCATGTATCCGCGATACTTTTCCACGGCGTGTTCATCAACCACGCCGAACCGCATCATCTGCGTGTTCATCGCGCCGCTGAGCGTTGTATCGTTGAACACGGCATTGATCGATCCCTGGATGGTGTCGTTGAATGCTCCCCGGCGAAGCAGGGCATAGGTGTGGGGCGCCATCCGCCCCCGCATCATCGTGACATCCACCTTGCGCGTGGTACGGACCTCGTAGCCGTAGTCCCCATGGTCGATGAAGGCGGGAGCATCAAACACCTTCGCAGAATCGTAGTAGCCGCCCGCAACGAGGGCGTTGCGAAGGCGGCCGCAGTAGCGGTTGAACCGGGGAGCCGTATCCGCTGGGTTCCCGTGATAGGTGCCCGCTGCATTCCCCAGCCGAGAAAACCGCCGCGCGGCACGTACTTCGGATATGTACCGGCCGTGAATGCCTGCACGGTATCCCCCGTGCCCAGCACGATCTTGAGCGGAGCCGCCGCCGTGATCGCCGGTTCGGATATCCGGAAGGAGAAGGTGACATCCCGGTAGAGATTTCCGGCACGGGGATCACTTGTCGCCGTATCGAGGTATACCGCCTTGGTGACCGGCAGACTGTCCACATACTCGAACAGGTTGCAGGCGCAGATACTCTGCCCTACGGGGATGCGGCGGTAGACCTTGACGTAGGCGATGAGGCTGTCTGGAGACAGGGATCGGAAGCTTGTCGCACCTGTGTCGATCTTGAGTGCGATTGCAATGTCGTACTTGCCCGTGTCCGCGGATTGGGACGACAGGTAGTATCCAAGCTGTGCGATTCCCATGGCGGTCCAGTGCGGTTCACCGGCCATGAGCTGGGGGGTGGTTAAGGAGGGGGATTGTAGAAACATGCCGCCCCAAAAAAAGCTACGTTCGGGCCTGTCAATACCGCCGTCATTGGAGCCGAGGGTTGCAAAATCGATACGATGAATCGTGTCGCTGGTGGACTGGCCGAAGAACGCCTCCGACATCTTGGACCCCTTTGCAATCGCCGAGACGTTGCCGGGCTGCAGGATCACCTTCAGATCGGCCGCCTTTACGTCGCGCCAGAACTGCCGCTGCAGGCCGTGGACCCAGTTCACGCGCGCATCGCTGGTATCCGTTGGATAGAAGAACTGGTACAGGTATGGTTGCCCGTACATCTGCGTGATGCCGATATGGAGCGTATCCTTCAGAAACTGCGGCGCTCCCGGCCAGCTCCCGTTGAAGTGGGCTCCTATGCGGAACACGGAATCGTAGACGAATCCCCTGTAGCAGCCGATACAGGGGGGCGCCGGTTCCAGCGCCGAGCCCTGCTGCTCCGGTGGAGGCGCCATCGGGGCCGGCGACGGAGGCGGGGCAACGGACTGCGCATGCAGCGCATGCGCGATGAGAAGCAGAAGGCCGCAGGCAATCGGGAGCAGGCCGCAGGTTGGGAACAGCCGGCGGCTGCCGGCAGGTTGCCGGCACGGAGGGGAAAGGAGTTGCATGATTGTCCTCCTGGTGGTCGTGTATATGCGGAGCAGCATGCTCCCATGCCGAACGACTCAGGGGCGCCCGGCACATGTGTACAGTGATTCAGCACAGGGACTGTTTGCGATAACCGGATTGGCGGGGCATCACGGTTATCGCGAGATCGCGATTGTCGTGGCGGCCGTGTGGTGGCCGCAGAGGAACCGAACTGCGTATTCACCTGCGGGAAGTCCCGCAATGCCGCAGATGGCCACCCCCTCACGGGCTGGGGCGTCACATCGGGCAACCTCGTGACCGGCGAGATCGTGAATCGTAATCAAAGCAGTTCCATCAAGGCCTTCTCCGCTCCACGAGAACCGGATCTCGCCACGGGAGGGGTTGGGAACGGCGGCGAGCCGGAGCGTGGGGGCCGCGGGCACCAATGGCCGTTCCACCGCCGCAACGCCGGTGCCCGGCGGCAGATCGTGGTCATAACCAAACGAGGAGATCTCGTGTGTCGGTGCATAGAAACGGATCTCATTACCAGCGGTCAGGGCAATGATATCTCTTCCCGAACCGTCGATGTTGCCGAGCCGCTTCAGGATGCCGATCTCCGTCCCCGGTGTGATGTCGATCAGTGCATCGACAAGCGAGTCCAGCCGGCTTCCACCATTGTACTCTACCATGTACGGCCAACTGAAGGCGAAGATGTCCCCGACACCATCCAGGTTGGCATCGCCGAGATCAAACAGCCGGTCATCATCGCCGAACCATTCCGGATTGATCCTGCGCGGCAGCCAGACCGTATCCCACGGACGCCCCCACCATTTCCCGCTTCCGGGCTGTGCCGTGTCGTGGCCGGAGCCGTACTGTTCCAGCAGGCGCTGTCCCTTGAACCCAACGAAGACCTTCACGAAGTCATCCCGACCCGAGCATGCAACCAGTTCAGGAATGCCATCGCCGGTCACGTCGGAAAA
Source organism: Kapaibacterium sp. (SeqCode) (assembly GCA_035549015.1). GTDB lineage: Bacteria > Bacteroidota > Ignavibacteria > OLB7 > OLB7 > JAFDZV01. Next base: position 3,483 of record DASZRW010000027.1, read on the forward strand.
AATCGCACGCCTGGAGTTGGACGCCCGAAGATCGACAGCCTGTGCCCCATTTGTGTCAGGCAGCTTTCCATCAGTACTCCCATAGAGCACTGACACCTTCGTGAAGTCCCCACTATTACTGTTGAATACGATATCCGGCGCCCCGTCATGATCATGGTCGATTACCGTCAGGTCCGCATATGGAGCATTCCACCAAGCAAGGTCGGCCGTTCGGGATATCCCATCCCGTCCCCAGCGTTTGTACGGATGTCCCCGAAAGGCGTGGAGCCAAGGCATTTTCTGGACGGCACCGTTCGAGAAGCCATCGCTATTTGTCACAACAAGATCGTCAACACCGTCACCATCGATATCAGCCCCGCATCCAGCACTGATCCCAAGCCACATATTTGCTTCTGACGCGAGCGTCGAAGTGTCATTGAGGGAAAATTGTCCAAGACTGTTCCCCCAAAATATTACAAGTTCCGATGTCTCGAACCCAGAATGATTTCCCTCGCTCGTATCGCCAAGGATTTGGACTCGTACTGCAAGATCGATGTGCCCATCTGCATCCCAATCTCCTGCCGCCACAAATTTGGTAATAGAATTTCGTTCTGTCGGCCCAATACGATATCCACCGAATGAAGACGGCAAACCATTGTGAACTCCATTGTATAACAATAATTCTTCGGCGCGAAGGCTTAAGTTGGAGTCACAAAGACGATGACCAACAACAAAATCTACAGTTCCTGAGTTGTCCACATCGCCAACTGGTGCAAGCTGATTGCCAAATTGCCCTCCTCCCTGATTGATTGAACATGGGCCTTGAAAGTCATCCATTCGCCCGACCAGCGGCATGCAGATCGCCGCGGGGTTGCGCGGTTCATGCTGCAGATCCCGGCCCATGTTGCACGGCGAGATCTGGGCAACGACTACCACAGGCGCCGCCAGCGCCAGAACCAGGGTTGCCATATATCGCAAAAGTCGGTTCATCATTCTCTCTCCCCGGCAGGGCTGCTGCCATGATAAAGGTGGGAAAGGCACATCCCGGATTCACCGGCATGCTCCGTTTCCGGGACCTGTGTGGCCGCAAGGATCCCGTTGTCATTCTCCGCCGTCAGGGCAATGATATCTCTTCCCGAACCGTCGATGTTGCCGAGCCGC
>DASZRW010000028.1:0-1818 GCA_035549015.1 Kapaibacterium sp. (SeqCode)
GACCGGCATCTGGATGAGGCGGATGATATCTGGCAATGAATTCAAACCATGGAGTACACATGAGCAACGATCTGAAGATGAACGGCCATGCGATCGCCGTTGCGGCCGCGGAGGTCGACCTCCGCAGTGTCCCGCGCGAACAGCATGAGTATGTGACGCAGCAGAGCACGCGCATCACCGCGAGCGCCACACGTGCCGCCGCCATTGACAAGGACATACGGCGACTGCAACGGCGTATCAACGAGTCCCCCGATGTGGTCAAGCTGAAATCGCTCCGTGCGAAGCGAGCCATGCTCGAGGAGGAGCAGCGCGATGCGGCACAGCGCATCGCCGGCATCCTCGAGAGCGTGATGCCGAAGGATGGGCGCAGTCTCGGTGAACATTTCGCCGATGAAATGCCGGACCCGCGCAAGCAGAGGAGGGCCGTACGATGAGCACCTTCCAGGAGGATATCAAGGCCATTCATACTCTGAAGGCACTGCTGGGTATGGATGATGACAGCTTATCGGGTTGCTCTCGGCGCCTATGATGTCACTACCAGCACGGACCTGACGCCGCAGCAGGCCCGGGCATTCCGGATCACGCTGCAACGAGCTGCCGATGCCGCGCGACGGGCCTCCACCCAATACTGCACGCCGGCCATGCTGAGCCGGCTGCGGTTCCATGCCATCCCGTGCGGCATCGAGTACTGCGAAGATCTGGGATCCTGGCAGCTCGATAGCGGCGCGATCATCAGCGGCCAGGAGCTGCGGCAATGGCTGCGCGACCAGTGGGCGCTTGGGCAGACGCGCCGGGCGCAGGGCATGTTCGAGCCCACCATTCCGAGCGCGATGATGAACCGCCTGTATGAAGGGTGGATCAATCCCAAGGCAAATGAATGGCTGGAGGCAGCGGGCTACAGGCGGCCCGGCGGTAATGCGAAGAAGCTCTTCGCGCGCGAGTTGCTTGCCATGCCATGCGATCACCTGATCGATCGCTTCCGCGCCATGCATGAGGCTCTGGAGCGCCGTTCCATGGACGCCACCCCGCCACCTGATGCCGGCGCCTTGCGCGCTGAGGAGGTGCATCCATGATGACCTGTACGGATTGTGGGTGCTCCACTGACAACGTGGTGACCTACTGCATGCGCGACGGTGTTGTGCTCATCAACAACGGTGAGGAGCTATGCCGGATCTGCTCGGATAAGCGTGGGTACAGACCTCTCCGGCAGATTCACCAGGGACGCCGCGGCGTGATCAAGACCTCCCGCCGGCATGGAGGAGGTGCGCAATGACGTTTACTACATGGCTCAGAGAGCAAGAGGCATGCATCCCGGCGAGAAACTTCGCTGTGCGCTACGCCACTGCCTACGATGCATGGATGGCATGTCGCGATATGAACCATCTCCTCTGGCTGATCGAGACGTTCACGATGTACTTCCTTGAACCGGATAGTCGCCAGCTCTACTGGCTCGCGGCGGAATTCCTCCGTAATGCACCAGCGTCCGCAAGCAGTCATGAGTCACTATTCGACCTGGTGAATGATGATGCCCGGACCGCTGTGACGCTACTGGAGGATCACGCGGACGGCGCTCCCAACCAGTTCGAGATCAATGAGGCAGCCGAGAGACTCAATCGTATGGTGAGCTCATGGCCTACAGGCTCATGATCACCCGCTCAACACATGATATGCGTAGTGCCCCACCCCCGCTTTAGTGGACAGAGAATGAGGAGTAACGTTCCTCAGGAGGTGTTCGATGAGCAAACGAGCGCAGCAGAGCAACCCCGTTGCACGCACGCGAACAACGTACACGAAGGAGTTTCGTGACGAGGCAGTGCG